>NZ_JBVHWK010000007.1:192126-241292 GCF_055569445.1 Streptomyces sp. NPDC029122 | reverse complement strand
GGCCGGTGCGGACTCCATCGTCCGCACCGGCCCCTCGGCCGTGCCACCGCTGTCAGACGGTATGGCGCCTGCCGCCTCGGAGGGCCATGTAGACCATGTCGCCGAGGCCGACGATGACGACGGCTCCGGCGAGCTGGAGCAGGTGCCGGATCCAGTCGATGCCCTTGGTGTCCTCGACGCCGATCCATCGCGAGACGGCGTTGCCGAGGACCGCGCCGACGATGCCGAAGATGGTGGTCAGCCAGAGGGGCTGGTGCTGCTTGCCCGGCAGGACGGCCCGGGCGATGAGGCCCAGCACGAAACCGACGATGATCGCCCACAACCATTGCATGTCGAGCCTCCTCGTGGCGCGTTGTGCGCATGTGGGCCCAGTCTCGGCCCATCCGGCGTACAGCGCATTTCGGACACTGCCGTTCGGGGGACACCCCCCTCTCCTCCCCGCGCGCGGGAGCGGCGTACCGTGGACTGGTCCGGACCGGGGAGCGTCCGGCGGGCTGATCGGGTGGTGGAGCATGCAGCGGACGAAGCGGAACGGACCCGTGGTCTTCCGGATCACGGGAGCCCGGATGGGCCTGGCCGAGGACGTACGGGGCCGCCAGCGCCGGTACGTCATCTCGATGGGGATCCGGACCCTGTCGGTGGTCGCCACGGTGGTCCTGTGGAACGTGGAGCGCCATGTGGCCGTCGTGACACTGGCCGCCGGGCTGCTGCTGCCGTACATCGCCGTCGTCATCGCCAACGCGGGGCGCGAATCGACGCCCTCGCTGCCCTCGCACTTCATGCCCGCCCCTGTGCGCCCCGCACTGGACCCGGGAAACCTCAATAAAAGCTCAGATCAATCATGAAGTTCCGGTGCACCGCACCGGGTCGTGCGTGACATACTGCCTACGCGCTCCGCATCCCCCGTCGGAGCGACGGACCGACGCCGGGCAGCTCCCCCCGTGGCTGCCCGGCGTCGCCCTTCCGTTCTAGGGTTGGGGCCGTGACTTCTCCCGAAACCCCGATCTGCTCCGCCAAGGGCTGCCGCGACGCGGCCGTATGGGTCCTGGCGTGGAACAACCCGAAGCTGCACACGCCGGAGCGCCGCAAGACCTGGCTGGCGTGCGGGGAACACCGCGAACACCTCTCCCAGTTCCTGGGGGTCCGCGGCTTCCTCAAGGACGTCGTGAGGCTGGAGGACTGGGTCCAGCCCGAGGGCTCCGAGCGCGAGCGCTAGGGGGTGTCCGGCGGGCGTCAGCCGCCGATCGCCGACATGGGGCGGTCGGGCTGGAGGAAGGACGGGTCGTCGAGTCCGGACCCGGCCTTCTTGCCCCACATCGCCACCTTCCACAGGCGGGCGATCTCCTCGTCCGGGGCGCCCGAGCGCAGTGCGGACCGCAGGTCCGACTCCTCGGTGGCGAACAGGCACGTACGGATCTGGCCGTCGGCGGTGAGCCGGGTACGGTCGCAGGCGCCGCAGAACGGGCGGGTGACGGACGCGATGACCCCGACGGTGGCCGGGCCGCCGTCGACCAGCCAGCGCTCGGCCGGGGCCGAGCCGCGCTCCTCGGATCCCTCCTCGGTGAGGGTGAAGCGGGTGCGCAGGGACTCCAGGATGTCCCCGGCGGTGATCATGCCCTCACGCTTCCAGCCGTGCTGGGCGTCCAGCGGCATCTGCTCGATGAAGCGGAGCTCGTACTCGTTCTCCACGGCCCAGGCGAGCAGGTCGGGCGCCTCGTCGTCGTTCAGCCCCGGCATCAGGACGGCGTTGACCTTGACGGGGGTCAGGCCGGCCTCGCGGGCGGCGGCCATGCCGTCGATGACGTCGTGGTGGCGGTCGCGGCGGGTGAGGGTCTTGAAGACCTCGGGCCGCAGGGTGTCCAGGGAAACGTTCACCCTGTCCAGGCCGGCGGCCTTGAGGGCCTGGGCGGTGCGCTTGAGGCCGATGCCGTTGGTCGTCAGCGACATCCTGGGGCGGGGCTCGAGGGCCGCGCACCGTTCCACGATCCCGACCAGGCCGGGCCGCAGCAGCGGCTCGCCGCCGGTGAAACGGACCTCGGTGATGCCGAGGCTCGTCACGGCGATGCGGATGAGCCGGACGATCTCGTCGTCACTCAGCAGATCGGACTTCCCCAGCCACTGCAGGCCCTCCTCGGGCATGCAGTAGGTACACCGCAGGTTGCACCGGTCGGTGAGTGAGACGCGCAGGTCAGTGGCCACGCGGCCGTACGTGTCGAGAAGCACTGTGGGCCCCCTCCCCTGTCCGGATCTAGAGGTTCTATGCATCGAGCGTACGCGACCCGTGTGTCGTGGAGGGATGCCCGAATGAACGATACGTAACGGGGCCGCGTCGTAGGGAAGTACGACGCGGCCACGCACGGTGTTCGTACGGTCTCGGGGAGCCCCCGGTCAGTGGGCTCCGGTGCCGGTGAGGGAGCGCACCTCCAGCTCGGCGAACTTCCGCGGATCGGCCTCTTCCTTGGAGAGGACGGTTCCCAGCCACCCCAGGAGGAAGCCGAGGGGGATGGAGATGATCCCCGGGTTCTCCAGCGGGAACCAGTAGAAGTCGGCGTCCTTGAACATCGAGGTGGGCTTGCCGGAGACGACCGGCGAGAAGAGGACGAGCCCGACCGCCGAGATCAGCCCGCCGTAGATCGACCACAGCGCGCCCTGGGTGGTGAAGCGCTTCCAGAAGAGGCTGTAGAGGATGGTCGGGAGGTTGGCGGAGGCCGCGACCGCGAAGGCGAGGGCGACCAGGCCGGCGACGTTCATGTCGCGGGCGAGGGCGCCGAGGAAGATGGCGACGGCGCCGATGACCACGGTGGACCAGCGGGCGGCGCGCACCTCCTCCTTCTCGGTGGCCTTTCCCCTGCGGATGACGTTGACGTAGATGTCGTGCGCGAAGGACGACGAGGAGGCCAGGGTCAGGCCCGCGACCACGGCGAGGATGGTGGCGAAGGCCACCGCCGAGATCACCGCGAGCAGGATCGCGCCGCCGGTGGAGTCCGCGCCGCCGCCGATCTCCTGGGCGAGGAGCGGGGCGGCGGTGTTGCCGGCCTTGTTGGAGGCCAGGATGTCGGCCCGCTCGAGCAGGGCCGCGGCTCCGAAGCCGAGGGCGATCGTCATCAGGTAGAAGGCGCCGATGATGCCGATGGCCCAGTTCACGGACTTGCGGGCGGCCTTGGCGGTGGGGACCGTGTAGAAGCGGATCAGGATGTGCGGCAGACCGGCGGTGCCGAGGACGAGGGCGAGGCCGAGGGAGATGAAGTCCAGCTTGGTGAGCCCGTCCTTGCCGTACTTGAGCCCGGGCTCGAGGAACTTGGTGCCCTGACCGCTGTTCTCGGCGGCCTGGCCCAGCAGGGCGGAGATGTTGAAGTCGAACTTCAGCAGCACCAGGAAGGTGATGAGCAGGGCGCCCGCGATGAGGAGGACCGCCTTGACCATCTGGACCCAGGTGGTGCCCTTCATCCCGCCGATCGTGACGTAGACGATCATCAGCAGGCCGACCAGGGCGACGACGGCGACCTTGCCGCCGTCGCTGGTGATGCCCAGGAGCAGCGAGACGAGCACGCCGGCCCCGGCCATCTGGGCGAGCAGGTAGAAGATCGAGACCACGATGGTGGAGGTGCCGGCGGCGGTGCGGACGGGCCGCTGGCGCATCCGGTACGCGAGGACGTCGCCCATCGTGTAGCGGCCGGAGTTGCGCAGCGGCTCGGCGACGAGCAGCAGGGCCACCAGCCAGGCCACGAGGAAGCCGATGGAGTACAGGAAGCCGTCGTAGCCGAAGAGCGCGATGGCCCCGGCGATGCCGAGGAAGGACGCGGCGGACATGTAGTCGCCGGAGATGGCCAGGCCGTTCTGGAACCCGGTGAACTGGCGGCCGCCCGCGTAGAAGTCGGCGGCGTCCTTGGTCTGGCGGCCGGCCCAGACGGTGATGATGAGGGTGGCGACGACGAACAGCCCGAAGAGGGTGATGATCAGCGGGCGGTGCTCGCCCGCCCCGGCGGCGACCGTCATCGCGGGGACCGCGCTCGTGCCCATGCTCATGCTCCGGCCTCCATGCGTTCCTTGATGGCCTCGGCCTTGGGGTCGAGCTTGGCGGCGGCGTGCCGCGAGTACAGCCAGGCGATCAGGAAGGTCGTCAGGAACTGGGCGAGGCCGAGGACCAGAGCGACGTTGATGTTGCCGAAGAGCCTGATCCCCATGAAGCCGCCCGCGTAGCTGGACAGCAGGACGTAGAGCAGGTACCAGGCGATGAAGGCCACGGTGAGCGGGAAGGCGAACGACCGGTAGGAGCCGCGCAGTTCGGCGAATTCGGGGCTCTGCTGGACGCGCGTGAACTCTTCGGCCGACGGGCGGGCCGGTCCCGCGCCGCCCGTCGGCGGCGCTGCTTCGGTGGTCACGGGGGGTTCTCCTTGTGACGCGGGTGCGGTGGGGACGACGGACAAAACAACCTCCGTGTGGGGGGACGGTGGTGCTGATCCCCCCTGTCAACGGCACGGCCGGCGTGTCGGGACGGTTCAACACCCGCTGCTACTTCAAGAACTTCTTTCTCGAACTCATGGCGCAAACAGGAACGTCAGCGCTAGGTTCGCGTGTCATGAACCCGTCCCACGCGACCGCGTGCGGACGGCTTTTTGACGGATGATGTGGAGAACCCATGGCTCATCTGGGACACGGCCGCCGGCGAGCTCTCGCCGTTCCGGTCGGCCTGGCGCTCACGGCCTCGCTCGCCTTCCTGCCCTCGGTGGCCGCCTCGGCGGCGCCGCTGGGCACCACGGCGGACTCGGTGACGGCCTCGAAGACCGCCGCCACCGGCCCGAAGCTGTCCTACGTGGCGAACCTGAACGTGTACGCCACGACGACGGCGGCGAAGAAGGCCATCGAGCGGGCCGGTGGGACGGTGGTGATCGCCCACGAGCAGATCGGGGTCATCGTCGCGCACTCCGAGAACCCGGACTTCGCCAAGCAGCTGCGGGCGCAGCGCGGCCTCTTCGTCTCGGTCGGCGCCACCCGCACGGCCCCCCTCCAGCCGGTGCAGACCACCGATGAGGGCACGACCCAGCGGCTGAGCGCGGAGGCCGCCGCCAACGCGGCGGCGCAGGCCGAGCCGGGCCAGGAGCCCCTGGAGTCCAACCAGTGGGACCTGCGGGCGATCAAGGCCGACGCGGCGCACAAGATCAACGATGGCAGCACTGACGTCACCGTGGGCGTCATCGACACGGGTGTGGACGACACTCACCCCGACTTGGCGGCCAACTTCTCCAAGGAGCAGTCGGCCAACTGTGTCGGCGGCGTCGCCGACACCAGTGAGGGCGCGTGGCGCCCGTACGCGGACGGCAGCGACCACGGCACCCACGTGGCGGGCACCATAGCCGCCGCCCGCAACGGCGTGGGCATCAGCGGTGTCGCGCCGGGCGCGAAGGTCGCCGGGATCAAGGTGAGCGAGCCCGGGAACGGCCTCTTCTACACCGAGGCGGTCGTGTGCGGCTTCATGTTCGCCGCCGAGAAGGGGATCGAGGTGACCAACAACAGCTACTACGTCGACCCGTGGCTCTACAACTGCAAGGCGGACGACGACCAGAAGGCGCTGGTGGAGGCCCTCAGCCGGGCCACCAAGTACGCCGAGCGCAAGGGCGTGCTCCACGTGGCCTCGGCCGGCAACTCCAACCACGACCTGGCCGGGGACTCGATCCTCGACGACTCCAGCCCGAACGACTCCACCCCGGGCCCGCGCACGATCGACCCGAAGGTCTGCCTGGACCTGCCCACCCAGCTGCCGGGCGTGGTCACGGTGAGCGCGACCGGTGACAAGGGCTTCAAGTCGTACTACTCCACCTACGGCCTGGGTGTCGTCGACGTCGCCGCCCCGGGCGGTGACAAGTGGCAGGTCCCCGCCACCCCGGACGCCAACGGCCGCGTACTGTCGACCGTCCCCGGCGGCTACGGCTACAAGCAGGGCACCTCGATGGCCGCCCCGCACGTGGCGGGCGTCGCGGCGCTGCTGAAGAGCGCGCACCCGACGGCCACGCCGTCCCAGCTCCAGGCCATGCTGAAGGCCCAGGCCACGAAGACGGCCTGCCCGGAGAAGGTCTACAACAGCACCGGCAACCTGATCGACGCCACCACCTGCACCACCAAGTGGGGCCAGACGGCGTACTACGGCTCGGGCGTGGTCGACGCGCTCAAGGCCGTCAAGTAGCGGCGCACGCGTGAGGGGCCGGGCGGGGTGTTTCCCCGCCCGGCCCCTTCACGTCCGCCCGGCCCCTTCACGTCCGCCCGGCCCCTTTACGTCCGCCGGTTCAGGGCTTGATCAGGACCTTCAGCGCGCTGCGGTCGTCCATCGCGCGGTAGCCGTCCGGGACCTCGTCCAGGGAGACCGCCCGGTCGAAGACGGGGGCCGGGTCGATCGCGCCGCTCAGCACGTCCTCCAGCAGCTCCGGGATGTAGGCCCGGACCGGTGCCACGCCGCCGCGCAGGGTGATGTTGCGGTCGAACATCACGCCGAGGTCGAGGCCGGTGCCGCTGCCGTGCGGGACGCCGACGTAGCCGATGGCCCCGCCGTCGCGGGTGATGTTCACGGCGGTGCGCATGGACTGCTCGGTGCCGACCGCCTCGATCACGGCGTGCGCGCCCTGGCCCCGGGTCAGCTCGCGCACGGCGGCCTCGGCGGCCTCCCCGCGCTCGGCGACCACCTCGGTGGCCCCGAAGGCCTTCGCGATGTCCGTACGGGCGCTGTGGCGGCCCAGTGCGATGATCCGCTCGGCGCCGAGCCGCTTGGCCGCGAGGACGCCGCACAGCCCGACAGCGCCGTCACCGACGACGGCCACGGTGGAGCCCGCGCGGACGCCGGCGCCCAGTGCGGCGTGGTGACCGGTGCCCATGACGTCGGAGAGCGCGAGCAGCCCGGTCAGCAGGTGGTCGTCCGAGACGGCCTCGGCGGGCAGCTTCACCAGGGTGCCGTCGGCGTGCGGGACCCGGACGGCCTCGCCCTGGCCTCCGTCGTGGCCGACGGAGCCCCAGAAGCCGCCGTGCGCGCAGGAGGTGTACAGGCCCTCGGAGCAGTAGTCGCAGGTGCCGTCGGACCACATGAACGGGGCGACGACGAGGTCCCCGGCGCGCAGGCCGGAGACGGCGGAGCCGGTCTCCTCGACGATGCCGAGGAACTCGTGGCCGATGCGCTGGCCGGGCTGGCGCGCGGCCTCGCCGCGGTAGGCCCAGAGGTCGCTGCCGCAGATGCAGGCGCGCAGGACGCGGACGACGGCGTCCTCGGGGCGCTGGATCGCAGCGTCGGGCACCTCCTCCACGCGGATGTCGTGCGGGGCGTGGATGACGGTGGCGCGCATGGTGGGGCAGCCCTCCGGGTCAAATGGTTGAGCCTTGTATGACCTCCCTACGGTACGCCTGCCCCCGGGCGATCGCGCCCAGGGCCAGCAGGTACTGGGCGGCGAGGTAGGTGGCCATGATCCAGAAGTCGGGCCGCGGGAGCTGGGGCCACTCGGCGACCCCGGTGGCGATGAGGGTGTCGGACAGCAGGAACAGTGCCCCGCCGGCGCCCGCCGCGCGGCCGAGGGCGCTGGAGCGGTAGGCCATGGCGGTGAGCAGCAGGCTGTACCCGGCGACGGGGATCCGCAGGTCCGCCGGCAGGTCCGGCCACAGCAGCGTGACGGTCCCGACGAGCGCGAGGGCGTACGCGCCCCCGAGCGCGAGGCTCGTACGGCCCCTGCCGAAGAGCCCGAGGTAGCAGACGTGCCCGAGGGCGAAGGAGCCCATGCCGATGAGGAAGGCGGGCTCGGCGTCGAAGAGCAGGGCGAGGTCCCCGCCCCAGCCGAAGAGCAGGGCGGCGACCAGCAGGCGGGGCGCGCCGCGGGTCATCACGTACCCCGCCAGCAGCGGCATCAGCAGCGGCTTGGCGAGGACGTGCCCGAGGTGCCAGTCGGCCAGCAGCGAACCGAGGTCGGCGGCGGCCGCCGCGCCGAAGCCGGCGAGCAGGACGCGTCCGGCACGTCCGGCGGCCACCGGCCGCGCCGCCCAGGAGGGCGTACGGGTCCCGGCGGCGCTCACGCGGCGCGCTCCGGCGCCTTCGCGGCGGGAGCGGGGGCGGCGGCCCGTGCGGCTTCGGCGCGCTCGGCCGCCGGCTGCCAGCCGGGGCCCCGGAACACCCGCCCGGCCCGCTCGCGCCAGCTGTCGGCGGCGCGTACGTCGCGGGCGATGGCGGCGTACTCGTGGGTGGCGACGCGCAGCGGGTTGTGGGTGTCGATGTTCTTGGTGAGCCCGTAGACGGGCCGCTCGGTCTCCCCCACCCAGGACCCGAACATCCGGTCCCAGACGATCAGGATGCCGCCGAAGTTGCGGTCCAGGTAGCCGCCTTGGGAGGCGTGGTGGACGCGGTGGTGGGAGGGGGTGTTGAAGACGTACTCGTAGGGCCTCGGCAGCTTCCCGATGCGCTCGGTGTGCACCCAGAACTGGTAGAGCAGGTTGATGCCGTAGCAGAAGGGGATCGCCGCCGGGTGCACCCCGAGGGCGACCATCGGCAGGTAGAACCACCAGGTGGTCGCGCTGGTCCACGGCTGGCGCAGGGCGGTGGTGAGGTTGAACCGGCGGCTGCTGTGGTGGACCACGTGGCAGGCCCACAGGATGCGGATGACGTGGTGGAGCCGGTGCTGCCAGTAGTAGAGGAAGTCCTGGACGAGCAGCATCAGCAGGGCGGTCCACCACAGGAACGGCACGCGCAGCGGGGTCAGTTCGTAGACGGCGGTGAAGACGGCGACGACCGGGATCTTCCACAGCAGGTCGAAGCCGATGCTGCCGAGCCCCATGGTGACGCTGGTGACCGCGTCCTTGGTGTCGTAGCCGGCGGCGTCCTCGTCGGGATGGAGCCGGTAGCTGACCACCTCGATGACGGTGAGCAGTACGAAGGCGGGTATGGACCACAGCACGACATCGGGCAGATTTGGCATGGGCGCACCTTAGGGCGGGTTCCGGGCTGCCGCCAGGGGTTGTTACCGATCAGTATCCGACGGGGTTACCCGGGGTACAAGGGGGTCGCGCAGGGCAGCCCCCGAAACGGCCCGCCACCGCCGGAGCGGCGCCCGCACCGGCGGGGGCCGCTCCGGCGGGAGCCATGCGTCACCAGACCCGGACGGACGCTCCCCGGGCGAAGGCCGGGCTGGTGGCGCCGGGCGGGATCTGCGTCAGGGGCTCGGCGATCTCCGAGACCAGCGGGCCGTGCTGCGCCGCGAGCTTGTCCAGCAGGGTCAGGTCGAAGCCGTACACGCGGGCCGCGTTGCCGCCGGTCATGGCCGCGACCTCCTCCCTCGGCAGGCCCGCGTACGCGATGCGCAGGGCTTCGCGGGAGAAGGGGGCCGTGCCCTCGTCGTGGGGGAAGTCGCTGCCCCACATGATCTTGTCGAGGCCGATCCGTTCCCGCAGCGGGACCTCGTGGGGGCGCATGAAGCTGGCCCCCACGAAGCAGTTGTCCCGCCAGACCTCGCTCGGGCCCCGGCCCATGGACTCGGCCAGGCCCGCGCCGAACTTGGCCTCGGCGGTGGACGACGCCGCGACCAGGCGGCCGTGGTAGTAGTCCAGCATCTCCAGCACGCCCGGGATCCAGCCGGATCCCTGCTCCGTCAGGACGAGCTTCAGGCCCGGGTGGCGGCGGAAGGCCCCGCCGAAGACGAGGTGCCACAGGGCGCGGTGCGAGAACCAGGTGGTCTCCACCATGAAGACGGCCCGCGCGGCCGGTTCGTCGCCCAGCGGGGGCGAGGCCGAGCCGCCGTGGTGGTTGACCGGGACGTCCAGCTCCGCGCACACCGCCCAGATCGGGTCGTACGCGGCCGAGTACAGCTCGGGGACGGGTGACCCGGGCGGGACGCCGGGGAGGAGGATGCCGCCGGTCAGGCCCGCCTCCCGGGCGCGGCGGATCTCCGCCACCGCCGCGTCCACGTCGTTGAGGAGGATCTGGGCGACGCCCGCCCGCCGCCCCGGCGCGTCCGCGCAGAAGTCGGCCAGCCAGCGGTTGTGCGCCTGGAGCCCGGCCCACCGCAGTTCGTACTCCTCGGCGGTCGGCGGCTGGGCCATCAGCGAGGCCTCGGGGAAGAAGGGCGGGATGGTGTTCGGGAAGACGACCTCGGCGACGATGCCGTCGGCCTCCAGCTCGGCGAGCCGGCGCCGCGAGTTCCAGTTGAGGTCCGCCGAGTCGGCGAGGAGGTCCTCGTACGGATTGACGTAGGAAGCGGCCCAGGCGTCGAAGGCCTCGTGGTGGCGCTTGGCGAGGTACGGCCTGTAGTCGAGCAGGTCGGCTCCCGCGTGGCAGTCCGCCGAGATGACCGTGTAGCGCTCGTCCGTCGTCACCGGGACACCCCCAGCGAGGGGAAGTCGTCGCCGGTGAGCCAGTGGCGGCCCGTCTCGCGGGAGCGGGCCCAGGAGGCCTCCACCGCCGCCTGGTCGGGGCTCTGGCCCAGCTCGGCCGGGGTGGGGCCGATGCGGCGGGCGATCGGGGCGAGCCGGCCGGTGTCGAAGCCGAAGACCTCGGCGGCGGCCAGGCCCAGCATCCGGCGGGTCTCGGCGACCGGGATGTCGTGGAAGGTCTTCTTCAGCCAGGCGCGGGTGTCGGGCCAGGTGCCCTCGGGGTGCGGGAAGTCCGAGCCCCACAGGATGTTGTCCACGCCGATCTCGTAGCGCTGGGCGAGTTCCCGGCGCTTGGTGTTGGTCGCGCAGACGAACACCTGCCGGTCCAGGTACTCGCTCGGCGGGCGCTTCAGTTCCGAGAAGGGCGAGAGCTTCTTGCCGCCGTGGGCGCCGAGGTAGAGGCGGTCCATGAACCACAGCAGGTTCGGCAGCCACCAGCAGCCCGACTCGGCGACGCCGAACCTCAGGCCGGGGTGGCGCTCGAAGACCCCGGACCAGAGCAGGAACCACAGCGGACGGGCCGGCCACCAGGTGACCTCGGAGACGTAGATGCCCAGGTGGTCGCCGTACTCGTGGCGCGGCGCGGCCCCCGAGTGGGTGACGATCGGCATCGCCGTCTCGGCGGCGGCCGCCCACACGGGGTCGTAACGGCGGTCGTGGTAGGGCGCCCGGTCCACCCACATGGACGGGATCATCAGGGCGCCGAGGCCGGACTCCTTGGCCCGGTGGATCTCGGCGACGACCTTGGACGGCTCGCCCGTGATGGGCAGCAGCGCGACACCGCAGTGGCGCTCCGGATCGCGCCCGACGAACTCCGCCAGCCAGCGGTTGTGCGCCTGCGCGCCCGCCATGCCGAGCTCGGGGTCCTGGTCGCCGGACAGGCCCAGGCCCACCCCGAAGGGGGCGGCGGTCTGGCTGTCGACGGCGTCCGCGTCGGGGAAGACGACCTCGGCGGCCACACCGTCGCCATCGAGCTCCTTGAGCCGCTGGGCGCTGTCCCAGCCGCCCTTGAGGCCTTCCTCGTGGTCGTGGAACCACTTCGCGGCGAAGGCCTCGTTGCGCACGCCGAGCCGGGTGGCCTCCTCGCGGCGCGCGTCGCGCTGCCCGAGGAACTCGTCGAACCGGGGATGGAAGCGGGAGTCGAGGTAGGGGCGGTACTGCTCGGTGGGCAGGCCCGCGTGGCAGTCGGAGGAGATGATCAGGTACGGGTCTTCGTACGTCTCGTCAGGCACGTCGGTCCCCTCAGTCGAGGATGAAGCTCTCCAGGTAGGCGGGGTTGGCGCGGTCGAGCATCGACCGCGACCGGGCGCGGATCTGCCGGTCGCTGTGCTCGCTCGGCGGCAGCATCCAGAAGCGGTCGGCGCGGATGCCGTCGACGACGTGCTCCGCGACCTCCTCGACCGGGGTGAAGCGGACCTCGTGCCCGGCCTCCCTCATCGCGGCCTCGTACTGGCCGAGGCTGCGGTACGGGGACCTGCGCGGCCGCTCCTTCGCGAAGCGCTCGGGCCGGTTGCGGTGGGACTCCCACAGGCCGGTGCGCAGCATGTGCGGGCCGGGGAAGAGGACGGAGGCGCCCACGGCGGCGCCCTCCGCCTTGAGGTGGGCGTAGAGGGACTCGGTCATGGTGACCACGGCGGCCTTGGTGACGGCGTACACGGAGGCCGTGGGCAGGGGGGCGATGCCGCCGTCGCCGGAGGAGGTGTTGACGACGTGGCCGGGGGCGCCGGAGGCGATCATGCGGGGGACGAAGGCCTGGATGCCGTGGAAGACGCCCCAGACGTTGACGGAGAAGGCCCACTTCCAGTCGTTGGGCTCGTGTTCCCACATCCGGCCCTCGGCGCCGGATCCGACGCCCGCGTTGTTGCACAGCACGTGCACGGCGCCGAAGGTCTCGTAGGCGGCGTCGGCGAGGGCGAGGACGGAGTCGCGCTCGCCGACGTCGACGGTCCGGGCGAGCACCTCGGCGCCGTCCGCGGCGAGGGCGTCGGCGGCCTTGCGCAGGGCGGCCTCCTCCACGTCGGCGAGGACCACCTTGAGGCCCTCGGCGGCGAAGCGGCGGGCCATCGCGAGGCCGATGCCGCTCGCGGCGCCGGTGACGACGGCCACCTGTCCGGGTGCGAGCCGCATGTCACACGCTCCCCTCGGGCGGGCCGTCGAGGATCTGGAGGGGGTCGTCGTAGCGCTGGTGGACGTAGGGGAGCAGCGCCCGGGCGCTGACCCGTTCGACGACCCGGCCCCGCTGGTCGGTGGTCTTCTCGCCGATGGTGAGCTCCACGAGGCGCCGTACCGGAAGGTCGGCGACGGGGTCGTACATCGACTCGCGCAGCACCACGTCCCCGGTGAGGTGCTCCAGCCTGCGGACCTTCTCGTTGCGGGTGCAGTGCACGAGCACCGGATCGCCGTCGAGGCCGGAGCCGTCCACGGCGGGGAGGAACTTGAAGTAGAAGTCGGTCTTCACGGTCGGTCCGGGCGGCGGCAGCTCGCGGTCGACGGCCCCGCGCACCTCGACGAAGGCGATCCCGTGCCGGGCGAGGACGGCCCGTACGACGAGCCCCTCGCGCTCGACGGTGACCTCGCCCAGCTTCTTCGGCTCGCCGAACACCTCGCGGCCGCCGGTCAGGGCGCGCTCGTGGGTCATCGGCATGACGAGGGGGTACCAGCCGTCGACCCCGCCGTGCCGGGCCGCCACGGCCACCGAGCCGGCGCCGAGGGGGTAGCCGGGCAGGTCGACCTTGCTGATGTTCGCCCGTACGAGGGGCCGTTCGGCGGGCTTGAGCGGTGGGGGCAGGACCGCCGCCACCACGTCGGGGTCGGTCTCCCAGACGGCCACCACCCCGGTGGACCAGATGTCGGGGAGCTTGGCGCTCTTCTCGCGCGATGCCGTGATCTCGGCCTCGGTCCGCGCTCCGTACCGTATGCGTGCCATGTCTCGCACCACCCTTCCGAGGGTCCCCCCGGCGGGGCCGGAGGCGGTTCTGTAACACAGTTACACCGGCGCCGATGAAGGGTAAAGACCCCTGCACGCAAGGAAACTGACGTTCCGACAGACAGATCGGCGGCCCCGGCGATGGCGAGAAGCGCGCTGACCCGCGACGACGTACTGGAAGCGGCCGCGTCCCTGGTCAGGCGGCACGGCCCGGCGGCCCTGACCATGCGCGGCCTCGCGGCCGAGCTGGGCACGGCGGTGACCTCCATCTACTGGCACGTCGGCAACCGCGAGCGGCTCCTCGACGCCCTGGTGGAGCGGACCGTCCGGGAGATGGGCGCGGTGCGCCCCGCCGGCCGCACCCCGGCCGAGCGGATCGTCTCGGTGGCCCTGACGCTGCGGCGGGAGATCCGCGCCCGCCCGCACCTGATCGCGATGGTCCACGAGCGCGGGCTCACCGAGCGGATGTTCCTGCCCGCCCAGCGGGCACTGGCCGACGAGGTGCACGCCGCCGGACTGCGGGGAGCGCGGGCCGCCGACGCGGTGCGCGCCGTCCAGTTCCAGACCGTCGGCTTCCTGCTCGTCGAACGCAACCGCGAGCGCTCCCCCGCCCAGTCGCCGGGCGAGGGCGAGCTGTGGGACCCGCGGTCCGCCCCCGGCGACCCGGCGCTCGCCCGCGCCCTGGCCCGCCCGGCCGACCCGGAACGCCTGTTCCTGCTGTCGGTACGGGCCCTGACGGAGGCCCTGCTCACCGGGTCCGGACGATAATCGGATTGCCCGGGTGCCCGGCCGCGTGATCAGATCGGCCGTGCGGGGGCGGCTCCCCGGCGCGCATCCTTCTCCACTTCCTTTCAAGAATCCGCGCGCCCACTCTCCGCCCCCGCTCTGTCGTTCCCGGAGGGGGAGTGCCACCCGTGTCTGCCATCGAGTCCGTCCTGCTGCACCGGCTCCGGACCGTCTACGTCGACCGGCCGAAGGCCGCCGCGTCACCCGGCCGCGAGGGAGTGCGGCCCCTGGAGGGCGAGCTCCTCGAGCGCGGCCACGCCCTGAGCCCGGAGCTGCACGCCGCGCTCTCGCGGCTCGCGCCGACCGACCTCGCCGAGGAGCGGCTGCGGCTCCTGGCGCTCCTGGACGGGCTGATGGGCTCCGACCGGGTGCACAAGCCGCTCTTCCGCCGCTTCCCCTTCTCCATCCCGCACGACACCGAACACTGGTACGTCAGCCGCGTCTTCGCCCTGCTGCTCCAGGAACCCGCACAGCCGTGCGTACTGTGCGGCGAGGCCGGTACGGTCCACCCGGTCGCGCCCTGCGCCCACCTCGTCTGCCGCGCCTGCTGGGACGGCGCCGACCACACGGGCTGCCCCGTCTGCCACCGGCGCGTCGACCCCGCCGACCCCTTCCTGCGCCCGGTCCCCGACCGGTCCTCCGGATCCGCCGCGCCCGCCGCCCACGCGGCCGGGGGCCCGCTGCGGCTGCTGCGGCTCGGCACCGACCGGCAGGCCGACTGCGCCCGCGTGGTCGCCTCGCTGCTGGCCCGGCAGACCCCGCTGTCCCCCGAGGACCGCGACGACCTGGACCTGCTGCTGCCCGCCGCTCCGGCGGACCTCGGCTGGCTCCCGGAGCAGATCCCCGTACGCGAGACCAAGGCGCAGGTCCTCGGCACGCTGCTGCGCGACTGGCGGACCGCCGACGCGGTACGTCCGCTGCTCGCCGCGCGGCTCACCACCGCCACCGACGTGCTGCGGCTGCTCGCCGTGCTGTCCGGCGGGGACGCCGGACAGCTGCCGCCGCCCCGGTTCGTGAACCCCGGACGGCCGCTGCGCCGGGAAATCCTCGCGGTCCTCGACGCGTTGGACCCGCGGTACCTGGTCGAGGACCTGCTGCGGCACCCCACCGCCTGGAAGCGGGCCGCCGAGCTGCTGCACCCCTTCGAGCGGCACGACCGGCATCCCCGGACCGCGCTCGCCTTCGCCGTGCTGCGCGGCACGACCGTGTCCGCCGCCACACCGCTCGGCGCGGCGCTGCTGGCCTGCGCCGCCGCGCACCCGGACGCCGTCCGCGTGGACGGGGACCGGATCCGGCCCGCCACATGGGCCGGCCGGCTCGAGCAGGCCCTCGCCGAGGGGGACGCGCGGGCCGCCGCCGCGCTCGCCGGGCAGCGCCCGGGGGAACTCGTACGCCGCCTCGACCACCTGCTGCGCCTGCACCCGGGCGCGGAACTCCTGCCCGAGCTGGAGCGGGCACTCGACCGGGGCCTGCCCGAGGTGGGGGCGGGACCGCTGCTGTCGGCGCTCGGCGCGCTGCGCACCCGCGCCGAGGACCGTACCGGCGGGCGCCGGGTGTTCTTCCCGCGCGGCCGGGTGGCGCGCGCCCAGGTGGCGTGGGAGGAGCGGGTCCCGCTGCCCGCGCGCCTCGTCGGGGCGGTCACGGCCCGGCTGGAGGCGGAGGTGCTGCGCCGGTTCGCCGCCGCCGGCGGGGAGGCGTACGACCTGGCGGTCCTGGACGCCGGGCTCGCGGACCTGACCGTGCCCTTCGGCGAGCGCAACGCGTCCCGGTCGCTGGTCGCCGTCCCGCGCGGCAGTACGCAGACCCTGCCCGGGGACGAGGTGCTGCGGCTGTTCCTGCACTGGACGGAGCCCGCGCGCGACCGCACCGACCTGGACCTGTCCGTCGCCTTCTTCGACGCCGACTGGAAGTACAGGGGGCTCTGCGACTACACCCGCCTGCGGTACGGGCCGCACGCGGCCGCCGTGCACTCGGGCGACCTCACCTCGGCGCCCGCTCCGGACGGTGCCACCGAGTACGTGGACCTGGACCTGGCGGCCCTCGCCGAGAACGGGGACGTGTACGCGGTACCGCTGGTCTTCAGCTACAACAACGTGCCCTTCGACGAACTGCCGGACGCCTTCGCCGGCTTCATGGCCCTGCCGGCGGACGGCCCGCGCGGCTCCTCGTACGACCCGCGGACCGTGCGCCAGCGCTTCGACCTGACGGGCGAATCCCGGGTCTGCATGCCGATGGTCGTGGACCTCGCCGCCCGCCGGGCCCTGTGGGCGGACGTCCACCTGCCGCCGTCCGAAGGCTTCCAGAGCGTCGCCTCGCACGGCGAGCGGCTCGGGTCCGTCGCCCGCGACGTGTGGGAGCACTTCGGGTCCGGCACCCGCACCACCCTGTGGGACCTGGCGGTGTGGCGGGCCGCGGCCCGCTCCCGCGAGGTGGCCGTCCTGCGGGACGGGGAGTTGTGGAGGTACCGGGCCGGCGCGGCGGAGACGGTGGCCGGGTTCGCCGCCCGTGTCGCGGCGGCGGGCGGGCCCGAGGAGCGGCGCGCGGCCGCGGACGCCGGGGCGGCCGTCGCCGAGGAGAGCGCGGGCCGCAGGGTGTTCCTGGCCACGGTGCACTCCACCGCCGCCGGGCCGGGCGCTTCGGGAACGGCCTACCGGCTCTTCCCGGGGCCGGCCGAAGTGGCCGGATCCTTCGCGTCGGTGAGCGCCTCGGACCTGGTGGCGGAGCTGGCCGCCGGTCCGGGGCCGAAGCCGGCCTGAAAGGGCATCGGACCACGGGTGTCGGTGCGTGCCGATATCCTCTGTGACCATGCTCTACGACCGTACGACCGCAGAGGCGGAATGGCCGACCGCGTACCCACAGGGGTACGCGGTCGTCGACGTGGAGACCACCGGGCTCGCTCGCGACGACCGGATAGTCTCCGCGGCCGTCTACCGGCTCGACGCGCAGGGCAACGTGGAGGACCACTGGTACACCCTGGTCAACCCGCGCCGTGACCCCGGACCGACCTGGATCCACGGCCTGACCACCGCGATGCTCCAGGACGCGCCGCTCTTCGAGGACATCGCCGAGGAGTTCGCGGGCCGGCTCGCCGACCGGGTGCTCGTCGCGCACAACGCCATGTTCGACTGGCAGATGATCGCCCGGGAGTACGCGCGGGCCTCCGTGACCGCGCCCGTGCGCCAGCGGCTGTGCACCATCGCCCTGTCGAAGGAGCTGAACCTACCGCTCCCCAACCACAAGCTGGAGTCCCTCGCCGCCCACTACGGCGTGGTCCAGCAGCGTGCCCACCACGCCCTCGACGACGCCCGGGTGCTGGCGGAGGCCTTCCGTCCGTCGCTGCACGCGGCCGCGCGCGACGGCGTACGGCTGCCCCTGCTGGAGTGCCGCCCGCTGACCGAGTGGTCGGACTCCCCCGCCACTCCGCGCGTCGGCTACCAGTCCTCCTACGGGAACGGCGGCAACTGGCGGGTCTCGCGCAAGCGGCCGCCGTGCCCGTACCCCAACCCGGGGCGCTTCGAGGACGGCAAGCCGCTCAAACAGGGCATGCGGATCGCCTTCTCGGGCGACACCTCCGTGGACCGGGAGCTGCTGGAGGACCGGGCGGTGGAGGCGGGCCTGCACATCGCGACGAGCGTGTCCCGGCTCACCAGCCTGCTGGTGACCAACGACCCCGACTCCCCGACCTCGAAGACGGTCAAGGCCAAGTCGTACGGCACCCCGATCGTGGACGAGGCGGCCTTCACCCAGCTGCTGCGGGACGTGGCGGCGGCCGGGGAGAAGTAACGACCCTTGCTCCGGCCGGGTGCAGGCGCGGCGACTCACCCCGGTGGATCTTGTTCCGTCCGGCCGCCCCGCCGAGCATGCGGCGCATGGCACGTTGCGAGGTCTGCGGAAACGATTACGGCATGTCCTTCGAGGTGCACGCGCAGGGCGCGGTGCACGTCTTCGACTGCTTCTCCTGCGCCATCCACCGCATGGCGCCCATCTGCGAGCACTGCCGGGTCCAGATCATCGGACAGGGCGTCGAGGTCGAGGGCCAGTGGTACTGCGGCGGTCACTGCGCCCGTGCGGAGGGGAAGGTGGGCATCGTCGACCACGTCTGACCCCTCCCCCACTTCCCCTGGACCCCGGAAGGCCACCCGGCCGCTGGGGTCCTCCCCGCTGGGGGTACCGTCGTGGGCGTGTACCGCTTTGTGCTGACCCGGCAGTGGGTGTCCCTCACCCTCGTCGCCCTCGTCCTCGTCCCCGTGATGGTCAAGCTGGGGTTCTGGCAGTTCCACCGCCACGAGCACCGGGTCGCCCAGAACGAGCTGATCGCGAGGAACCTGTACGGGAAGCCGGTACCCGTGACCGAGATCACCTCGCCCGGGCACACCGTCCCGAGGGCCGACTACTGGCGGGCCGTCACCGCCACCGGCACGTACGACTCCGCGCACGAGGTCGTCGTACGGATGCGCACCTCGAACGGCGACAAGGTCGGCTTCCACGTGGTGACGCCGCTGGTGCTGGACGACGGCCGGGCGGTACTGGTCAACCGGGGCTGGGTGCCCGGCGGCGGCGACCCGCGCGCCTTCCCGCCGGTCCCGGCCGCGCCCACGGGCCAGGTCACGGTCACCGGGCGGCTCAAGGCCGACGAGACCAGCGGCGGCAGCGGGATCAAGGACCGCAAGGGCCTGCCCGACCGCCAGGTGATGCTGATCAACAGTGAGCAGCAGGCGGCCGCCCTGGGCAGGCCGGTGCTCGGCGGCTACCTCGAACTGACCGCGCCCGAACCGGCCGGCGGCAGCCCCGAGCCGGTGGCCGACCCCGACCACGACTCGATCGGCGCGCACATGGCCTACGCCGTGCAGTGGTGGCTCTTCGCATCGGCGGTCCCGGTGGGGTGGCTGGTGCTGGTGCGGCGCGAGAAGCGCGACCGCGAGGAGGCGGCGGCGAAGGCGGTGTCTCCGGAGCCCGCTTCGGCGTAGGTTGTCCGGTATGGATCTTGGACTGAAGGACCGCGTCTACGTCGTCACCGGTGCCACGCGGGGCCTCGGCTTCGCCGCCGCGCGCGAGCTCACCGCCGACGGGGCACAGGTCGTACTGACGGGCAGGGACGCGAAGCGCGCGGCCGACGCGGCCGCCGAACTCGGCCCGAACGCGGTCGGTGTGGCGGCGGACAACTCCGACCCGGACGCGGCGGCGCGGCTGGTCGCCACCGCGCGGGAACGCTTCGGGCGCTTCGACGGCGTCCTCATCAGCGTCGGCGGCCCCCCGCCGGGCTCCGCGGCGGGCAACACCGACGAGCAGTGGACGGCGGCGTTCGAGACGGTCTTCCTGGGCGCGGTCCGCCTGGCCCGGGCGGCCGCGGCCGAGCTGGGCGAGGGCGGGGTCATCGGCTTCGTGCTGTCGGGCTCGGTCCACGAGCCGATCCCCGGCCTGACCATCTCGAACGGCCTGCGGCCGGGGCTGGCGGGCTTCGCCAAGTCCCTGTCGGTGGAGCTGGGCCCGCGCGGGATCCGCGTGGTCGGGCTGCTGCCGGCGCGGATCGACACGGACCGCGTGCGGGAGCTGGACGCGCTGTCCGGCGACGCGGACGCGGCCCGGACGGGCCACGAGTCCCGCATCCCGCTGCGCCGCTACGGCACCCCGCAGGAGTTCGGCCGCACGGCGGCGTTCCTCCTCTCCCCGGCGGCGTCGTACCTCACGGGCGTGATGCTGCCGGTGGACGGCGGAGCCCGCCACGGCTTCTAGCCGCCGAAAGACGGCCGCGCCAGGGGGCGGGGCGGGGTGGGGTGTCGTCCGGGGCCACACCCCGTTTCACGTGACCCGTTGCGCCGGGTGCGGCCTGACGTGCAGGCGGGCTTCCGCGGGAAGGGACGGGAGGCCCGTCACGGTACGGGCGTGGGCGAGGACCGGGCCGGCCAGGGCGGCGAGGGCGTCCGCCGGCACGGCGTGCGGTGCCAGTTCCAGCGCCACCCGCAGGGCAGGGGCACCCCGCCGGCCCCGCAGCACGACCCGGCAGTGGGCGACACCGTCCAGGGCCGCCGCCTCGGCCGCCACCGCCGACTCCAGCGCCCGCCCCCGCAGCAGCGCGAAGTCCCCGTCGCCGGTGTCCACCGCCACCGCCGCGAGCCGCGGACGCCGCAGCTGCGCCACCAGCCACCACAGCGCCAGCAGCACGCACACCGCCAGCGCGGCGAACACCGCCCACCACCACCCGCCCTCCAGGCCCCGCTGCCGCTCGAGCAGCGGCGCGTGCCGTCCGCCGAACGGCCAGGACGCCGTCAGGACCGACAGTCCCGCCGCCAGCAGCACCAGACCGGCCAGCGCCAGCACCGCCCGGTTCACCACGCCGAGCAACGGCACGCCGCTCACCTCCTGACTCTGATCCGGGCCCGCGGCGGGCGCGCGAGCCCCAGTTCCCCGATGCCGACGGCGAGCACCTCGTCCAGGTCGGCCCGTACGTCGTCCAGTTCGCGGAAGTGCGAGGTGGCCCGGACCCCGACGCGGGTACGGCCCACCCTGACCCGGACCGAGCGGACCCCGGCGACCTCCATGGCCCGGTCCCGCAGGATCAGCGCGGCGGCCCGGCGCCCGATGCCCGCCCGCACCCCCGGCTCCGTCCGCATCGGCAGCACCCGGCGCAGCCCGGGGGCCAGCGCGAGCAGCAGCAGCACCGCTCCGGCCAGGGCCAGCAGCGCCCCGCCCGCCAGTACCTCCGCGTCGGCCGGGGTGTACCGCTCCAGCAGGGCGGTCAGTTCGCGCCGCCAGCGCATCCCGGGCCGGTGTGCGCGTACCGCGGCCAGGTCGTAGAGGAAGAGCCCCGCCACCGCGAGCACCACCAGCGCGACGACCCCGGCCGGGCCCCTGCGCGGCGACCGGAAGCGGTGGGGCCCGCTCACCGCAGCCGCCGGTCCCGCCCGGCGGCGCCGGGCCGGGTGCGGGCGGAGTGCAGGTGCTCGATGTCGATGGCCACCTCGGGGACCGCCATCGCCGCGCACTGCTGGACGCGCCGGGTGACCTGCTCGCGTACGGCCGCGCACTGGGCGGCGAGATCGGAGGGGTAGTCCAGTTCCAGGCTGACCCGGACCCGCGCGATGTCGTGGTGGACGGTGACGGTGGCGTGCGGGACGGCCCCGGGCGGGGTGTCGAGCGCCTCGCGGGCCGCCTGTGCCGCGATCTTGGCGACGACCCGGTCGGCGATCCGCAGGGCGCCCCGCTCGGCGGGCGGCACCCGGGGCGGCAGGGGGCGGGGCGTGCTCATCGGCCGCTCACCCGCGCCGGCCGTCCCGGCCGCGGGGGCGGAACAGGTCGCCCGGGTCGAGGTCCCCGTCGAGGTACCGGCCGACGAGGAAGCCTATGGTGCCCAGTGCCGCGACCAGCAGGAAGGCCCCGAAGCCGCCGAAGTACCCGGCGAACGCCAGGGCGATGCCGGCGAACAGGCCGGCGAACGCCATGCTCATGGCGTGGCTCCTCTCCGTTTCCCGGCCCGCTACTGGAGCCGGGAGTCCGGTTCGTCGTCGGGCTCGTCGGGCAGTTTGACGTCGCTGACGGCGATGTTCACCTCGACGACCTCCAGGCCGGTCATCCGCTCGACGGCGGCGATGACGTTCTCCCGGACGGCCCGGGCGACCTCGCGGATCTCCACCCCGTAGTCGACGACGATCTCCAGGTCGAGGGCGGTCTGGACTTCTCCGACCTCCGCCTTGACGCCTCGGGCGGCCGCGACCCTGGCTCCGCCGGGGACCCGGTCGCGCACGGCCCCGAAGGTGCGGGAGAGTCCGCTGCCGCTGCCCATGGCGTGGACGCCGACCACCTCCCGGGCGGCCAGCCCGGCGATCTTCTCGACCACCCCGTCGGCGATGCTGGTGCGGCCACGGTCTGCGGGGTCCTTGGCGAAGCCCGCCTCTGCGGAATCGGTCATGGGACGTCCTTAGGAAGGGGAGTCTCCCGACCACGGTAAGCGCGTACGGTCCCCGGCGCTCCGGGAACGACGCCGGAAGACCGGAACGGTCCCGCCGTTCCGGTCTTGCGGGCGTGCGTGCGTACGGCCTCAGTCGGACAGGCCCGCCAGGTCGCGCAGGCGGCGGGCCTGGGCGGCGCGCTCGGCGGCGCGCTGGTCGTCGTAGGTACGGGACGGGGCCCCGCGCAGCAGCGCCTTGGTCTCGATGACGGCGTCGCGGGCCGGGGCCAGCAGGGCGGTGGTGAGGTCCTGGACGGCGGCGTCCAGTTCACCGGCCGGGACCACCAGGTTGGCGAGGCCCACCCGCTCGGCCTCCTCGGCGTGCACGAAGCGGCCCGTCGCGCAGATCTCGAGCGCGCGGGCGTAGCCGACCAGGGCGGTCAGCGGCTGGGTGCCGGCCAGGTCGGGGACCAGGCCCAGGCTGGTCTCGCGCATGGCGAACTGCACGTCGTCCGCGACGACGCGCAGGTCGCAGGCGAGCGCGAGCTGGAAGCCGGCGCCGATCGCGTGGCCCTGTACGGCGGCGATGGAGACGATGTCATTGCGCCGCCACCAGGTGAAGGCCTCCTGGTACTCGGCGATGGTGGAGTCGAGCAGTTCGTCCGAACCGCGCGCCAGGTCGAGGAAGGACGGCTCGCCCTCGAAGCCCTCGGGGGTGAACGCCTGGCGGTCGAGCCCGGCGGAGAAGGACTTGCCCTCGCCGCGCAGCACGACCACCCGGACGGTGCCGGGCAGCGACCGTCCGACCTCCGCCAACGCCCGCCAGAGCGCGGGGGATTGAGCGTTTCGCTTGGCCGGATTGGTCAGTGTCACCGTGGCGACCGTGTCGTCGATGGTGAGCCGTACGCCATCCTTGTCGAGCAGAGCCATCTGGTGCCTCCGGTGTACAGTCGTGGCCGCATACTCGGCCTAAGTGACTGCACAGTAACCACCCAGCCGGCCACAGGGCCGACCGGGGGTCACCGAAGGTACCGTGCGTGGAACGGATGAAACAGACAGCACGGATCAGACAGCGTGTAAGAGAACGGAGCTGTCGAGCGGTCTTCGGTACCGGCCCCGGCCTGACGGCCAGGGTCAGGCCGCAGCCGCCTTCTTGCCGCGTGTCGCGCCACCGCGACCGCGCAGCGTGACTCCGGACTCGCTGAGCATCCGGTGGACGAATCCGTAGGACCGGCCGGTCTCTTCGGCCAGCGCCCGGATACTCGCACCGGAGTCGTACTTCTTCTTCAGGTCTGCCGCGAGCTTGTCGCGCGCGGCGCCGGTCACCCGGCTGCCCTTCTTCAGAGTCTCGGCCACCCGTGCCTCCTCGTGGGAAGTGCGCTCTGGACTTCTCATGATCACCCCTCCCCGGCTTCCTGGCCACCCATTCAGCAAGGTCGGTGCCACGGCATTTCCCGGGCCGTGGACACCCGAGCAGAACGGAATCTCCTCTTCCGCCGCATGACCTCCGTCACATTTCTCCACCGCCGACGGGAATCACCAGGTCAGCGGCCGGGGAGGGCAAAAAAAGCGGCCCCGGTCGCGCGTCCGGAAGGACGCGGCCGGGGCCGTCGTACAGGGCGCGACGGTACGAGACCGTCTCACTCAGATGATGGATCACGCCTGAGCCGAATGATCCATAAGGAACTGGATCAACCCGGCGGAGGCGGTCGGGCGGAGCTCAGGCGAGGGCGACGAGGTCCCGGTAGTCCGGGCCCCACAGGTCCTCGACCCCGTCCGGGAGCAGGATGATCCGCTCCGGCTCCAGGGCCTCCACGGCGCCCTCGTCGTGCGTGACGAGGATGACCGCGCCCTTGTAGGTGCGCAGCGCGCCGAGGATCTCCTCGCGGCTGGCCGGGTCGAGGTTGTTCGTGGGCTCGTCGAGCAGCAGCACGTTGGCCGAGGAGACGACCAGGGTGGCCAGGGCCAGACGGGTCTTCTCGCCGCCGGAGAGCACGCCCGCGGGCTTGTCGACGTCGTCACCGGAGAACAGGAAGGAGCCGAGCGTCTTGCGCACCTCGACCAGGTCCAGGTCGGGCGCGGAGGAGCGCATGTTCTCCAGGACCGTGCGGTCCGGGTCGAGCGTCTCGTGCTCCTGCGCGTAGTAGCCCAGCTTGAGGCCGTGGCCGGGCACGACCGTGCCGGTGTCGGGCTTCTCGGTGCCCGACAGCAGGCGCAGCAGGGTGGTCTTGCCGGCACCGTTGAGGCCGAGGATGACCACGCGGGAGCCCTTGTCGATGGCCAGGTCGACGTCGGTGAAGATCTCCAGCGAGCCGTAGGACTTCGACAGGCCCTCGGCGGTCAGCGGGGTCTTGCCGCAGGGCGCCGGGTCCGGGAAGCGGAGCTTGGCGACCTTGTCGGAGGCGCGGACGGCCTCCAGGCCGGAGAGCAGCCGGTCGGCGCGCTTGGCCATGTTCTGGGCGGCGACCGTCTTGGTGGCCTTGGCGCGCATCTTGTCGGCCTGGGCGTTGAGGGCCGCGGCCTTCTTCTCGGCGTTCTGGCGCTCGCGCTTGCGGCGCTTCTCGTCGGCCTCGCGCTGCTGCTGGTAGAGCTTCCAGCCCATGTTGTAGACGTCGATCTGGGAGCGGTTGGCGTCGAGGTAGAAGACCTTGTTGACCACGGTCTCGACCAGGTCGACATCGTGGGAGATCACGATGAAGCCGCCGCGGTAGTTCTTCAGGTAGTCGCGCAGCCAGACGATCGAGTCGGCGTCGAGGTGGTTGGTGGGCTCGTCGAGGAGCAGGGTGTCGGCGTCCGAGAAGAGGATCCGGGCGAGCTCGACACGGCGGCGCTGACCACCGGAGAGGGTGTGCAGGGGCTGGCCGAGGACCCGGTCGGGGAGGCTGAGGGCGGCCGAGATGGTCGCGGCCTCCGACTCGGCGGCGTAGCCGCCCTTGGTGAGGAACTCGGTCTCCTGGCGCTCGTACTGCTTCAGGGCCTTCTCGCGGGTGGCGCCGGAGCCGCTGGCGATGCGTTCCTCGTTGGCGCGCATCTTCTTGAGCAGTACGTCGAGCCCGCGCGCGGACAGGATCCGGTCGCGGGCGAGTACGTCGAGGTCGCCGGTGCGCGGGTCCTGCGGGAGGTAGCCGACCTCACCGGATCGGGTGATGGTGCCGCCGGCGGGCTGGCCCTCGCCGGCGAGGCACTTGGTGAGGGTGGTCTTGCCGGCTCCGTTGCGGCCGACGAGCCCGATGCGGTCGCCCTTGGCGACGCGGAACGACGCGTTCTCGATGAGGATGCGGGCGCCGGCGCGCAGCTCGATGCCGGTGGCGGTGATCACGGAAATACTCCAGGGCGGTGGGGACGGCGGAAGTGGGGGCAGGACGCGCGTTGCTTCGACGCCGCTAATCCGCGAGGAGATTTGCCATGGGATTCATTCTACCGGGGGCGCGCAACCACTTTTCGGGACCTCCCGTCCCCCGTTCGGCGCACGGGCCACGCGGGCGCCCCGGGGCGCGTATCAGGATGAACGGGTTGATACTCGCCGCAGGGGCGGCCGGGCCGCTCCTGCGGTCTCACCGACAGAGGCGGGTGCGGGATGCAGTTCGACGACAACGCCAATCTGGACACGTCCGAGGTCAAGGACGTGCGCGGCAGCCGCGTCCCGGGCGGGAGGGCCACGATCGGCGGTGGCCTCGTCGGCCTGATCGCACTGGTGCTGGGGCTGCTCTTCGGGGTGGGCCCCGAGCAGCTGGGCCTGTCGGACGGGAGCCCGGAACCCGCCGCGACCTCCTCCTCGGCCGCCCAGGTGCAGCAGTCCTGCCGGACCGGGCGGGACGCCAACACGCGCGAGGACTGCCGGCTGGTCGCGGTGGTCAACAGCACCCAGGACTTCTGGAGGCAGGAGTTCCAGAAGCGGGGCGGCGCCTACCGCCCGGCGTCCACGGTCTTCTTCACCGGCCGGGTGAACACCGCCTGCGGGGCCGCCACCTCGGCGGTCGGCCCCTTCTACTGCCCGCGCGACCGGCAGGTCTACCTCGACCTGGACTTCTTCCGGGAGCTGCGGACGAAGTTCGGGGCGAGCGGCGGCCCCTTCGCCCAGGCCTACGTCGTCGCCCACGAGTACGGGCACCACGTCCAGAACCTGACCGGCACGCTCCAGCGGGCCCAGGACGGGCAGCAGGGCGCGAACAGCAACGCGGTGAAGGTCGAGCTCCAGGCCGACTGCTACGCGGGGGTGTGGGCGCACAACGCGACGCGGACACCGGACGAGTCCACGGGGCGGCCGCTGATCACCAGCCTCACCGAGCAGGACATCAGGGACGGGCTGGACGCGGCGGCGGCGGTCGGCGACGACCGGATCCAGGAGAGGCTCCAGGGCCGGGTGACCCCGGAGTCCTGGACCCACGGCTCGGCCGAGCAGCGCCAGCAGTGGTTCTACCAGGGCTACCGCACGGGCGACATGGCCCAGTGCAACACCTTCCGCTGACTGCCGGCGACTCCTGCCATGCTGTGACGCGGGTCACCGTCACGAGAGGGAGTGATCGTCATGGCAGGCGTTCCGTCCATCTGCCCCGCGCTGGTCTACCGCGACGCGAAGGCGGCCATCAAGCTGCTGACCGAGGCCTTCGGCTTCAGCCAGGTCGCGGTGTACGAGGGCGAGGACGGCTCGGTGGTGCACGCGGAGCTGGCGTACGGCAACGGCGTGGTGATGCTGGGCAGCAAGGGCACCGGCGGGGTCTTCGACAAGGCCATGGGCGACGCGGGGCCCTCGGGGGTCTACGTCGTGGTCGAGGACGTCGACGCCCACCACCGGCGGGCCGTCGAGCACGGTGCGGAGGTCCTGATGGAGCCCACCGACCAGGACTACGGCTCCCGCGACTACATGGCCCGGGACGCCGAGGGCAACATCTGGAGCTTCGGGACGTACGCGCCGCAGGTCTGAGACCCGCGGCGGTACGCCTCCGCCCGTGCCGCCGCCCCCGCTGCCGCGGACTACGCGCCGCCGGTGTGGACCTGGAAGGCGGCCCGGCGGACCGCCTTGGCGAGGGCCGGGTCGGGGTGCGCGGCGGCCAGCGCGACCAGGACCTGCACGGTGCGCGGGTGGCCGACCGCGCGGACCTCGTCCAGCAGCCGGGGGACGGTGGTGCGGACGGCGGAGTCGAGGTGCCGGGCCAGCAGGTCGGCCTCGCCGTGGTCGGCGATGGCGGCGGCCGTGTCGACCCACAGCCAGGTCGACTCCTCGGGGGTGAGGACGTCCTGGGCGTCGTCGGGGTCGGCCCCGTCGTGCTCGGCGAGCCAGAGCAGGGCGTACGGCCGCAGCGCGGGCTCGCGCAGGGCCGCGCGCACCTCGGGCTCGGCGGGGGCGCCGACCACGCGCAGGGCCTCGAAGGCCAGGCCGCGCAGCAGGGCGTCCTCGCCCCGGGCGGCGTGCAGGAGCTCGCTGACGGCGTGGCCGACGGGCCGGGCGGCGAGCCAGGCCTGGTACTCGGCGCGGGCCGGTCCGGGGGTGAGCCGGGCGCAGCCGTGCAGCATGGCGGCGGCGGACTGCTCGATGTTCCCGGCCGGGCTCTGGGCGGCGACGCAGATCTGCTCGAGCTTCACCCACACGGCCCAGCTGCCGAGGGGGGTCAGGGTGGCCCGGGCGGGGCCGAGGGTGACGGCGTCCACGGCGGCGAGTCCGCCGAGGGCCCAGCGCAGCAGCCGGGCGAGCGGGAGCGGCCGGGGTTCGGCCGTGGCGGAGCCGGTGGCGGCCTCCGCGCCGTAGGGGACCTCGCAGCGCTCGTCGCGCAGCTCGGTGACCCGCTGGGTGAGGAGGTCCAGGAGGTCCGGGACGGACACCGGGCCGGCGGACAGCTGGAGCAGCGACAGCAGCTGCGGCATGGCCTCGACCACTTCGGCGACGGCCGAGGGGGCGATGTCCGCCGGGGCCGGGTGGACGAGCGACCAGGCGTCGAAGAGGGCGACCCAGCCGCGCAGTACGGCGGTGTCGTCGCGGCCCCAGGCGCGCAGCCGCCAGCCGGGGCGGGCGTGTCCGCCGTGCACCTCGACGAGGCCGGAGAGCCGGGCGCGGTCCCAGCCGACCCGGATCTGGCCGTGTGTCAGCCCCAGTTCGGCGGCGGCGCGTTCGACGTCGGAAGCGGGCAGGGCGCCCGCCGGTACGGGGCGGCCGCCGTCGCCCGCGCCGAGGTTCAGCTCGGCCCAGCGGGCCAGCCGTACCGCGTCGGCGAGGGAGGCGCGAGCGCGGTTCGCCAGGTCTGCCGTGGCGGGGGTGCCCGCCGGGGGCCGGGTGGCCGACCGGGTTCGCCGGTCGGTCACCGCCTTGCGCGCCGTGGCTACGGAGCGCTGGGAGACGAGTCGGAGTCTGGAGTCGCGAGCCAACTGCTCATCAGGCTTTCGGGACGTCACGGAAGCAGTCTCGCCCGTCACTGGCCGAAAGCCCAAACGGAACCGGTCATTTCCACAGGTCACGGGGCGGAGGAACCGGGATGAATCACCCACCCCGTCCCGTCCGCCACAGGCCCTTCACCCTGGCGCCACATCACACGTCACATGAGCGGAGTCAGGAAGCGCCGCAGCGCCTCCTCGTACCGCAGCGGGTCGGCGTTCCACATCGCCCCGTGCCCGGCGTCCATGACGGTGTGCAGGGTGACCAGGTCGGGCCGGGCGGCGGCCAGCCGGCGGGAGGGCCCCCAGGGGGCGATCACGTCGGCGGGCCCGTGGAAGAGCAGGACGGGTACCCGCAGGGCGCCGGGGTCGGCCCCCGGGGCGAGGTGGTCGGCGCGCAGCCCGGCGCGGCCCTCGGCGGCCCGGACCGCGAGCGGGAGCAGCGGGGCCGGGGTGCGCCGGCCGGCGGCGAGGGCGCGCAGGGTGGCGTGCCAGTCCAGGACGGGCGAGTCCAGCACCACCCCGGAGACCCGCCCGGCCAGGGCGGAGCGCTCCAGGACGCGCAGGGCCATGGCCGCCCCGGTGGACCAGCCGTACAGGACCACGCGGCGGGCCCCGTAGCGGACGGCGTAGCGGATGGCGGCGTCCAGGTCCCGCCACTCCGACTCGCCCAGGTGGCCCAGGCCGTCCGGGGAGGCGGGGGCGCCGAGGTCGCCCCGGTAGCCGAGGTCGAGCACGGGGAGGCCGTGGCGGTGCAGGAAGGGCATGACCACCATCGGGTGCTCGCGGCCGGTGCCGAGCCCGTGGACGGTGATCACCCAGGTGCCCCGGGTGCCGGGCAGGAACCAGGCGGGGAGCGGGCCGAGCTCCCCGGGCACGTCCACGTCGGCGTGGTCGAGCCCGAGGGCGGTGCGGGGGTCGCCCCGGTGCACCTGGGGGGTGAGGGCGACCCGCATGCCGGGGGTCAGGCTGCCGTGGCTGACGGCGAGGAGGCGGCGTACGACGGTGTCCGCGTCGTGCGGGACGTCGGTGAGGACGGAGCCGACCACGGCGTGCACCCCGGGCGCCTCCAGTCCGTGGACGCCGGGGCGCAGGGAGGCCAGCGAGCGGGTGAGGACCACCCGGCCGGGGCCGGTGGCGTGGACGCTGAGGCGGGGACCGCCGGGCAGCGGGCGGCCGGGTTCGGGCCGCAGGGCGGCGTCGGCGGCGTACCGGCCGGCCGCGACCGCGGCTGCTCCGGCACCGATCAGGGTCGTGGTGACGGCCGCTGCCGTCGCTGTGGCGGTACGCACCGTTCCAGTCTCTGCGCGCGATGGCTCGGGGGCCACCGGAGGAGATCGTTCCGCGAACGGCGCGCCCGGGGTCGGGCGGAGCCGGGAACGGCCCCGGAAGGAGTGATCTACCTCTCTTCCGGGGGCCGGCGGGCGGTGGTCCGCAGGGCGTCCGATCGCCCCGGAGGGATCCGTTCACCCACCTTTGACGTGCATGAATCGGGATGGCTACGAAAGAATCGGGACGAATGGCCCGATGGTGTGGCGCGTGGGGACACCGTGCCGCCCGAGTCAGTTCATCTTCCGTTCACCCAGGTTGCCTACGGTCGCCGTGCCACTGACGCCAAACAGAAGCCTGGGTAAATGGAGCACATAACGCTTCTCCTCGGGATCGTGATCATCACCGCTCTCGTGTTCGACTTCACGAACGGTTTCCACGACACAGCCAACGCGATGGCCACCACCATCTCGACCGGCGCCCTCAAGCCCAAGACGGCGGTGGCCATGTCCGCCGTGCTCAACCTCGTCGGCGCGTTCATGTCCGTGGAGGTCGCCAAGACGATCTCCAAGGGCCTCGTCAACGAGGAGGGCATTCAGCCGGAGGTGATCTACGCCGCCCTGGTCGGCGCGATCCTCTGGAACCTCGTCACCTGGCTGGTCGGCCTTCCCTCCAGCTCCTCCCACGCTCTGATGGGCGGCCTGGTCGGTGCGGCCGTCGCCTCCGCCGGCCTCGGCGCCGTCAACGGCAGCGTCGTCGTCACCAAGGTACTCATCCCCGCCGTCGCCGCCCCGATCGTGGCCGGCGTGGCCGCGATGCTGGCCGCGAAGCTCACGTACAAGCTGAACGGCCAGATCGGCGAGAAGACCTCCGCCAAGGGCTACAAGGCCGGCCAGATCGCCTCCGCCGGACTGGTCTCCCTCGCGCACGGCACCAACGACGCGCAGAAGACGATGGGCATCATCACCCTGGCCCTGGTCGCCGGCGGCGCGCTCGCGCCCGGCTCCAACCCGCCGGTCTGGGTCATCGTCTCCGCCGGTCTGGCCATCGCCATGGGCACCTACCTGGGCGGCTGGCGCATCATCCGCACCATGGGCTCCGGCCTGACCGACCTCCAGCCGCAGCAGGGCTTCGCCGCCCAGACCTCGGCCGCGAGCGTCATCCTGGCCTCCTCCAGCCTCGGCTTCTCCCTCTCCACCACGCACGCCTGCTCCGGCGCCGTCATGGGCGCGGGCCTGGGCCGCAAGGGCGGTGTGGTCCGCTGGTCCACCGCCACCCGCATGTTCGTCGCGTGGGGCCTGACCCTGCCGGCCGCCGCCCTCGTCGCCGCCGGCGCCGAGCTGGTCATGCGCACCGGTGACGTCGGCGTCGCCGCCGTCACGGTCTTCCTGGTCGCCTCCTGCGCCGCCATCTGGCTCATCTCCCGCCGCCAGGTCGTCGACCACACCAACGTCAACGCCACGGACACGGACCTCTCCGGGGCCGAGCAGCCCGGCGTGGTCACCACCGCCATGGCCGCCGTCGCCGTCCCGCCGGCCGCGGGCACCACCGCCGCGGTGACCGACGAGGACCTCAAGGCCACCATCCCGGCCGCGACGGCCGCCCCGACGACCCCCACGGCTCCGGCCGCGGCGGTCTGAGCCCGAACGACAGAGGAAACGGCAGTATGAAGATCGACTGGGCAGCACTCGGCTCCGTCTTCGGGGTCAGCCTCTCCGCCACCGTCGCCCTCGTGGCCCTCTTCGCCCTCGGCCTGGTGGGCCTGTCCAAGCACGAGACCGCCACCGAGCAGGGCGGAACGGCAGGCCTGGCCCGCACCGGCGCCTACGCCTGCTTCGCGCTCTGCGCGGCGGCCGTGGCCTACGGGATCTACCTCATCGTCAGCTGACACCGGCGCACCGCGTACGAAAGCTCCCTCCGGGATTCCCCGGAGGGAGCTTTCGCGCACCCGCGCCCCTTCTCCGCCGTCCGTCCCACCAGGTCAACGGCAAGTTGACGGGCGTTCGCAGGCCGTGGTGGACTGCGCGAGCCAATACGGCGGCATGGAGAGGAAGTCCGGTGCGAATCCGGCGCGGTCCCGCCACTGTCACCGAGGAGCTCACGCGACGCGTGCGCCCCGGGAGCCAGGAACTCTCGCCGCCGGACACGTCGAACCAGGGCGCGGACCCTGAGTGAGGACATACCTGCCACCATGCGTGCCGACCGCGTCTTCGCGTACGGCGTCACGGCGGGGCTGATCGGCGACCGGATCCTCGGGGATCCGCGCCGGGGGCACCCCGTGGCCGCCTTCGGACGAGCCGCCGCCGCAGTCGAGGGCGCCCTGTGGCGCGACGACCGCGCGCGGGGCCTCCTGCACACCCTCCTCTGCGCGGGCGGCGCCGCCGCCGCCGGCGCGCTCGGCGCGCGCGCCGTGCGCTCCCGGCCCGCGGCGGCCCGTATCGCCCTGACCGCGGCGGCCACCTGGGCCGTCGTCGGCGGCACCTCGCTGGGCCGGGAGGCCCGCGCGATCGGCGGGGCGCTCGCCGCCGGGGACGCGGAGGTGGCCCGGGAGCGGCTCCCCCACCTGTGCGGGCGCGACCCCCAGGCCCTGGACGAGCAGCAGATGGCGCGGGCCGTCGTGGAGTCCGTCGCCGAGAACACCTCCGACGCGGTGGTCGGGGCCCTGGTGTGGGGTGCCGTCGCCGGGGTCCCCGGGCTGCTGGCCTTCCGCGCCGTGAACACCCTGGACGCCATGGTCGGCCACAAGTCGCCCCGCTACCTGCGCTACGGCTGGGCCTCCGCCCGCCTCGACGACGTGGCGGGCTGGCCCGGCGCCCGGCTCACGGCCCTCGCCGCCGTCGCGGCCGGTCCCGACCGGCGGGGAGCCGTACGGGCCTGGCGCGCGGACGCCGCCGCCCACCCCAGCCCCAACGCCGGGCCGGTGGAGGCCTCCTTCGCCGGGGCGCTCGGCGTGCGGCTCGGCGGGACCCTGTCCTACGGGGGCCGGGTCGAGCACCGGGCGGTGCTGAACGGGGAGCGGGGGCGGCCCGTGGAGGTCGCGGACATCGAACGCGCGGTACGGCTGTCGCGGCGGGTGACCTGGCTGGCGCTGGGGGCCTGCGTGGCGGCCCGGACGCTGGCGGCCCGCGCGCGGAAGGGCTGCCGCACGAGGAGGGCGGGGACATGAGCGGCACGAAGCGCGGCGGCGGACTGCTGGTCGCGGGTACGACATCGGACGCGGGCAAGAGCGTGGTCACGGCGGGCATCTGCCGCTGGCTGGCCCGGCAGGGCGTGAAGGTGGCCCCGTTCAAGGCGCAGAACATGTCGCTGAACTCGTTCGTGACGCGCGAGGGCGCCGAGATCGGCCGCGCCCAGGCCATGCAGGCCCAGGCCGCCCGGGTGGAACCGACCGCGCTGATGAACCCCGTGCTGCTCAAGCCCGGCAGCGACCGCAGCAGCCAGGTGGTGCTGCTGGGCAAGCCGGTGGGCGAGATGAGCGCCCGCGGCTACCACGGCGGCCGCCAGGAGCAGCTCCTCGGCATCGTCACGGACTGCCTGGAGCAGCTGCGGGGCACGTATGACGCCGTGATCTGCGAGGGGGCGGGCAGTCCGGCCGAGATCAACCTGCGCCGGACCGACATCGTGAACATGGGGATCGCCCGGGCCGCGCGGTTCCCGGTGGTCGTGGTCGGCGACATCGACCGGGGCGGGGTCTTCGCCTCCTTCTTCGGCACGACGGCCCTGCTGTCCCCCGAGGACCAGTCGCTGATCGCCGGATACCTCGTCAACAAGTTCCGCGGTGACGTGTCCCTGCTGGAGCCCGGCATGGAGATGCTGCGCGACCTGACCGGCCGGGCGACGTACGGGGTGCTGCCCTACCGGCACGGGCTGGGCATCGACGAGGAGGACGGCCTGAGGGTCTCCCTGCGCGGCGCGGTACGGGAGTCCGTGGTGGCGCCGCCGGTCGGCGAGGACGTGCTGCGGGTCGCGGTGTGCGCGGTGCCGCTGATGTCGAACTTCACCGACGTCGACGCGCTCGCGGCGGAGCCGGGGGTCGTGGTGCGGTTCGTGGACCGGGCCGAGGAACTGGCGGACGCGGACCTGGTCGTCGTACCCGGTACGCGCGGCACGGTGAAGGCCCTGGAGTGGCTGCGGGAGCGGGGACTCGCGGACGCGCTGGCGCGCCGTGCCGCCGAGGGGCGCCCGGTGCTCGGCGTCTGCGGCGGCTTCCAGGCCCTGGGCGAGCACATCGAGGACGAGGTCGAGTCGAAGGCCGGCTCCGTGCCGGGGCTCGGGCTCCTTCCGGTACGGGTCCGCTTCGAGCGGGACAAGACCCTGGCCCGGCCCGTCGGCTCGGCGCTCGGCGAGCCGGTGGACGGCTACGAGATCCACCACGGCGTCGCCGAGGTCCTGGGCGGGGAGCCCTTCCTCGACGGATGCCGGGTCGGATCGGTGTGGGGCACCCACTGGCACGGCTCGCTGGAGTCGGACGGCTTCCGCCGGGCGTTCCTCCGCGAGGTGGCCTCGGCTGCGGGACGCCGCTTCGTCCCGGCCCCGGACACCTCGTTCTCCGCCCTGCGGGAGGAGCAGCTGGACCTGCTGGGCGACCTGATCGAGGAGCACGCCGACACCGCTGCGCTGCTGAGCCTGATCGAGACCGGAGCCCCGGCGGGCCTCCCCTTCCTCCCCCCGGGCGCGCCGTGAGGTCGCGTTCGATCCCCGCATATCCGGGGAGCAGAGAAGCAGTTCGATCACGTGCTCGTGCAGCAGCGGGCCATCCCCTTCATCACGGGGAGCAGAAAACCAGCATGACCAAGGACCGCTCCTGCGCAACAGGCAACGAGAGCGGTCCACTCGAAGGAGTGATCAGCGGATGAGCACCACCCACTTCCCGTTCACAGCGGTGGTCGGCCAGGACGATCTGAGGCTGGCACTGCTGCTCAACGCCGTGAGCCCGGCGGTCGGTGGTGTGCTCGTGCGCGGCGAGAAGGGGACCGCCAAGTCCACCGCCGTGCGCGCACTGTCGGCGCTGCTGCCGCAGGTCGACGTGGTCCCCGGATGCCGGTTCTCGTGCGCCCCGGCCGCGCCCGACCCGGCCTGCCCGGACGGCCCGCACGAGCCCGGACCCGGCGCCGCCCGGCCCGCCCGCATGGTGGAGCTGCCCGTCGGGGCCTCGGAGGACCGCCTCGTCGGGGCGCTCGACATCGAACGGGCCCTGGCGGAAGGCGTGAAGGCCTTCGAGCCCGGACTGCTCGCCGACGCGCACCGGGGGATCCTGTACGTCGATGAAGTGAACCTCCTCCATGACCACTTGGTGGACGTTCTCCTCGACGCCGCCGCGATGGGGGCCTCGTACGTGGAGCGCGAGGGCGTCTCCGTCCGCCACGCCGCACGGTTCCTGCTCGTCGGGACGATGAACCCCGAGGAGGGCGAGCTGCGTCCGCAGCTCCTGGACCGCTTCGGGCTCACCGTCGAGGTCGCCGCCTCCCGCGAGCCCGCCCAGCGCGTCGAGGTCGTGCGCCGCAGGCTCGCGTATGAGGACGACCCGGCCGGATTCGCGACCCGGTGGGCCGATGACGAACACGAGGTCCGCGCCCGGGTGGTGGCGGCGCGGGCGCTGCTCCCGCAGGTCCGGCTCGGGGACACCGCGCTGCTCCGGATCGCCGCCACCTGCGCCGGCTTCGAGGTGGACGGCATGCGGGCGGACATCGTGATGGCCCGGACCGCGACCGCGCTGGCCGCCTGGGCCGGGCGGACCGACGTACTGAAGGCGGACGTACGGCAGGCCGCGCTGCTGGCGCTCCCCCACCGGCGGCGGCGCAACCCCTTCGACGCGCCGGGGCTGGACGAGGACAAGCTGGACGAGATCCTCGACCGGTTCCCGGACGAGGAGCCGGAGAACGAGCCCGAGCCGGACCCGGAGCCCGAGGGTCCCGACGACGGAGGCGGCCCCGACGGCGGGCCGGACGGCAGCGGGGTGCCCCCGCAGGGGTCCGGCCCCGAGTCCGAGGCCGCGGCCCCGCCGGAGAGCACCGAGGCCACCGGGGCGCCGGAGGCCCCCGCGGACGCCACCGAGACCCCGCAGCCCTCCGCCCAGGGGGCCGACGGGCCCGAACAGGCCGCCGTGCGGGCCGCCGAGCCGTTCCGCACCAAGATGCTCAGCGTGCCCGGCCTCGGCGAGGGCGCGGCCGGGCGGCGTTCGCGCGCCCGCACCGCGCACGGCCGCACCACCGGTGCCCAGCGGCCCCGGGGGCAGCTGACGAAGCTGCACCTGGCGGCCACCGTGCACGCCGCCGCACCGCACCAGAAGGCGCGCGGACGCGCCGGGCGCGGCCTCGTCGTGCGCAAGGACGACCTGCGCCAGGCCACCCGGGAGGGCCGCGAGGGCAACCTCGTGCTCTTCGTGGTGGACGCCTCCGGCTCGATGGCCGCCCGGCAGCGGATGAGCGCGGTCAAGGGCGCGGTGCTCTCCCTGCTCCTGGACGCCTACCAGCGCCGGGACAAGGTCGGCCTGATCACCTTCCGCGGGGCCGGCGCCGAGCTGGCGCTGCCGCCGACCTCCTCGGTGGACGCGGCGGCCGCCCGGCTGGAGAAGCTGCCGACCGGCGGCCGCACCCCCCTCGGCCCGGGCCTGCTCAAGGCCCACGAGGTGCTGCGGATCGAGCGGCTGCGGGACCCCTCGCGGCGCCCGCTGCTGGTGGTCGTCACCGACGGGCGGGCCACCTCGGCCGGGACCCTCGGCGGTGACCCGCGCGAGCTGTCGGGGCGCAGTGCCCGGCTGCTGGCGGCCGGGGGGATCGCCTCGGTGGTCGTGGACTGCGAGTCCGGGCCGGTCCGGCTCGGGCTGGCGGGGGCGCTGGCCGCCGATCTGGGCGGGCCGGCCGTGACCCTCGACGGGCTGCGGGCCGATTCGCTGGCCGGGCTCGTGAAGAACGTACGTACCGCAGTGACATCCGAATCCTCCAGGAGGGCCGCGTAATGCCGCAGGGACAGCCGACCGTCGTTCCGGACGACGGGCTCACGACGCGTCAGCGCCGCAACCGCCCGCTCGTGTTCGTGCACACCGGCCCGGGCAAGGGCAAGTCGACGGCCGCGTTCGGCCTGGCGCTGCGCGCCTGGAACCAGGGCTGGCCGATCGGGGTGTTCCAGTTCGTCAAGTCGGCGAAGTGGAAGGTCGGCGAGGAGAACGCGCTGAAGGTGCTGGGCGCCTCCGGGGAGGGCGGTTCCGTCGTCTGGCACAAGATGGGCGAGGGCTGGTCCTGGGTGCAGCGGGACGCGCAGCTCGACAACCAGCAGGCCGCCAAGGAGGGCTGGGAGCAGGTCAAGCGCGACCTGGCCGCCGAGACGCACCGGCTGTACGTGCTCGACGAGTTCGCGTACCCCATGCACTGGGGGTGGATCGACGTGGACGAGGTGATCGAGGTGCTGCGGAACCGCCCCGGCACGCAGCACGTGGTCATCACGGGCCGCAACGCACCGGAGAAGCTCGTGGAGTTCGCGGACCTGGTGACCGAGATGACCAAGGTCAAGCACCCCATGGACGCCGGCCAGAAGGGCCAGAAGGGCATCGAGTGGTGACGTCCGTGAACGTGCCCCGGCTGGTCATCGCCGCGCCGTCCTCCGGCAGCGGCAAGACCACCGTGGCGACGGGCCTGATGGCGGCCTTCGCGGAGCGCGGCCTCGCCGTGTCCCCGCACAAGGCCGGGCCCGACTACATCGACCCCGGCTACCACGCGCTGGCCACGGGCCGGCCGGGCCGCAACCTGGACGCCTTCATGTGCGGGCCGGAGCTGGTCGCGCCGCTGTTCGCGCACGGCTCCGCCGGGTGCGACCTCGCCGTGGTCGAGGGCGTGATGGGGCTGTACGACGGGGCCGCGGGGCGGGGTGAGCTCGCGTCGACGGCGCAGGTGGCGAAGCTGCTGCGGGCGCCGGTGGTGCTGGTGGTGGACGCCTCCTCGCAGTCGCGGTCGGTGGCGGCGCTGGTGCACGGCTTCGCCTCCTTCGACCCGCAGGTGCGGCTCGGCGGGGTGATCCTCAACAAGGTGGGCTCCGACCGGCACGAGGCGATGCTGCGGGAGGCGCTGGAGGAGGCCGGGATGCCGGTCCTCGGTGTCATGCGGCGGGCCCCGCAGGTGGCGACGCCGTCCCGGCACCTGGGCCTGGTCCCGGTGGCCGAGCGGCGGGCCGACGCCGTGGCCGCGGTGGCGGCGCTGGCCGGGCAGGTACGGGCCGGCTGCGACCTGGACGCGCTGATGGCGCTGGCCCGGACGGCCCCAGAGCTGGACTGCGCGGCGTGGTCGCCGCGGGACGCCGTCTTCGCCGTCCCGGACTCGGGGGGCCGGCCCGTCGTCGCCGGGGGCCGGCCGCCCGTCGTCGCCGTCGCGGGCGGGGCCGCGTTCACGTTCTCGTACGCCGAGCACGCGGAGTTGCTGACGGCGGCCGGAGCGGAGGTGGTCACCTTCGACCCGCTCCGGGACGAGGCGCTCCCCGAGGGGGCGTCCGGGCTGGTGATCGGCGGCGGGTTCCCCGAGGTGTACGCGCCGGAGCTGTCGGCGAACGAGCCGCTGCGCAAGGCCGTCGCGGACTTCGCGGCGTCCGGCGGGCCGGTCGCCGCGGAGTGCGCGGGGCTGCTGTACCTGGCGCGTTCCCTGGACGGGAGGCCGATGTGCGGGGTGCTCGACGCCGACGCCCGTATGTCGGAGCGGCTCACGCTGGGCTACCGGGAGGCGGTGGCGGTGACGGACAGCTCGCTCGCCGCCGCGGGGACGCGGCTGCGGGGGCACGAGTTCCACCGGACGGTGATCGAGCCGGGTGCCGGAGCCGAGCCGGCGTGGGGGTTCACGCATCCCGAACGCCGCGTCGAGGGCTTCGTACGGCAGGGCGTGCACGCCAGCTACCTGCACACCCACTGGGCGGCGCGGCCCTCGGTCGCCCGGCGCTTCGCGGAAGCCGCGGCAGCGCACCGGTGACCGCCCGCCCCGGCCGGCGGTCATTCGGCGAGGCCGACCACGAGCCAGATCCCGGCCACCCCGCCCACCGTGCACATCAGCGTGGACAGGGCGGGGTGCCTGTGGTGCGCCTCGGGGAGGATCTCGGCGGCGGCCAGGTACAGCAGGGCGCCGCCGAAGAATCCGAGGTACGCCCCGAGGGGTTCCTCCGGAAGGGTGAACAGCAGGGTGGACGCGGCGCCCACGACCGGCGCCACGGCGTCCGCGAAGAGCATCAGCAGGGCCTTGCGGCGGGCGTTCCCGTAGAGGCGGGTGAGGGTGTACGTGTTGAACCCGTCGGCGAAGTCGTGGGTGATGACGGCCAGCGCCACGGCCACGCCCATGCCGCCGCCGACCTGGAAGGCCGCGCCGAGGGCCACTCCGTCGGCGACGCTGTGGCCGACCATGGCGGCGGCCGCGGTGAGACCGACCTGCGGGACGCGGCCGCCGCTGTGGCTGTGGGGGTCCTCGCCGACGGCCGCGACGTCGTTCCTGGCGCCGTGCGCGGCCTGGCGTACGGCGAGCAGGCGCTCCACCACGTGGGCGGTCAGGAAGCCGCCCACGAAGAGCAGCAGGGCCAGCGGCACGCCGAACACCTCGTCGCCGGCCGCGTGCATCGCCTCGGGCAGCAGGTCGAGGCCCACCACGCCGAGCATCAGCCCGCCGGCCAGGCCGAGCACCAGGTGGCGGCGGTCGGTGACGCGTTGCGCCGTCCAGCCGCCGGCCAGCGTCATCAGGAACGCGCCCAAAGCCACGATCACCGCCATGTGCCCCTGCATACCGACTGGCGGCCGGGTGCGCACTTCCGTGCGCGGGGGGCGGGCGGCAGCGTGTTGACGACGACAGACGGACGACGGACGGAGGAGGGATCGCTGTGGGCGAGTACGTGACGCGGCTGGTGGTCGGGATCGGCGGGCGTGCGGGGGTCTCCGTCGAGGAGGTCTGCGCGCTGGTGGAGGAGACGCTGCGGGGGGCCGGGCTGGCCACCGGGGCGGTGGCGGCGCTGGCCACGGTGGAGTCGAAGACCGGGGAGCCGGGGATCGCGGGGGCGGCGAAACGTTTCGGCGTGCCGTTGGTCGGCTATCCGGCGGAACAGCTCGCGCGCATACCGGTACCGCATCCGTCGGCGGCGGTGCGGGAGGCCTCCGGCACGGCCTCGGTGGCCGAGGCGGCGGCGCTGGCCGGGGGCGGGGAACTCCTCGTGCCGAAGCGGCGTTCGGTGGCGGCGACGTGCGCGGTGGCCACCGCCGAGGAGCACGACCTGCGCCACCACGGGGACGCGGAAGTGGCGGACGCGGGCGGCGCGCTGGTGGACCTGGCGGTGAACGTACGCGCGGACACGCCGCCGCAGTGGCTCAAGGAGCGGATCGCGGCCTGCCTGGGCGACCTGGCGGCCTACCCCGACGGCCGGGCGGCGCGGGCGGCGGTGGCGGCCCGTCACGGGCTGCCGGTGGAACGGGTGCTGCTGACGGCGGGGGCGGCGGAGGCGTTCGTCCTGATCGCGCGGGCGCTGGGAGCCGTACGGCCGGTCGTGGTGCATCCGCAGTTCACCGAGCCGGAAGCGGCCCTGCGGGATGCCGGGCACCGGGTGGAACGGGTGCTGCTGCGGGCCGAGGACGGCTTCCGGCTGGACCCGGCGGCGGTGCCGGAGGAAGCCGACCTGGTGGTGGTCGGCAACCCCACCAACCCGACGTCGGTCCTGCACCCGGCGGGGGTCCTGGCGGAACTGGCCCGGCCGGGGCGGATCCTGGTGGTGGACGAGGCGTTCATGGACGCCGTCCCGGGTGAGCGGGAGGCGCTGGCCGGGCGGATGGACGTACCCGGGCTGGTCGTGCTGCGGAGCCTGACGAAGACGTGGGGGCTGGCCGGTCTGCGGATCGGGTACGTGCTGGCGGAGCCCGAGGTCATCGCGAAGCTGGCCGGGGCGCAGCCGCTGTGGCCGGTGTCGACGCCGGCGCTGGTGGCGGCGGAGGCGTGCGTTTCGCCGGCGGCGCTGGCGGAGGCGGAGGACGCGGCGAGGCGGATCGCGGTCGACCGGGAGCACCTGCTGGCGGGGCTGGAGGAGTTCGAGGAGGTGCGGGTGTCGGGGGTGGCCGAGGGACCGTTCGTACTGGTCCAGGTCCCCGGCGCGGCGGAGGTCCGGACCCGGCTGCGCGCGCTGGGCTTCGCGGTGCGGCGGGGGGACACCTTCCCGGGGCTGGACGCGACGTGGCTGCGCCTGGCGGTCCGCGACAGGGCGACGACGGGGAGGCTGCTGCAGGCGCTGGACCACGCGCTTGCGCTGGCCGCGCGGTAGGGAGGGGGCGGGGGCGTGCCGTTGCCGTGGCCCCGGCCGGGCGGGTGGCGGGCGGCGGGTGCCCCGGCCGGGCGGGTGGCGGGTGCCCTGGTGGGGCGTGGCGGTGGGTGTGGGCCCTGGCCCGTGGGGGTGGTGGGGCGGGGCCGGTTGTCCGGCCGACCGTCTCGATGGTGCTGGGCAAGCCGGTCTCGTCGGACCGGTCCGGCGCGGGGGGCGCGGGAGGCCTACGATGGCCGGAACTACGGTGTGACGGGGGACGGTCCATGAAGGTGGCGGCGCGGATAGGGGTCGGGCTGGTCGTGCTGGCCGTGGTCGGCGGGGGTGTCTACGTCGCGCCCCGGCTGTTGGGGGACGGGGCCTCCGCCCCCGAGCAGCGGCTCGGGGCGAAGCCGGGGACCGACCGGGCCGCGCCGGGCGGGACGCCGTTCACGCTGGTCGCGACCGGCGACATCATCCCGTACCCCTCGATCATCCAGCGCTCGGCGGACGACGCCGGCGGCAAGGCCGGGGAGTACGACTTCCGGAAGATACTGGCGGGCGTGAAGCCCATCGTGTCGGCCGCCGATCTGGCGATGTGCCACCACGAGATACCGTACGGGCGGCCCGGCGGCCCCTACACCGGCTACCCCGCCTTCAAGGCCCCGCACCAGCTGGCCGACGCCCTCAAGGACGCCGGTTACGACAGCTGCTCCACCGCTTCGAACCACACCCTCGACGACGGCTACGACGGCCTCACCCGCACCCTCGACCACCTCGACCGGGTCGGCATCAAGCACGTCGGCTCGGCGCGCAGCGCCGACGAGGCCAAGGCGCCGGCCGTGCTCTCGGCCGGCGGCGCGAAGGTCGCCCAGTTGGACTACACGTACGGGACGAACGGCATACCGCTCCCGGCGGGCAAGCCCTGGGCCGTCAACCTGATCGACCAGGGCCGGATCATCGCCGACGCCCGCGCGGCCCGGGCGGCCGGCGCGAACGTCGTCGTCCTCAGCATCCACTGGGGCACCGAGTGGCAGACGGCTCCCGACCAGCAGCAGCGCGATCTGGCGCAGGCGCTGACGGCCTCGCGCGGGGCGGACGGCCTCCCCGACATCGATCTGATCCTCGGTACGCACAACCACGTGCCGCAGCCCTACGAGAAGATCAACGGCACCTGGGTGGTGTTCGGCATGGGCGATCAGGTCGCGAGCTTCTACGAGGCGGAGAAGGCGCGGGGCAACATGTCCTCGATCCCCCGGTTCACCTTCGCCCCGGCGGCGGGGCGCCCCGGCCGCTGGGAGGTCGTCAAGGCCGAGTACTTCACGCAGTACTCGGACATGGGGCCGCCCTTCCGGGTCGTGTGCACCTCCTGCGCGGTGGACGGCGCCGCCCGGCGGTCCGACTACGCCCGGGCCGACAAGGAGGTCACGGCGGCCGTCACCTCGCGCGGCGCCGTCGGCCAGGGGCTGGAGCGCGCCTCGCGCTGACCGGCTAGGTCCTGTCGTCGAAGTAGCGCCGGTCAGGCCCGCGGCGGCCGGTGCCGTGCATCGCAAGGCGGAGGGGCGCCCGAGTACTGGACGTACTTGGGCGCCCCGACAACGCGGCGAGGCGCGGTGCCGGCCGCCGCGGGCCAGGCGGGACTTTGACGACAGGGCCTAGCGGGTCCTGCCGCGGCGGGTGACGACGAGGGCGCCCGCGCCGATGCCGAGCAGGAGGAGGGCGCCGCCGGCGACGTACGGGGTCACCGAACCGGCGCCGGTCTCGGCGAGGTTGGCCTGGGGCACGGTCTGCGGCTTGACGTCCGGCTTCGCCGCGGGGCCGGGGCCCGGGGCGGTTCCCCGGGGGGACTCGCAGTGTGCTTCGGCGAGCACGACCTCGCCGTCGACCTCGGCCACGTTCAGGTTCAGCGGGTTGACCGACACCTTCAGGCGCAGCGCGGACGCGGCGGCGGTGGTGGAGGTGGTCCGCGTACCGGAGAGCTCCAGGGAGACCAGGCCGACGCCGGGCACCTCGACCTTGGTGGGGCCGCCGGCGGTGAGGGTGACCTTCTTGCCGAGGGCGGTGACCGTGCCGAGGACGTTCGAGGAGGCGACGGGCTTCTTCCCGGCCTCGCAGACGGCCTTGGAGGTGACCTTCTCGACCTCGATGAGGGAGAGCGCGGGCAGGCCGGGGACGTGCACCTTGGCGTGGGCGAGGTGTGATTCGGCCTCGGCGCGGCTCTTGTCGGCGGTCGCCCTGGCGGTGGCGACGTCCGCCCGCAGGACGCTGACCGGCCGCCCCTGTTCGGCCCCGTCGAGGGTGACGGTGAGGGCCGTCTTCGCGGCGCTGGCGGGGGCGGTGACCTCGTTGAGGGTGGCCTTGAGCGGGACGTGGACGGCCTTGTTGAGCAGGCCCACGTCCAGTCCGGTCCGCAGGACGGCGGCGCCGGACGTTCCCTCGCTCCCGGTGCCGCCGCCCGTGGCGAGGGCGGGCGGCGCGGTGAGCAGGGCCACCGCTCCCGTGGCGAGCAGAACGGCCGCGGGCATGCGGAAGGTGTTGCTGTTCAAGATGGTGGAACCCCCGGGGAGTTGGGTGCCGTCGCGGCGCCAATGGGGGACATCGCGCACGCCGACGGCTTCGACGTTCGAATCCTTGCGCACCGGGAGTGAACGGTCAGCAACCTGACGTCACTTCACCCCAAAGGGTGGTTTCCATGCATGTATTCGATTTTCCGCGCATCGTCCGGCCCAGGAGTCCCGCCCGCCCCACCTCCTATGCCCGGACCACCCCGTTCACGACGACCCGCTCCGGCTGCGCCAGGGCCCGTACGTCGGCCCGCGGGTCGGCGGCGTAGACCACGAGGTCGGCGGGGGCGCCCTCGGTCAGGCCGGGCCGGCCGAGCCAGTCCCGTGCCGCCCAGGCCGTCGCCGAGAGGGCGTCCAGCGGCGGGATCCCGGCCTTCACCAGCTCGGCGACCTCGGCGGCGACCAGGCCGTGCGGCAGGGAACCGCCCGCGTCCGTGCCGACGTACACCTGGATGCCCGCGTCCCAGGCCGCCCGGACCGTGTCGTAGCGCCGCTCGTGCAGCCGCCGCATGTGCGCCGACCAGCGGGGGAACTTCGCCTCGCCGCCCGCCGCCAGCTTCGGGAACGTCGAGATGTTCACGAGGGTCGGCACGATCGCCACGCCGCGTTCCGCGAACAGCGGGATGGTGTCCTCCGTGAGCCCCGTGGCGTGCTCGACGCAGTCGATGCCCGCCTCGGCCAGGTCCCGCAGCGAGTCCTCCGCGAAGCAGTGCGCGGTGACCCGCGCCCCGAGCCGGTGCGCCTCCGCGATGGCGGCCTCGACCTCGGCGCGGGGCCAGCAGGCCGTCAGGTCACCGGCGTCGCGGTCGATCCAGTCCCCCACCAGCTTCACCCAGCCGTCGCCGCGACGGGCTTCCCGGGCGACGTACTCCACGAGCTCGGGCGGCTCGATCTCGTGGGCGTAGTTGCGGATGTAGCGGCGGGTGCGGGCGATGTGGCGGCCCGCCCGGATGATCTTCGGGAGGTCCTCGCGGTCGTCGATCCAGCGGGTGTCGGAGGGGGATCCGGCATCACGGATGAGGAGGGTGCCGGCGTCCCGGTCGGTGAGGGCCTGCCGTTCGGCGGTGGGGGCGTCGACCGGGCCGTGGGCGTCGAGACCCACGTGGCAGTGGGCGTCGACCAGGCCGGGCAGGGCCCATCCGGTGACCGTGGTGACCTCCCGGGCGGCGGTCGGCCGCTCGAAGGAGACCCGTCCGCCGACGACCCACAGTTCGTCGCGCACCTCGTGGGGCCCGACGAGTACCCGCCCCTTCACATGGAGCACACCGTTGTGATCACTCATGCCCGCACTGTACGTGCGGGCTGGGTAGGCTCGGCCGGTAACCCCGGACGAAGAGAGCACCGACGTGACCCACCCCCTGCTGGACCTGCCGCCGCTGACCGCCGAGCACTTCGCGTCGATCGAGCGGGGGGTCGCGCGGCTGCTGGACACCCGGAACGACGTGGTGGTCACCCAGGGCGAGGCGCTGCTCCCGCTGGAGGGGTGCATCCGCTCGGGGGCACGGCCGGGTTCGACGGCGCTGAACATCGTCACCGGGCCGTACGGGACCACGTTCGGCAACTGGCTGCGCGACGCCGGGGCGAACGTGGTGGACCTCGCGGTGCCCTTCGACACCGCCGTCACCGGTGAGCAGGTCGCCGGGGCGCTGGCCGCGCACCCGGAGATCGATTTCGTCTCGCTGGTGCACGCCGAGGCGGCCACCGGCAACACCAATCCGGTCGCGGAGATCGGCGAGGCGGTACGGGCCCACGGGGCGCTGTTCATGCTGGACGCGGTGGCGTCGGTGGGAGCCGAGCCGCTGCTGCCGGACGCGTGGGGCGTGGACCTGTGCGTGATCGGTGCGCAGAAGGCCATGGGCGGCCCGGCGGGGGTGTCGGCGGTGTCGGTGAGCGGGCGCGCCTGGGAGCGGTTCGCGGCCAATCCGGCCGCCCCGCGCCGTTCGTACCTCTCGCTGCTCGACTGGAAGGAGCGCTGGATCGACGGCGGCCGGAAGGCGCTGCTCCACGCGCCCGCGCAGCTGGAGATGCTGGCGCTGGAGGCCTGCCTGGACCGGATCGCGTCCGAGGGGCCCGCGGGCGTGCTGGGGCGGCACGCGGCTGCCGCCCGGGCCACCCGGGCGGGCGCGGCGGCGCTGGGCGTCGCCCCGTGGGTCGGGGACCCGGCTCAGGCGGCGCCGGTGGCGACCACGCTGCGGGTCGCGGACGCCTCGCTGGTGGTGGCGAAGGCCCTGGCGGCGGACCCCTCGGCCCCGCTCGCGGCGGGCGGCGGGGCGCTGGCCCGGGAGATGGTGCGGGTCAACCACTACGGCCCGGCGGCCTCGCCGGAAGCGGTCGGGGCCGCGCTGGGGGCGCTGGCCCGGGCCCTCGGCGCGGATCCGGCGCCGGCCCTGGCCGCGGCTTCGGCGGCCTGGGCGGCGTAGCGGTCCGGGTCCGGCGCCGGTCAGCCGGACAGCACGTCCAGCGGACGGTCGACGTCCGCCTCGGTGTCGTAGAGGTGGAAGGGGGCGCGCAGGGCGCCCTCGCGGGCGGAGGTGTGGATCCCGGCGGCCGCCAGGGCGGGCCGGCGGTGGGTCAGGCCCGGTACGGAGACGATCGCGGCGTCGCCGGGGACGGGCTCGTGGCCGAGGCGGGCGAGCCAGCGGGTCGCGGCCCGGCGGCTCAGCTCCAGTCGATGTCGGCCTGGCGCTCCAGCGGCGCCCGGTCCTCCAGGGACTCCGGCACCACCAGCGTGTCGGCCTCGGTGATCACGGCGGGGAAGCGGATGCGGGCCTGCTTCTGGACCTCCGCGACCTTGACCTGGAACGTCCGGAACTCGTCCAGTTCCAGGGCCTCCGGGAGGACCAGGTTCTGTGCCAGCAGGAAGGCCTTGGCCTTGAACGCGCCGTGTTCGGAGTAGGCGATGACCTTCCAGAACGCGCGGGGTATCCGCACCCCGCGGAAGGTTCGGTCGTCCTCCTGGAAGACCGGGCCGCCGAACACGCTCACCCTGAGACCGTCGACCTCGACGTCCTCGAACACCGCGTCCTCCAGCCTCCCCCAGAGCCCGGCCCGCTTGCTCTGGTTGAAGTCGTCCATCTGCGGAGCGATGTTGGTGTAGACGAAGGAGTCCTCGTTGGCCCGCTGCGCCTCGGGCAGCGGACCCCAGCAGACGTCGGCGCGACGCGCGATGTGGCCCCGGTCGAGCCGGTTGGTCCTGCCGCCCTTGTCCTTGTACAGCTCGTTGTCGACCTGGTCCCCAGGCGACAGGCGCGGGTCCTTGACGAAGTCGATCCCCTTGCGGTCGAGCTTCTTGAGCGTGCCGCCGTCTATGTTCCAGGCCACCCATATCGCGAAGCGCCTCTCCTTGCTCAGCGCCAGGGAGAAGTGCGTGTACGGGATCACCTCGGAGCCGTCGAGGCGTACGGCGGTGTCCCTGATCGACGGGCTGAGGGACGGGGTGCCCACGGGCACCGTGAGGAAGCCCGGGTCGTAGCCCGCCGGGTTCTCCCGCGAGGCCGCCGCCGGCCGGTCCAGGGTGATCTTCAGCTGCTCGAAGACCGCGCGCGGGAAGCAGGCCAGCGCCCGGTCCACGGGATCGGACTCGTCCTCACCGCCGAAGTGCAGGCCTGCCAGTACGTCCGAGGGCCTGCCCGACCGCTTCTTGAACACCCACGCCGCACCGGAGTCGCCGAACGTGCTGATCTCACCGCCGTCCGCGGGGTGCCGCGGATCTGGGCCGATCTCGAAGCACTCGATCTCCTTCACCCCCGTCGGCGGCCCGTAGGGGACGCGGACCTTGACGAAGGGGCGGGTCACGATCCCGTGCGTGACGCCCGTGGTCCGCCCGGACTTCACGACCTTGTCGTCGATGTGCGGCTCGCCCAGCTGCTTCGGTGTGACCCCGAGGCCGAGGATGGCGGTGTCGATCCCGCGCTCGGTGACGGTCGACACGGCGCAGTCCCCGAGGGTGCCCAGGTGGCCGCGTCGGAGCGCGCCGATCCGGTTGGCGGCGAAGCGGCTGTCGTCGTCCGTCCCCGGCTGGACCACCTCGTCGCCCGCCTTGCCCTTGCGGCCGTTCAGCACGTGCCAGTTGCTCAGCAGGCAGGCGGCGCCGTCGTTCTTGTCGTAGACGATGCAGCCGAGGGTGCCCGCGTGCAGCCGGACGTTCCCGACGCTCACACCGGGACGGACCGGGTCGACGCGCTTCTGCCGCTCGGGCGTCTGCGCCTCGGGGACGACGAGGAAGTGCGGCCGGTAGCTGCGCTCGATCACGTCGGTGGGCAGCACGATGCCGCCGCCGATGTCGACGGCCGGGGGTATCTCCGTGGTGCCCAGGAGCCGCATCCCCTCCGGCCTCACCTTCGTGTCGACCGTGAACTGGAGGGTCAGCTCCTTGCTCCGCTTCCCCTTCGTCTCCTTGTAGCCGATGCCGATCGAGGAGATGTTCGGGTCCTTGAGGTAACTGGACCCGTGGGTACGGATGTACTGCTTGGCCGAACTGATGAGCCTGTCCTGCCCGTCCGCCGGGGTGGCGGCCCCGGACCTGGCCTTGGCGGACGCACGCTTCCTGGCGGTCATCGGGGTCTCCTTCCGCAAAGGAGTCGAGGTCCCCGAGCTGGTTGGAGCCGAAGCCGAAGCCGACTGGCGCACCGGGAGCAGGCCGGGGCCCGCGCCGTGCGCGCACGTCCAGCCTACGGCGGGGCCCCCGGGCGGGCGCGCCGGGCGGCCCGGCGGGTGCGGGCGGTACGGGTGCGGGCGGTGCGGGTCAGGGCGGCGGGGCGCCCGGTACGGGAGGTACGCGGGCGCCCCGGATCAGGGGCGGCGGTTCAGGCCCCGGGGACGGCGCAGGCGCCGTCGGACTCACAGGCATCGGCGTCCGCGGCGGTCTCCACCGTCTCGCGCCCCGCCCAGGCCTGCTCCAGCGCGCGGGTGAACACCTCGGCGGGCTGCCCGCCGGAGATGCCGTAGCGCCGGTCCAGGACGAAGAACGGCACGGCGTTGGCCCCCAGTTCGGCCGCCTCGCGCTCGTCGGCCCGTACCCGGTCCGCGTAGGCGGAGCCGTCGGCGAGGACCGTACGGGCCTCCGCCTCGTCGAGTCCGGCCTCCACGGCCAGCGCGAGCAGCACCTCGGGGTCGTAGACGGACCGCTCCTCGGCGAAGTTGGCGCGGAACACCAGGTCGAGGAGCTCCTCCTGCCGTCCCCGGGCGGCGGCCAGGTGCAGCAGGCGGTGGATGTCGAAGGTGTTGCCGTGGTCGCGGCCCTCGGTCCGGTACTCCAGGCCCTCGGCGCGGGCGCTGGCGGCGACGTGCTCCTCCATGCCGCGCGCCTCCTCGAGGGTGCGGCCGTACTTGCGGGCGAGCATCTCCAGGACGGGGGCGGTGACGCCCTTGGCGCCGTTCGGGTCCAGCTCGAAGGACCGGAAGACGACCTCCACCTCGTCCCGGTGGGCGAATTCGGCCAGCCCCTTCGTGAACCGGGCCTTGCCGATGTAGCACCACGGGCAGGCGATGTCGCTCCAGATCTCGACGCGCATGTTCCTTCTTCTCTCCGGGGAGGACCAATGGTTTGCGGTTCAACCAACTGGTGCTCCGTCTCATTCCCCGGACGCCGGGCCGACCTCCAGCCGGAGCGTGCGGTGGCGGGGGGGGGGGGGGCCGGGGTGGGGGGGGGGGGGGGGGGGGGGGGGGGGGGGGAGGGGGGGTGTTTTCTGATCGCGGAAGCCTGGTGGGGAGGTGGCTTTTTCCCCCCACGCAAGACGACGCA
>NZ_JBVHWK010000007.1:153101-192116 GCF_055569445.1 Streptomyces sp. NPDC029122 | reverse complement strand
TCCTATCTGGGCGGATGGTGTCCTCCTTCCGCACCTTCGCTCCGCGGGGGGGGGGGGGGGGCCCCCCCCCCCCCCCCCCCCACCCCCCCCCCCCCCCCCCCAGGCCCGTGGGCGTGGCGGTTACTTCTTCAGCCAGGCCGCCATGACCTTCTGGGCGATCGGCGCGGCCAGCTTGCCGCCGCCGATCTCGGAGCGGTCGGTGTCCGAGTTCTCGATCATCACGGCCACCGCGATCTGCTTGCCGCCCGCCTTGCCGTACGAGGTGAACCAGGCCAGCGGCGGGATGTTGTTGTTGACGCCGCGCTGGGCGGTACCCGTCTTGCCGCCGACCTCGGCGCCCGGGACCTGCGCGGGCTTCCCCCCGCCCTCGGTGGCGACCGTGCGCATGGCGTCCTGGAGCATGGAGGCCGTCTTCGGGCTCATGACCTGCTGCGTCTTCGGGTCCTTGAAGTCCTCCAGCACGTTGCCGTCGGCGTCGGTGACCTCGGAGACCATGTGCGGGGCGACCAGCTTGCCGCCGTTCTGGATCGCGGCGGTCACCATGGCCATCTGGAGGGGGGTGGCCTGCACGTCGAACTGGCCGATACCCGTCTGCGCGACCTGGTCGACCGACAGCTTCTTCGTCGGGTACTTGCTCGGCGGGTTGGTGCGGACCGGGGTGTCGATCTGCGTGTTGAAGCCGAGCTTCTCCGCCGTCGCCCGCATCTTGTCCTGGCCGAGCTTGGAGGCGAGTTCGGCGAAGACGTTGTTGCAGGACAGCTTGAGGGCGGTGCGCGCCGAGACGTTGTTGCAGGCCTCGTCGCCCGCCTCGCTGGGCAGCTTGGTGCGGGTACCGGGGATCGTGTACGCGCCCGGAACGCCCGTCGGCGTGTCGATGTTGGTCACCAGGCCGTTCTCGATCGCCGAGGCGAGGGTGACCAGCTTGAAGGTGGAACCGGGCGCCTGCGGCTTGCGCAGCGCCACGTTCTCCATGGCCTTGCCCTTGTCGGCGGCCAGCTCCTCCCAGGCGGCGGAGTCGTTGGCGCCCGTGATCCGGCCCGGGTCGTAGGAGGGGTTGTTGACCACGGCGAGGATCCGGCCGGTCGCCGGGTCGATGGCCACGGCCGCACCCTGCTTGCCGCCGAGGGCGTCGTAGGCGGCCTTCTGCACGCCCTTGTCGATGGTGGTCAGGACGTTGCCCGGATCGGCCCGCTTGTTGGTGAGCATGTCCATCATCGTCTTCAGCCGGTTGTCCGAGCCGTTGAGGATGTTCTTGTAGACGCCCTCCAGCATGGTCGTGCCGAAGGCCTGGGAGCTGTGCCCGGTGATCGGGGCGTAGAGCGGACCGTCCACATAGGTCCGCTTGTACGCGAAGTCCTTGCCGCCCGTCCGCGCGGAACCGGTGATCGCCTCACCGCCCACGATGATGTTCCCCAGCGGGTTCTCGTACTGCCCGATGAGGTTGCGCCTGTTGTTCTTGTCGTCTGCGAGGGCCTGGCCTTGGTACGCCTGCACCCAGGTGACCCGCACCATGAGGGCCAGCACCAGAAGCAGACAGAAGACCGACGCACGCCTGATCGTTTTGTTCATCCCCCAGAAGGACGTACGAGCGGCCGTGGCCGTTCCGCTGTGCCCCCATTGTGGCCGGGTTCTCAGCCTTTCCTCATGATGAAGCCCCCCTCGTAGGCGGCTATGACGGCCTGGGTGCGGTCGCGGGAGCCGGTTTTGGCGAGGATCGCGGCCACATGCGTCTTGACCGTCTGCGGGCCGACGCCGAGGCGCTCGCTCATCTCGTGGTTGGACAGACCGGTGGCCATCAGCCGCAGGACGTCCGCCTCCCGCTCGGTGAGGCGGGCCGCCCAGGCCGGGGCCGCGGGCGGGGCGGGTGGCGTATGGGCGGCGGCCAGGGAGCGCACGGCCGCCGGGAAGAGCAGCGAGTCCCCCCGGGCGACGAGGCGGACCGCGCCGATCAGCTCGTCGGGGTCGGCCCGCTTGAGGAGGAACCCGGAGGCGCCCGCGCGCAGCGCGTCGTAGACGTAGGAGTCGTTCTCGAAGGTGGTGACGACCACGATGCGGGGCGGGTCGGTCATGGAGCGCAGGATCTGCCCGGTGGCCCGGATGCCGTCGATCTCCGGCATGCGGACGTCCATCAGCACCACGTCCGGGGCCAGGGAACGGACCAGCGGGACGGCCTCCGCGCCCGTGGCCGCCTCGCCGACGACCTCCATGTCGGGCTCCGCTTCGAGGATGACCCGCAGGGCGGTACGGACCATCCGCTCGTCGTCGGCGATGACGATGCGCAGCGGCGGCCGGCTCATCGCCCGGCTCCGGTGGCCGCGCCGAGCGGCAGCACCGCGCGCAGGCGCCACCGGCCCTCGTGCGGGCCGGCCTCGACGCTGCCGCCGAGCAGGGCGGCGCGCTCGGCGGCGCCGCGCAGTCCGCGGCCCCCGGTGGTGCGCCGCCGTTCGCCCTCGGGGGCGGCCGGGGCCTGGGCCGGCGGGTTGGTCATGGTGATCTCCAGTTCGCGGTGGCGGTCGGGGGTGTGGACGCGGATCAGCAGGGCGACGGGGCCCCGGCCGTGGCGCAGGGCGTTGCTCAGGCCCTCCTGGACGATCCGGTAGGCCTCACGGGAGGCGATGGCGGGGAGCTGCTCCCAGTCCCCGGCCGGGCCGGGGTCCTGCTCGACGGTGACGGTGGTACCGCCGGCCCGGGTGCGGGCCAGCAGCCCCTCGAGGTCGGCGGCGAGGGTCGGGGCGGGTGCGGCGTCGGCCCGGGCGGGGTCCCCGTCCCGCAGCAGGCCGAGCACCGTGTCGAGCTCGCCGACGGTGCGCCGGGTGGTCTCCTCGATCGCGGCGAGCGCCTCCCGTGCGAACTCCGGATCGCGGTCGAGCACCCGCCGGGCCGCGCCCGCCTGGAGGGTGACGGCGCTCAGGGCGTGCCCCACGGCGTCGTGCAGCTCCCGGGCCAGCCGGTTGCGTACGGCGAGGTCCGCGGCCCGTTCCTCGGCGGCGGCCAGCCGGTCCGCCGCCGTCGGCCCGAGGAGTACGGGCGCGAGCCGGGCGAGCAGCGCCCCCGCCGCCGCGGAGCTCAGGACGACCAGGGTCAGCAGCCCCACCCCGAGCAGGGGGGAGGCGTAGCGGTACGCCCCGGTGGTGAGCCAGCCCGCCCCGACGGTCGCCCGGCGCAGGGTGTCGGAGAACGGCAGCAGGATCAGCACCAGCGCCGCGGGCGTCGCCGCGAGGGTCATCCCGCTGATCACCGCTCCGACCCCCAGGTGGAGGGTCCACCAGGCGGAGGCCCGCCACCGCGCCCCCCACGAGCGGGCGGGCCCGTCGGCCGGCGAGTCCCCCGGCACCTCGCACAGGGTCCGCACCGCCGACGCCGACAGCGGCCGGACGAGCCCGTACAGCCCGGTGACGGCGGCCAGCGGCAGCGCGGCGGCGTACGCGACCAGGGTCAGGGGGAAGGAGGACAGGGCATTGACCCCGCCGGCGGCGATGCCGACCACCACCTGGCTGAGCAGGAAGTACGGCATCAGCAGGGCCCCGCCGAGTACCAGGTGCACCCAGCGCAGCCGGGCCCGTGCCCCCAGCGCGAACCCGCACCACCGGCGTACCGCACCGGCCCCGCGCACCGCCCCCCTTCCCCGCACCGTCCCCGTCCCGCTCATGCCCTCCCCCTTTCCCCCGCTGGCCGCTCGTCCCGGCCCGCCCGTCCCCCGCCGCGCTCCCACCCCCGGGCCCCGCCCCGCGCCCGAGGGCCGCCCGCACCGCCTCAGCGCGCGCGGCGGGAGAGGAGGTGGCGGACGAGGACCGCTGCGGCGAGCAGCCCGGTGATCATCTGGCCAGCGTAGGTCAGGCAGGTGACGGCGGTGGCCTGTTCATCGGTCCCCAAATCCACCCCGAGGGCGGCGACCAGCAGCCACGCCCCCCAGCTCAGCGTCGCCGCCGAGCCGATCCAGGTGAGGACCAACGGCCACCGCGCCGGGCGCCCGCCGCTGGCCAGCAGCACCGCCCCCACCGCCGCGGCCAGCGCGCATATCGCGTGCGCCGCCGACACCACGCCGGTCTCCGCCGAGTAGACGGCCACCTGCCGGGCGGGCAGCCCGGCGCTCCCGCCGAAGGCCCAGTAGAGGAACGCCGCGCCCAACGCGCCGCCCGCCAGCGCGGCGGTTCCCGCCACCACCCCCGTGGGAGACGGGAGCCGCCGCTCCGGCGCGCCCTGCCGGCCGTCGCCCCAGCGCTCCCGCGCATAGGAGACGAAGAGACCGGCGAGGGCGATCCCCTGGAGGATGAAACCGCTGTAGACGACGGTGAACACCCAGGGATCGAGGAAGGGTTCCCGGGCCGCCTCCACGGCTTCCCCGGCCCCCATGCCCAAGGCCTTGACGAGGACTTGGGCCGGGAACCCCAGGGCTATCGGGGTGAGCAGCCCGGAGGCGACGTACGCCGGGACGGCCAGCAGCCATCCCGGCAGCCGTCTGCCCCAGGGCATGGTGAGCGCCAGCACGAGCACGATGACGGTCGCGTCCATGGCCAGCGTCACCGCGTTGGCCACGGTGACCGGCAGGCCGCCCTTCAGCAGGACGCTGCCCGCCGGTATGCCGATGTCGCTCCCGCTCAGCCAGGCCGTCTTGAGGGTCAGGTACGGCAGGGTGGCGGCCAGCGCCACGGCCCGCAGGATCCGCCGCCCGGTCGTCACGCCCGTCCCGGTCGTCACGCCCGTCCCGGTCGTCATGGCCGTCGCGGTCCTCGCGGTCATCGCGGTCGACGATTTCGAGGCGTCGGTGGAGTCGGTGGAGTGGACGTGGTCGGTGAGGTCGACGGGGCAGGTCGGCTGCTCCGCGTGGACTGCTCCTGTGGTCATGTCCCCACGGTCGCCCGTACCCGCCCCCCGCCGCCTCCCCCGCGAAGGTGAACCGTCTCCCCCGCGCGGGGGAGGCGGTGTCCGGCGCGGCTCCTCACATGCGCCGCGTCACGACCGACAGCCGGTCCCGCGCCTCGAACAGGGCCGCCTTGATGACCCGTTCGTGCCCGTCCGTCAGCCGCGCCACCGGCACCGAACAGCTCACCGCGTCACGCGCCGGCGTCCGGTAGGGGATGGCCACGCCGAAGCAGCGCAGGCCCAGCGTGTTCTCCTCCCGGTCCACCGCGTACCCCTGCTCCCGCACCAGCGCCAGCTCCTCCACCAGCTGCTCCCGGTCGGTGATGGTGTGCTCCGTGACCGCCTCCAGCCGCTTCGGCAGCAGCGCGCGAACCTCGGCGTCGGTGTGCGTGGCCAGCAGCGCCTTGCCGAGCGCGGTCGAGTGGACGGGCAGCCTCCGCCCCACCCGCGTGAAGGGCCGCAGGTAGTGCTGCGACTGCCGGGTGGCCAGGTAGACCACGCTCGCCCCGTCCAGCCGCGCCAGGTGGATGGTCTCGGTGGTGTCGTCGGAGAGCCGGTCCAGGGTGGGCCGGGCCGCCGCCACCACCTCGTCCCCGTCGATGTACGAGCTCCCGACGAGCAGGGCCCGTACGCCGATGCCGTACCGCGTGCCGGTGGCGTCGGTCTCCACCCAGCCCAGGTTCACCAGCGTGCGCAGCAGCATGTAGAGGCTCGACTTGGGCAGGGAGAGGTCGTTCTGGATGTCGGCGAGGCTGTGCAGGCCGGGCCGCGCGGCGAAGTGCTCCAGGAGCAGGACCGTGCGCACCGCCGACTTCACCGGCGCCGCCGTCGCGGGCACCCCGGGCTCGGCCGGCCCGGCCGTCTCGGCTGTCGTCATACGCCTCTTCCCCTCTGGTCGGCTCTGATCGCCTCTTGTCACCCGGTGTGCGCGGAAATAGAGTCCGCAACAGAAGTGATCATTCACCCACCGGAACGCCGTTCAGAATACTGAACGGCCCAGGAGGTAGCGGGCCATGGCAGCGACACCAGTCTGGAGTGTGGACCCCCGCACCGGGAAGCGGCGCGAACCGGTTGCGGTGGAAGCCACACCCGAGGACGTGGACCGGGCCGTACGCGCGGCCCACGCCGCCCGCGGCTCCCTGGCCGACGCCGCCGTCCGGGCAGGCTTCCTGCGCACGGCCGCCGGGCTGCTCGACGAGGCCGGGCCGCTCGTGGTGGAGACGGCCGACGCGGAGACGGCGCTGGGTGCCGGCCGCCTCGGCGGTGAACTGGCGCGCACCACAGGGCAGCTGCGCGCCTTCGCCGACGACGTCGAGGAGGGCTCCTACCTCGACGTCCGGATCGACCGCGCCGACCCCTCCCTCAGCCCGCCGCGCCCCGAGCTGCGCCGCTACAAGGTGCCGCTGGGCGTCGTCGCCGTCTACGCCGCCTCCAACTTCCCGCTGGCCTTCTCCGTGCCCGGCGGCGACACCGCGAGCGCGCTGGCCGCGGGCTGCCCGGTGGTGGTCAAGGCCCACCCCGACCATCCGGCCACCTCGGAGCTGTGCGCCTCGCTGCTGCGCCGGGCGGCGGTGGCGTGCGGGCTGCCGGCGGAGCTGGTCGCCCCAGTCCACGGCTTCGACGCCGGGCTGGAGCTGGTCCGCCACCCGCTGGTGGCCGCCGCCGGGTTCACCGGTTCCATCCGCGGCGGGCGGGCACTGTTCGACGCGGCCGCCGCGCGGCCGGTGCCGATCCCCTTCCACGGTGAGCTCGGCTCCCTCAACCCCGTCGTGGTCACCCCGGCGGCCGCCGCCGAGCGCGCCGAGGAGATCGGTGCGGGGCTCGCGGGCTCGGTCACCCTGGGCGTCGGCCAGTTCTGCGTCAAGCCCGGCCTGGTCCTGGTCCCCGACGGCCCCGACGGCGACCGGCTCACCGGTGCGCTCGCCAAGTCCCTCGCCGAGACCGGCCCCGGGGTCCTGCTCGACCACCGGATGCGGGACGGCTTCCTCGCCGGCGTCCGGGAGCGGGCCGCCCTCCCCGGTGTCACCGCGCCCGTCACCCCGGGCCCGCACGGCGAGCACGGCGTCGGCGCCGGCTTCCTGAGCGTGCCCGCGGCCGCCCTGCTGGCGGACGGCGCACACGAGGTGCTCCTGGAGGAGTGCTTCGGCCCGGTGACCGTCGTCGTCCGGTACGCCGGCCCGCACGAGGCCGCCGGAGTGCTGGGCCGGCTCGGCGGGAACCTCAGCGCCACCCTCCAGCTCTCGGACGCCGAGACCGAGGGCGCACCCGGGCCGGCCGCCGCGCTGATCGCGCAGGTCACGGGGCTGGCGGGGCGGATCGTGGTGAACGGCTGGCCGACCGGCGTCGCGGTGGCCCCGGCCCAGCACCACGGCGGCCCGTACCCGGCGGCCACCTCGCACTCCACCTCCGTCGGCGGCACCGCGATCGAGCGGTGGCTGCGCCCCGTGGCCTACCAGTCGGTGCCGGACGCGCTGCTTCCGCCCGAGCTGCGCGAGGCCAACCCGCTGGGCGTGCCGCGCCGCGTGACCGGCGCCGGGTAATTGCGTTGCCGCCCCGCTCCCGGCGGGGCAGGCTGCGCTCCATGCCAAAGCCGCAGGGGTTCACGTACGAGGTGCGCGGCGACCGCACCGTCCGCATCACCCACCGGGGCCGCGCCGCGGGCACCCTGCGGGGCGCCCGGGCCGACAGGTTCCTGGCCGAGGTCGAGTCCGGTGACGCGCAGCTGGTGATGGCCCGCTGGACCGGCGCCTACAAGTTCGGCAACGAGCGCACCGCCCGGAACCACCCCCGCAACCGGCGCTGAAATCCGGGCCGAGGGTAAGGGAACGGCAAAGGGCCTCCGGTCGTTGTCCGGGCATGACCGCTATGACCCCTGGTTCCAACCTGCCGCTCGACACCGCCCGTGTGACGGTGGACGTGGCTGCCCCGGTGCGGCTCGACGTGTCGGGGCTGCTGCTCACGGCCGACGGCAAGGTGCGCTCCGACGCCGACTTCATCTTCTACAACCAGCCCTCCGGGCCCGGTGTCGAGTACCGGTCCGGCGGCGGTTCGGCGCCGGACTCGATCACCGTGGACACCGGCGCGCTGCCGCCCGGCATCGAGCGGATCGTGGTCACCGCCAGTCCCGACGCGGCCGGGCAGTCGTTCCAGGGCGTCGAGCCCACCGCCACCGTGCGGGACGCGGCCGGCGGTGCGGTGATCGCCACGTTCACCCCGCCGCGGCTCGGGTCGGAGACGGCCCTCGTGGTCGTCGAGATCTACCAGCGCGGCGGTGTCTGGAAGGTGCGCGCGGTCGGCCAGGGGTACGCCGACGGCCTCGCCGGCATCGCCACCGACTTCGGGGTGTCCGTGGAGGAGGAGCCGGCCCCGCCCGCGGCCGCCGCCCCGGCCGCCCCCGCGGCCCCGGCCGCCCCCGCCCCCGTGGCCCCGGCCGCCCCGCCGGTGCCGGCGGCGGCGCCCGCCCCGCCCGCGCCCGTGGGCGCCGGGAAGATCAACCTCGACAAGGGCCGGGTCGACCTCCAGAAGAACCAGACCGTCTCCCTGGTCAAGGGCGGCCGCCCGCTGCTGTCCCAGGTGAAGATGGGGCTGGGCTGGGAGCCGGCCTTCCGCGGCCGTGACATCGACCTCGACGCGTCCGTCATCGCCTACGGCCCGCAGCGCAACCACATCGACAGCTGCTACTTCGGCAAGCTGTCGATCCTGAACGGCGCCATCAAGCACTCCGGGGACAACCTCACGGGTGAAGGCGCCGGGGACGACGAGGTCATCGTCGTGGACCTCGGCCGGCTGCCCGCCGACGCCACCGGACTGGTCTTCACGGTGAACTCCTTCTCCGGCCAGAAGTTCACCGAGGTCGCCAAGGCCTACTGCCGGCTGATGGACGCGGCGAGCGGGGAGGAGCTGGTCCGCTTCGACCTGACCACGGCCGAGCCGCAGACCGGGGTCATGATGGCCAAGCTCATCAAGCAGTTCTCCGGCGAATGGGAGATGACGGCCATGGGCGAGTTTGTGAAGTCCCGCACAGTGCGCGGCATGGTCAAGCCCGCATCGCAGGCACTCTGAGCAGGTGGGCGGGCATATGCCGGTACCGGTGAGCCGGGCGGCGGCGATCCGGGTGATGGAAGCCACGCGTAATCCGGAGGTGGCTGTCAGTGCCCGCCCGTAGCCTTGGAACCATGCAGAACACACTCCGGCCCGCGGGTCCCGCGCGCCCGTCCGCCGCCGAGGCGAACGAGGCGATACGGCACCTGGTCGAGACCTGGGACGGTGAGTGGCCCTCGGAGGCGTACGAGTTCCTGCTCGAGGAGTGGGCAGCGGCCTCGCGCGCCGAGGAGATGGCCACCGTCCGGTGAAGCGTTCCCGGGGCACAGGGGTGCCCCGGGACGCCGTCCTGCCCCTACGGGAGCGCCGCTTCGGCCCGGGCGCGGCCGCCAGGGGCGCGCGTCAGCGCGGGGAGCGCCGCCAGGGGCCGGTGATGGCCAGCATGATGCCCGGGTCCTGGATGCAGGCGTACAGGGTGCGCCCGTCCGGGGAGAAGCAGACCCCGGCGAATTCCGAGTACTCCGGCTCCTCGGCCGTCCCGATGTTGAGCTCGTTGCGCGCCAGCGGGTAGACGCGGCCCGACTCCGTGGCGCCGAGCAGGTGTTGGCGGCCCTCGCCGTCCTCGGCGATGACCAGACCCCCGTACGGCGACACGGTGATGTTGTCGGGGCCGTCGTGGCCCCCCTCGGCGGACGGGTCCCGGTTGACGCCGATCAGGACGACGAGCCGGAGCGTGCGCCGCTTGGGGTCGTAGAACCACACCTGGCCGTCGTGCGCGGCGCCCGGGCTCTCCTCACGCGCGTAGGAGGAGACGAAGTAGGCGCCCCCGTCGGCCCACCACATCCCCTCCAGCTTGCGTCCCCTGGTGACGGCGCCTTCCGCGAACTGCTTGCGCACCGGAAGGCTGCGCGCGTCGCGGTCGGGCACCTCCACCCAGTCCACCCCGTACACGGTGCCGGTCTTCGTGGCGCGCGAGAGGTCGTCCACGAACCGGCCGTGGCTGTCGAAGCACTTGGCGGCCGCGAGCACTCCGGCGTCGGCGGCGAGGGTACGCAGCCTGCCGCGCCCGTACCGGAAGCCGTGCGGCGGGGTCCAGCGGTAGAGGAGCCCGTTGGGGCCCGAGGCGTCCTCGGTCAGGTAGGCGTGGCCCTGGCGCGGGTCGATGACGACGGCCTCGTGCGCGTACCGGCCGAACGCCTTGACGGGCCGCGGGTCGCGGTTGGCCCGGCGGTCGTGCGGGTCGACCTCGAAGACGTAGCCGTGGTCCTTGGTCATGCCGTTCTTCCCGGCCAGGTCCTCGGTCTCCTCGCAGGTCAGCCAGGTTCCCCAGGGGGTGGCGCCGCCGGCGCAGTTGGTCGACGTACCGGCGATGCCCACCCATTCGGCGACCTCGCCGCCGTGCCGGACCTCCACGACGGTGCAGCCGCCGGACGCGGCCGGGTCGTAGACGAGGCCCTCGGCGAGCGGTACGGGGTGCGCCCAGCGGCTGCGCGGGCCCTTCAGTTCGTGGTTGTTGACGAGCAGGGTGACTCCGCGGTGCCCCTCGAAGGCTGCGGTCCCGTCGTGGTTGGACGGGGTGCTCTCGCCGGAGTCGAGGGTGGTGACGCCGGTTCGGGTGATCACGCGGTAGCCGAACCCGGCGGGCAGGGCCAGCAGTCCCGCGGGGTCCGCGACGAGCGGTCCGTAGCCGGGGGCGTGCGGACGGCCGTGCGCGTCGGGGGTGTCGGGCCCGCCGGGGCGGGGGTCGTCGGCGGCCAGGGCCCCGGGGGCGGTGGCGAGGGCGCCGACCGTCCCGGTGAGCGCGACGCCCGCACCGGCGAGTGCGGTGCGGGCGGTGAAGTCTCTGCGGCTGAGGGGCATCGGGTCTCCAGGGGTGGGGAGGTGGTGCGCCTGACGTACGGTCGCAGGCGCACACGCTCCCGCCCGTACGTGAACGGCGGCTGAACTACCCGCGAATGCGGACCGAGCCCTTGCCGGTCGGCGGAATGGCGAGCTCCGGCCCCGGAATCGGCCTGTTGTCCACCCCCGGCGGACTGGCGGACGCCCCGGCGAACACCCCGCACGCGAGGCCCCCCGCCCGGCCGCACCCCACCCCCGCCGCACCGCCGCCCGGGCGCCCGCCGTGTCCGACGGCGGACGGCCCCCGCGGTCAGGGCTGCCGGGAGCGGGCCTTGAACGCGGCCTTGCGCGCCTCCTTCGCGGCCTTCTTGTCCGGGTGCAGCCGTCCCATCGCCTCCAGGACGTACGCGGTGGCGGGGTGCTCCACCCGCCACGCCTGCTCGAAGAAGCCGGTGTGGTGCTCCGTCAGGCTCCGCATCAGCAGCGGCAGCTCCCCGGTCTCCCCGTCCGCTGCGAGCTGCGCCGCGATCGTGTCCACCGTCAGCCAGAACACCATCTCCCCGTCCGGCGCCGGTACGCCGGTCACCCCGTGCTCGGCGAGCCAGACCCGGGCGAGCCCGCCCAGCTCCCGGTCGTCCAGGACGGCGCGGACCGCCGGCTCGGCCTCCGGCCCGGCCGGGGCGAGTGCCTGCTGGCAGCGCAGCCGTCGCAGCGGGGCGCCCTCGTCGTCACCGCGGGCGGCGGCCAGCAGTTCGGCGACGGCGTCCGGCAGTTCGCGCCCGGCCAGCCACTGCTCGATCTCGGCCTGGGCGGCCTCCTCCGGGTAGAAGGAGACGGCGTCGAGCAGCGCGTCGGCGCCCTTGTCGGCGAGCTCCCCGACGGCGGGGGCCTCGACCCCGGCTTCCAGCATCCGGGCGCGGACGCCGTACAGGCCGAGCGGGGTCAGCCGTACCATCCCGTACCGGGACACGTCCTCGTCGTCCTCCTCCCCCGGCCCTCCGGCGGCGGTGTCCCCGAGCTCGTCCGCCTCGGCCAGCAGCGCCTCGTCCACGGGGCGGTACTCGACGAGCCCGATGGGCTCCAGCTGCCGGAACTGGTCGTCGAGGCGCATCATCGCGTCCGACACCTGTTCCAGCACGGCGTCGGTCGGGTCGCCCATCTCGTCCGGCACGATCATCGACGCGGCGAGCACCGGCAGCGGCACCGGGCCGTCGCCCGCCCCGCCTTCGGTGACGGTGAGCAGGTAGAGGTTGGCGAGCACTCCGTCGAGGAAGTCCGCTTCGCGCTGGGGGTTCCAGTCGAGGCGGTCGAAGTCGATCTCGCCGCCCGCGTCGAGGGCGTCGACGAGGTCGTCCAGGTCGGGTACGGCCGCGTCCGCGAGGACGGCGTCCAGGGCGGCCAGCCACAGGTCGAGCACGTCGCCGGGGGCGCCGCCGGACAGCAGAGCGAGGTCCTCGCCGGGGGTGGCGGTGCCGTATTCGGGCTCGCCGGCCTCGGCTCCGTCGCCGCTGTCCTCCTCCGGCTCGGTCACGTCGACGAGGCCGGTGTCGACGGCCACCCGCCAGGCCTGGCTCGCGTACACGGGGGAGTCCTCGTCGGCGGCGGCGAGCCCGAGGACCTCGACGGCCTCGGGCAGCTGGTCGGGGGCGAGCTCGCCGCCGACGTCCACGCGGGTGTCGGGTCCGGCCCAGCGGGCGAGGCGGACGGCGCGGGCGAACAGCGGGGCGACGAGGGCGTCGCGGGCCAGCTCCGCATCGGAGTGCAGCCGTACCGGCGGCAGCGTGGGGTGCGGCTCTGCGGACATGGGGTGGTTCTCCTCGGACGGGACGCGCGGGGCGATGGGGCGGCTGAACGGTGGGCGAGCGGTGGGGCGGACGGGGTGGCGGCCTCCGGATGGCGGGATGCCATTCGGACGTGTGGCCGAAAACACACGCGGACGGGCCGTCAGGCCCGTTGCGGCGACCCAGCGTAGACGCAATCGGGGCAGGCCCGGCGGCCATCACCTTTGGTTCATCCCACAGTCAGCCTCCGTATTCCCTGGAGGCCTTGACAACGTCCCTGGTCACCCAGGAAATTGACGCGCGTAGATGTACATGGGCCGTCAAGAGCCCGCACCCCCCTCCTCCACACACCGGAGTTCCCGCCCATGCGCTCCTCGCATCCCCGTTCCGCCGCCGTCGCCGCCCTCGTGGCCACCGCCCTGGCCACCGGCCTGCTCGTGGGCACGGCCGACGCGGCCGAAGGCGCCGTGTCCGCCGATCCGATACGCGTCCACGACATCCAGGGCACGACCCGGATCTCCCCCTTCAACGGCAAGCAGGTCGCCGACGTCGAGGGCATCGTCACGGGCGTGCGCACCTACGGCTCGCGCGGCTTCTGGATCCAGGACCCGGACGCAGACGACAACCCGGCGACCAGTGAGGGCGTCTTCGTCTTCACCGGCTCCGTCCCGGCCGTCTCCGTCGGCGACGCCGTCAAGGTCTCCGGCACGGTCGGCGAGTACGTCCCCGGCGGCGCGAACTCCGGCAACCAGTCCGTCACCCAGATCAGCAAGCCCGCGGTGACGGTCGTCTCCTCGGGCAACGCGCTGCCCGCCGCCACCGCCATCACCGAGTACACCGTCCCCGCGGAGTACGCCCCCGCGGGCGACCCGGCCGCCGGCGGCAGCGTCAACGGCCTGACCCTGGAGCCGTCCCGTTACGCCCTGGACCACTACGAGTCCCTCGAGGGCATGAACGTCCGCATCGGCACCTCGCGCGTGGTCGGCGCCACCGACCCGCACGCCGAGCTGTGGGTGACGGTGAAGGGCTGGGAGAACGCCGCCAAGCGCGGCGGGACCGTCTACGGCTCGTACGAGTCCCAGAACACCGGCCGCCTCCAGATCCAGCAGCTCGCGCCGCTCGCGCAGCAGCCCTTCCCGGTGGCCAACGTCGGCGACCGGCTGACCGGCACCACCGAGGGCCCCCTCGACTTCAACCAGTTCGGCGGCTACACGCTGGTGGCGCGCACCCTCGGCACGGTGAAGGCCGGCACCCTGGCCCCCGAGAAGACCAAGGCCCAGTCGCCCGGTGAACTCGCGGTGGCCACGTACAACGTGGAGAACCTCGACCCGACCGACCCGCAGGAGAAGTTCGACAACCTCGCCAAGGCGGTCGTGACCAACCTGGCCTCGCCCGACATCCTGGCCCTGGAGGAGATCCAGGACGACAACGGCGCGAAGAACGACGGCACCGTCTCGGCCGAGCAGACGCTGACGAAGTTCACCGAGGCGATCAAGGCGGCGGGCGGCCCGGCGTACCAGTGGCGCTCCGTCGCCCCGGAGAACAACAAGGACGGCGGCGAGCCCGGCGGCAACATCCGCCAGGTGTTCCTGTTCAACCCGGCGCGGGTCTCCTTCACCGACCGCGCCGCGGGCGACGCGGCGACGGCGACCGGTGTGACGACGGAGAGGGGCAAGGCCGCCCTGACCCACTCCCCCGGCCGGATCGACCCGGCGAACCCGGCGTGGGCCGACAGCCGCAAGCCGCTGGCCGGTGAGTTCCTCTTCCGCGGCCGCACGGTCTTCGTGATCGCCAACCACTTCGGATCCAAGGGCGGCGACGAGGCCCTGACCTCGCACCACCAGCCGCCGGTGCGCAAGTCGGAGGAAAAGCGGCTCCTCCAGGCGCAGGCGGTGAACGGCTTCGTGAAGCAGCTGCTGGCCGTCGACAAGAACGCGTCCGTGCTCGCGCTCGGCGACATCAACGACTTCGAGTTCTCCGCGACCACGCGGGCGCTGGAGGACGGCGGCGCGCTCTACTCGGCGATCAAGTCGCTGCCGAAGGCGGAACGTTACTCCTACGTCTTCCAGGGCAACGCGCAGGTGCTGGACCAGATCCTGACCAGCCCGTCGATCAAGAACTTCAGCTACGACAGCGTGCACATCAACGCCGAGTTCGCCGCGCAGAACAGCGACCACGACCCGCAGGTGCTGCGCTTCCGCCCGTAACCCGCACCCCAGGGCCCGGCCACCCTCCCGGTGGCCGGGCCCTGCCACAATCCGGCCATGATCTTCCGTGCCGCGACCCGCCAAGACCTGCCCGCCGTACTGGCCCTGCTGGCCGACGAGGAACGGGTCCTGGACCCGGCCTCGGTCACCGTCGGCGAGGAGCACGAGCGGGCCTTCGCCGCCATCGGGGCGGACCCGCGCAACGAGATGCTGGTCCTGGCGGACGGGGAAGCGGTCCTGGGCTGCCTCCAGCTGACGTACGTCCCCGGCCTGGGCCAGGGCGGCCGGGACCGGGCCCTGGTGGAGGCGGTACGGATCCGCGCGGACCGGCGGGGCGGCGGCCTGGGCGCGGAGCTGATGCGCCTCGCGGTCGAGCGGGCCCGCGCACGGGGCTGCGGGCTGGTCCAGCTGACCAGCGACAAGAGGCGGGGCGCCGCGCACCGCTTCTACGAGCGCCTGGGCTTCGCGCGCAGCCACGAGGGTTTCAAGCTGCCCCTGGAGCCGTAGCGGGAAGCCGCTCCCGGAGCCGGGGCGGGCCCCTGCCCGGGAGGAGGGCGGGACTTCCGGCCCTGGCGTGACGCTGGACACACCGGTGCCAAAATCTTCCGGTTGTGGTGTTGAGTGTCCCCACGCCCGAACTTGCCCTCCTTGTACCCCCGCACTCCGGGAGGACCGCTCGTGTTCCCCTCCATCTCGCTCGTCCAGGAGATCGGCCTCGCCGTCCTCGCCGTGGCCGCCCTCGTCTGGGTCTTCGGCCTCGGCCACATGCTGCGGGACAGCCGCCTCCACCACCCCGAGCCGGCCGCCCACGAGGGCCTGCCGGTGATCCCGGCCCAGCGCCGCGCGGACACGCACCCGATGGAGTCGGTGCAGCTGACCGAGGCGGAGGAGCAGGCCTTCGCGGGCCTGATCCGCACGATCGCCCCGAGCTGACGGGGCCCCACCCGAAGCCTTCCCCGGACCAACGGCGAGTGCCCTCCCGCGTCCGGCGGGAGGGCACTCGGTGGTGACGGACGGCGGGCGCTGCCGGCCGGGCGTCAGTTGTGGCTGTGCAGGACCTCGTTGAGGCCGCCCCAGTTCGCCTTGTACGGGCGGGCCTCGACGGCGCCGGTGACCGAGTTGCGGCGGAAGAGGATGTTGTCGGCGCCGGAGAGCTCCAGGGCCTTGACGATCTGGCCGTCCGGCAGGGTCACGCGGGTGCCCGCGGTGACGTAGAGGCCGGCCTCGACGACGCACTCGTCGCCCAGCGCGATGCCGATGCCCGCCTCGGCGCCGACGAGGGTGCGCTCGCCGATGGAGATGATCTGCTTGCCGCCGCCCGAGAGGGTGCCCATGGTGGACGCGCCGCCGCCGATGTCGGAGCCGTCGCCGACCACGACGCCCGCCGAGATGCGGCCCTCGACCATGGAGGTGCCCAGGGTGCCGGCGTTGAAGTTGACGAAGCCCTCGTGCATGACGGTGGTGCCCTCGGCGAGGTGCGCGCCGAGGCGGACGCGGTCCGCGTCGGCGATGCGCACGCCCTTGGGGGCGACGTAGTCGGTCATGCGGGGGAACTTGTCGATCGAGGTGACCTGGAGGTGCAGGCCCTCGGCGCGCGCGTTCAGCCGGACCGTCTCGACCTGGTCGACGGCGACCGGGCCCAGGGAGGTCCAGGCGACGTTGGCCAGCAGGCCGAAGACCCCGTCCAGGTTCTGGCCGTGCGGCTTGACCAGGCGGTGGCTCAGCAGGTGCAGGCGCAGGTACGCGTCGTGCGCGTCCAGCGGCTTGTCCTCGAGGGAGGCGATGACGGTGCGGACGGCTACGACCTCGACCCCGCGGACCGCGTCCGAGCGGATGGCCTTGGCCGCGGCCGCGCCGAGGAGCTCCACGGCCTGCTCGGCGGTGAGGCGCTCGGTGCCGGCCGGGCCGGGCTCGGCGGCCAGCTCGGGGGCGGGGAACCAGGTGTCGAGGACGGTGCCGTCGGCGGCGAGGGTGGCAAGTCCGGCGGCGACGGCGCCGGTGGTACGCGTAGCAGTCATATCCGAAACCTAACCGGCGACGGCCTCCGGTCGCGAACCGGTCTCATGTGCCGGGCGCGCGGGTCGCCGCACCCCCAGCGCACCCGTGACCAGCACGATCCCCCCGGCGGCCGTGCCGAGCGCCGCGCACAGCGGCCACAGCAGCTCCGGCGCGGCCTCGTACAGGGCTCCGCCGAGGGGCGCGGCGAGGACGAAGCCGCTGATGGAGACACCCGCGTACAGGCTCTGGAACCGGCCGACGGCGTGCTCGGGCGACTCGTCCGCGACGTACGCCATGGCGGTGGTCTTGTAGAGGATCTCCCCGAGGGTGAGCAGGAGCATCATCGCGACGGCCGTCGCGATGCCGACGCCGAGCGTCAGCACCGCGTAGCCGCCGCCCACCAGCACCAGCCCGCTGCCGATGACGTGCAGCGGGGAACGCCGGCGCAGGGCGAGGGCGGCGGGGATCTCCAGGAGGAGGATGACCCCGCAGTTGACGGCGATGAGCCAGCCGTACGCGCGGGTGTCCAGACCGTGGTCGGCGAGGTAGACGGGGAAGGTCGTCAGGTGCTGGCGGTAGACGACGTCGATCACGACGATCGCTCCGAGCAGGACCAGGACGGCCGGTCGGGCGCGCAGTTCCCGCCACAGCCCTCCGCGGCCCAGACCCCCGTCCGGGGCCGCGGAGGGGGTGGTGGCGGCCCTGGCCGGGACGACCCGGGCGGTCCAGAGGGCGAAGAAGAGGGTGCCGAGGCCGTCCGCGACGAAGAGCCAGTCGTAGGAGAGCCCGGTCGCGATGAGGGCCCCGAGCGGTCCGCCCACCGCGAAGCCGCCGTTGGACAGGCAGCGGGTGACGGCGAAGGCCTGGCGGCGGGAGCCTTCCGGCACGGTGACGGCGACCAGAGCGGAGTTGGCGGCGCGGATCACCCCGGAGGCGTACTGGGCGAGCGGCAGGAGCAGGGCCAGCAGGGCGGTGGGGGCCGCCGGCAGGACGACGAGGGCGGATCCCGCGACGGCGGAGGCGGTGAGCAGCACCCGGCGGTGGCCGAAGCGGTCGCCGTACCAGCCGCCGGTGAAGTTGCCGGCGACCAGTCCGATGCCGCCGAGGCCGACGATCAGTCCCGCCTGGGTGGCGCCCAGGCCGCGCGGGCCGGTCAGGTAGAGGAAGACGAAGACGACGGTGAAGCTGGCGACGGTATTGACGAAGATCCCCGCAGCCAGCAGCCACACGGCCTTCGGTACGTCCTTGATCCCCTGCAGCACACCCGTGTCCCCCGCATCCGCTAGTAAGTTCCCTTTGGGAACGGACTATGTCAGCATGACAGCCTTGGGTCAACGGACTAAGGAGTTCCCATGGCCCAGCGCACGCACCTCGGCGACGCGGACTGCTCCATCGCCCAGGCCCTCGATGTCGTGGGCGACTGGTGGACGCTGCTGATCGTGCGGGACGCCGCGCGCGGCCTGTACCGCTTCGACGAGCTCCAGCGCGAGCTCGGGGTGTCCCGCAAGGTGCTCGCCGAGCGGCTGAAGCTGCTGGTCGAGGCCGGGGTGCTGACGCGCGAGCCGTACCAGGAGCGCCCGGTGCGGCACGAGTACCGGCTGACCCCGCGCGGGCGGGGGCTGCTGCCGGTCCTGGTGGCCCTCCAGGACTGGGGTGACACCTGGGTCCTGGGAGAGGGAGAGATGACGGCGACCACCGAGGAGGCCTCGAAGGAGGCCGTACGCGTCCACGCGCTGCGCGGCACCCGGCTGCCGGAGCTGCTGCTGCCGGACCGTTTCGGCGAGCTCCGCGACCCGGTGGCGGACACCCCGTTCACCGTCCTGTACTGCTTCCCCGGCGCCTACGCCCGGGCCGAGTCCTACCCGCCCGGCTGGGCCGGGATCCCGGGCGCGAAGGGCTGCACGCTCGAATCGTGCACCTTCCGCGACCAGCTCGCGGAGTTCACCTCCGCCGGCGCCACCGTGCACGGGGTCTCCACGCAGCGGCCGGACGAGCAGCGGGAGTTCGCCGAACAGGAACAGCTGCGCTTCCCGCTCCTCTCGGACGCCGGACTGGACCTGGTGACGGCGCTGCGGCTGCCGACGTTCCGCGCGGCCGGGGTGAGCCGGATCAAGCGGCTGACGCTGGTCGTGGACCGGGACCGCACGGTGCGCGAGGTGATCTACCCGATCACGGACATCGAGGCGAGCGTGGCGGCGGCCCTGGAAGCGGTCCGCGGCACGGCCTGACCCCTTCCGGCCGCGCCCGCCGGATCCGGCGCGGTACGGACGCCCACCCGGCGGACCCCGGCGCGGCGGAGAATGGGCACCGGCGACGCGAACACCGCCGGCAACGGAGCCTCGTTCGACTTCCAGGCGGTCCCGCGGGTGCCGTAGGCCGAGACGGCGGTGCCCGTACCGCCCCGGGAACGGGGAGGGCCCCCGGCACGACCAGTGCCGGGGGCCCTCACGCGTACGCGTACGCGTCCGCTCAGACGTTCTCAGACCGTTCTCAGAACGTTCTCAGACGTTGAAGCCGAGTGCGCGCAGCTGCTCACGGCCATCGTCCGTGATCTTGTCCGGGCCCCACGGGGGCATCCAGACCCAGTTGATGCGCAGCTCGTTGACGATGCCCTCCGTCGCCGACTTCGCCTGGTCCTCGATGACGTCCGTCAGCGGGCAGGCCGCCGAGGTCAGGGTCATGTCGAGGGTGGCGATGTTCGCGTCGTCGATGTGGATGCCGTAGATCAGCCCCAGGTTGACGACGTCGATGCCCAGCTCGGGGTCGACCACGTCGTAGAGGGCCTCGCGGACCTCCTCCTCGGTGGCCGGCTTGATCGACGCCTCGGGCGTCGCGTTCTCGGTCATGCCGTCTTCCTCTCCGCGTCGCCCAGCACCTGGGCGGTCGCGTCCTTCCACGCCATCCAGCTCAGCAGAGCACACTTCACGCGCGCCGGATACTTGGAGACACCGGCGAACGCGACCGCGTCCTCCAGCACCTCCTCCATCTCCTCGTCCGGCTCCAGCTTGCCCTTGGACTGCATGAGCTCCAGGAACACGCCCTGGATCTTCTGCGCCTCGGAGAGCTCCTTGCCGACGAGCAGCTCGTTGAGCACGGACGCGCTGGCCTGGCTGATGGAGCAGCCCTGACCCTCGTAGGAGACGTCGGTGAGCGTCTGCCCGTCGTACTTCACGCGCAGCGTGATCTCGTCGCCGCACGTCGGGTTGACGTGGTGCACTTCGGCGTCGCCTTCGCGAAGGCCGCGCCCGTGCGGGTGCTTGTAGTGGTCCAGGATCAGTTCCTGGTACATCGAATCCAGCTTCACAGCCTCGTCCTCGTCGCCTTCGTCAGCCGAAGAAGTTCCGTACGTGCTCCAGCCCGTCGATCAGCGCGTCGACCTCGGCGGGAGAGGAGTACAGATAGAAAGACGCTCGCGTGGTCGCGGGAATTCCGTACCGCAGGCAGACGGGGCGCGCGCAGTGGTGTCCCACGCGGACCGCGATGCCCTGCTCGTCCAGCACCTGGCCCACGTCGTGGGGGTGGATGTCACCGAGCGTGAACGAGATCGCGGCGCCGCGGTCCTCGGCCGTGGTCGGGCCGATGATCCGCAGGTCGGGCACCTCCAGGAGGCGCTTGACCGCGTACTCGGTGATCGCGTGCTCGTGCGCGGCGATGTTCTCCATGCCGATCGAGGTCAGGTAGTCCACGGCCGCACCGAGGCCGACGGCCTGGGCGATCGGGGGCGTGCCGGCCTCGAACTTGTGGGGCGCCGGGGCGTAGGTCGAGGCGTGCATCGACACGGTCTCGATCATCTCGCCGCCACCGAGGAACGGGGGCAGGTCCTCCAGGAGCTCCTGGCGGCCCCAGAGGACGCCGATGCCGGTCGGGCCGCACATCTTGTGGCCGGTGAAGGCCACGAAGTCGGCGCCGAGCGCCTGCACGTCCAGCGGCATGTGCGGAGCGGCCTGGGAGGCGTCGATGAGGACCAGTGCGCCCACGTCCTGGGCGCGCCGGACGATCGCCTCGACCGGGTTGACGGTGCCCATGATGTTGGAGACCAGCGTGAAGGAGACGATCTTCGTCTTCTCCGTGATGACCTCTTCGATGTTGGACAGGTCGAGCCGGCCGTCGTCGGTGAGGCCGAACCACTTCAGCTTCGCGCCGGTGCGCTGCGCGAGCAGCTGCCACGGCACGATGTTGGAGTGGTGCTCCATCTCCGTGATGGCGATCTCGGTCTCGCTGTCGACCCGGTAGGGCTCGTCCGCCCAGCCGAGCATGTTCGCGACCAGGTTGAGCGACTCCGAGGCGTTCTTGGTGAAGATCACCTCGTCGCGGCTCGGCGCGTTGATGAAGGCGGCGACCTTGTCGCGGGCGCCCTCGTACAGCGCCGTGGCCTCCTCGGCGAGCACGTGCACGCCGCGGTGGACGTTGGCGTTGTGCTGCTCGTAGTACTCGTTCAGCGCGTCGAGCACCTGGCGCGGCTTCTGCGAAGTCGCCGCGTTGTCCAGGTAAACGATCTTCTTCCCGTCGTGGACCACACGATCCAGCAGGGGGAAGTCCTTGCGGATCGCCTCGATGTCGAGGAGGCCAGGCAGCTGTGTCACGCGGTCGCGCCACCCTTCGTGCTGTACGACTCGTAGCCTTCCGCCTCCAGCTTGTCGGCGAGCTCGGCGCCGCCGGACTCGACGATGCGGCCTTCCGAGAAGACGTGGACGAAGTCGGGCTTGATGTAGCGGAGGATCCGCGTGTAGTGCGTGATCAGCAGCGTGCCGACCTCGCCGGTCGCGCGGACGCGGTTGACGCCCTCGGAGACCTGGCGCAGCGCGTCGACGTCCAGACCGGAGTCGGTCTCGTCGAGGATCGCGATCTTCGGCTTGAGGAGCTCCAGCTGGAGGATCTCGTGGCGCTTCTTCTCACCGCCGGAGAAGCCCTCGTTGACGTTGCGCTCGGCGAAGGCCGGGTCCATCTGGAGCTGCTCCATCGCGGACTTGACCTCCTTCACCCAGGTGCGCAGCTTGGGGGCCTCGCCGCGGATGGCGGTGGCGGAGGTGCGCAGGAAGTTGGAGACCGAGACGCCGGGGACCTCGACCGGGTACTGCATGGCGAGGAAGACGCCGGCGCGGGCGCGCTCGTCGACGGACATCTCCAGGACGTCCTCGCCGTCGAGGGTCACGGTGCCACCGGTGATGGTGTACTTCGGGTGACCGGCGAGCGAGTACGCCAGGGTGGACTTGCCGGAGCCGTTGGGGCCCATGATGGCGTGCGTCTCACCCTGCTTGACGGTGAGGTCGACACCCTTGAGGATCTCGCGGGCGCCGTTCTCGGCCTCGACGGAGACGTGCAGGTCGTGGATTTCAAGCGTTGCCATGGGTACCTCAGGACTCCTGGGCGAGGGAGACGAGCACGTCGTCCCCTTCGATCTTGACGGGGTAAACGGGGACGGGGCGCGTCGCGGGCAGACCGGAGGGCTTGCCGGTGCGCAGGTCGAAGGCCGACCCGTGCAGCCAGCACTCGATCATGCAGTCCTCGACCTCACCCTCCGAGAGCGAGACGTTCGCGTGCGAGCAGATGTCGTTGATCGCGAACACCTCCCCCTCGGTGGAGACGATGGACACCGGCGTGCCGTCGAGTTCCACCCGCTTGGGGGTGTTCTCCTCCAGCTCGCTCAGCGCACAGGCCTTGACGTACGTCATCAGACGGCCGCCGCCAGCTCGGCCTCGATCTTCGCGATCAGGCGCTCCTCGATGTCCGCGACACCGATCTGCTGGACGAGCTCGGCGAAGAAGCCGCGCACGACCAGGCGGCGGGCCTCGTCGGCCGGGATGCCGCGGGCCTGGAGGTAGAAGAGCTGCTCGTCGTCGAAGCGGCCGGTGGCGGAGGCGTGGCCGGCGCCGACGATCTCGCCCGTCTCGATCTCCAGGTTCGGCACCGAGTCGACGCGGGCACCGTCCGTCAGGACGAGGTTCCGGTTCATCTCGTAGGTGTCGGTGCCCTCGGCGGTCTTCTCGATGAGCACGTCACCGATCCAGACGGCGTGGGCGTCCTGGCCCTGGAGCGCGCCCTTGTAGACCACGTTGGACTTGCAGTGCGGGGCGTCGTGGGTGACCAGGAGGCGGTGCTCCTGGTGCTGGCCGGCGTCCGTGAAGTACACGCCGAGCATCTCGGCCTCGCCGCCGGGGCCGGCGTAGCTGACGCGCGGGTGCAGGCGGACCAGGTCGCCGCCGAAGGTCACGACGACCGACTTGAAGCTCGCGTCGCGGCCGACGAGGGCGTTGTGCTGCGAGGTGTGGACGGCCGTGTCGTCCCAGTCCTGGACGGACACGAAGGTCACCTTGGCGCCGTCGCCGACGAGGATGTCGACGTTCGCGGCGCGCACGCCGTCGCCGGTGTGGTCGATCACGATGATCGCCTCGGCGAAGGGCTTGATGTCGAAGACGGTGTGCCCGAAGGTCGTGCCGCCCTCACCGTGGAGCGCGACCCGGATGGGCTCCGCGAGCACGGTCTCCTTGGGCACGGTGACGACCGTGGCCTTGGCGAACGAGGAGAAGGCCTGCGCGGAGACGCGGTCGACGGGGGCGCCGGCCTTGCCGATCCGCTCGTCGCCGCGCTCGACGGACTCGACCGTCACGCCCTCGGGGGCGTCGATCTGGGCCTTCATGGTGCCGTTGGCGACCGCGGTGCCGTCGTGCAGGCCCTTGAGGCGGGCCAGCGGGGTGAACCGCCACTCCTCCTCGCGGCCGTGCGGAACGGGGAAGTCGGCCACGTCGAAGGACGGGGGCGCGCTCATCCGGGTGGCGACGGTGGACTCTGCGGCCACCGCGATCGCGCCGGCGGTGGTGGAGCCCGCCGGAATATTCTGAGCCTCAGCCATGGCTGTCGTCTTGCTCTCTTCCTACGTACGTCTAACGAATGTGCTGCGGGCGGGGCCCGGCGGCCGGCGGGGGCCGGCCGCCGTCGGACTAGCCGACCGAGCCCTCCATCTGCAGCTCGATGAGCCGGTTCAGCTCCAGCGCGTACTCCATCGGCAGCTCCTTCGCGATCGGCTCCACGAAGCCGCGCACGATCATGGCCATGGCCTCGAACTCGGTGAGTCCGCGCTGCATCAGGTAGAAGAGCTGGTCGTCGGAGACCTTGGAGACGGTGGCCTCGTGGCCCATCGTCACGTCGTCCTCGCGGACGTCGACGTAGGGGTAGGTGTCCGAGCGGGAGATGGTGTCGACCAGGAGCGCGTCGCACAGCACGTTGGACTTGGAGCCCGCGGCGCCCTCGCCGATCTCGACCAGACCGCGGTAGGAGGTGCGGCCGCCGCCTCGCGCCACCGACTTGGAGACGATGTTGGAGGAGGTGTTCGGCGCCATGTGGACCATCTTGGAACCGGCGTCCTGGTGCTGGCCCTCGCCCGCGAAGGCGATGGACAGGGTCTCGCCCTTGGCGTGCTCGCCCATCAGGTAGACGGCCGGGTACTTCATGGTGACCTTGGAACCGATGTTGCCGTCGATCCACTCCATGGTCGCGCCCTCGTACGCCACGGCGCGCTTGGTGACCAGGTTGTAGACGTTGTTCGACCAGTTCTGGATGGTCGTGTAGCGGCAGCGGCCGCCCTTCTTCACGATGATCTCGACCACGGCGCTGTGCAGCGAGTCCGAGGAGTAGATCGGGGCGGTGCAGCCCTCGACGTAGTGGACGTAGGCGTCCTCGTCGACGATGATCAGCGTCCGCTCGAACTGGCCCATGTTCTCCGTGTTGATGCGGAAGTAGGCCTGGAGCGGGATGTCCACGTGGACACCCTTGGGGACGTAGATGAAGGAGCCGCCCGACCACACGGCGGTGTTCAGCGAGGCGAACTTGTTGTCGCCGACCGGGATGACCGTGCCGAAGTACTCCTGGAAGAGCTCCGGGTGCTCCTTGAGCGCGGTGTCCGTGTCGAGGAAGATGACGCCCTGCTCCTCCAGGTCCTCACGGATCTGGTGGTAGACGACCTCGGACTCGTACTGGGCCGCGACACCGGCGACGAGGCGCTGCTTCTCCGCCTCCGGGATGCCGAGCTTGTCGTACGTGTTCTTGATGTCCTCGGGCAGCTCTTCCCAGGAAGCGGCCTGCTTCTCGGTGGAGCGCACGAAGTACTTGATGTTGTCGAAGTCGATGCCCGAGAGGTCGGAACCCCACATGGGCATGGGCTTCTTGCCGAAGAGCTTGAGGCCCTTGAGGCGGAGGTTCAGCATCCACTCCGGCTCGGACTTCTTCGCCGAGATGTCGCGGACGACGTCCTCGGACAGACCCCGCTTGGCAGCGGCACCGGCCGCGTCGGAGTCGGCCCAGCCGTATTCGTAGGTGCCCAGGCCATCGAGCTCAGGGTGAGCAGTCTCCGTGGTCATGCGGGGTTCCTCCCGGCCGTACTTGCAGATACTGATGTGTCGGTCTGTGTGGCGCTTCGCGGAATGAACGTGGTGCACACCCCGTCGCCGTGGGCGATCGTGGCGAGGCGCTGCACGTGCGTCCCGAGCAGGCGGGAGAAGACCTCGGTCTCCGCCTCGCAGAGCTGCGGGAACTGCTCGGCGACGTGTGCGACCGGGCAGTGGTGCTGACAGAGCTGTTCACCGCTGTGCGGACCGGGAGCGCTCTTCGCCGTAGCAGCGTACCCGTCCGCGGTCAACGCCTTGGCCAGGGCCTCGGTGCGGGCCGCGGGGGCGGCCGCCTCCACGGCTTCCCGGTAGGTCTGTGCCTGCGTCTCCATCCGCGCCCTCGCGAAGGCGGCGACGGCCGCCTCGCCCTTCTCGCCTCCGCCGACGGACTGCGCGATCCAGCGCAGGGCGTCCGCGGCGAGGGTGTCGTAGGACTGGTCGAAGGCGTCGCGGCCGCAGTCGGTCAGCGCGAACACCTTGGCGGGCCGGCCCCGGGTCCGCGTGCCGTACACGCGCTGTTCCCGGGGTGCGACCACGTCGTCGGCGACGAGCGTGTCGAGGTGGCGGCGGACGGCGGCCTGGGTGAGGCCCAGACGCTGAGCGAGGTCGGCGACGGTGGAGGGGCCGTGGTCCAGGATGGACCGCGCGACCCGGTTGCGGGTGGACCGCTCCCCGGTCGCGAGCTCCCCCTGGGGGGCCTCGCTCATGCGTTCGCCGTATTTCACAACGCCATTGTTGCGTAATTAAGCGAGCCCCGACAAGCCGTGACGGAGGCCACGCCCGGTGGCGTCCATCACTAAGGGTTACCTTATTTATCTACGGAGAGTTAATCGGTAGATGGAATTCCGTTTCCATTCCGAACCGCTGCGACGGGCCGCGCAACGCCTCCCACCAGCGGACCTCCGCCCACGGCGCGCACAGGGGCGCTGAACGTCAGCTTCCGCGGGAGTCACCCAAAGCCGCCGGACCTCCCGGGGCCACATGGCTGAAAAGAACCTCTTCCGCGACACGGATTCCCTGCGCGGCGCCCTCCCACCCCGGGGCGGAGGCTCCCTTCCCGGGCTCCGTAGACTCAGTCACCATGAGCAACGACCCCGCCGTGGAGATCCGCGGACTGGTGAAGCGGTACGGCCCCAAAACGGCGGTGGACGGCCTGGACCTCACCGTCCCGCGCGGCTCCGTCACCGCGGTCCTCGGCCCCAACGGCGCGGGCAAGACCACCACCGTCGAGACCTGCGAGGGCTACCACCGCCCCGACGCCGGGACCGTCCGCGTCCTCGGTCTCGACCCGGTCGCCCAGGCCGAGCGGCTGCGGCCGCGCGTCGGCGTGATGCTCCAGTCCGGCGGGGTCTACTCCGGCGCCCGCGCCGTCGAGATGCTGCGCCACATGGCCAGGCTGTACGCCGACCCCCTCGACGTCGACGCCCTCGTGGAACGCCTCGGCCTCGGCGGCTGCGGCCGCACCGCCTACCGCCGGCTCTCCGGCGGCCAGCAGCAGCGGCTCGCCCTGGCCATGGCCGTCGTCGGCCGCCCCGAGCTGGTGTTCCTGGACGAGCCCACCGCCGGCCTCGACCCCCAGGCCCGCCGCGCGACCTGGGACCTCGTACGCGAACTGCGCGCCGACGGGGTCACCGTCGTCCTCACCACCCACCACATGGACGAGGCCGAACAGCTCTGCGACGAGGTCGCCATCGTCGACGCCGGCCGGGTCATCGCCCACGGCAGCCCCGAGCGGCTGTGCCGGGGCGGCGCCGAGAACACCCTGCGCTTCACCGGCCGCCCCTCCCTCGACCTCGCCTCCCTGCTGAAGGCCCTGCCCGACGGCACGCAGGCGGCCGAGCTCACCCCCGGCGCCTACCGGGTCACCGGCGACGTGGACCCGCAGCTGCTGGCCACCGTCGCCTCCTGGTGCGCCCAGCACGGGGTGATGCCCGACAGCCTCTCCGTGGAGCGGCACACCCTCGAAGACGTCTTTCTGGAGCTCACGGGCAAGGAGCTGCCCGCATGAGCGCCGGTACGTTCACCCCCCGGCCGGGGGCCGCGCCCGTGTCCCGGATGATCTGGGCGCAGACCGCGCTGGAAACCCGGATGCTGCTGCGCAACGGGGAGCAGCTGCTGCTCACCGTGATCATCCCGGCGCTGCTGCTGACCCTCTTCTCCGCCGTCGACATCGTCGACACCGGCGAGGGCGAGGCCGTCGACTTCCTCGCCCCGGGCGTCCTCGCGCTGGCGGTCATGTCCACCGCCTTCACCGGCCAGGCCATCGCCACCGGCTTCGACCGCCGCTACGGCGTGCTCAAGCGGCTCGGGGCCTCCCCGCTGCCGCGCTGGGCGCTGATGGCCGCCAAGACCCTGTCGGTGCTGGTCACCGAGGTGCTCCAGGTCGCCCTGCTGACGGTGATCGCCCTCGCGCTGGGCTGGTCCCCGCAGGGGAACCCGCTGTCGGTCGCGGCGCTGCTCCTGCTCGGTACGGCGGCCTTCTCCGGGCTCGGGCTGCTGATGGCGGGCACCCTCCGGGCCGAGGCGACCCTGGCCGCGGCCAACCTGGTGTTCCTGCTGCTGCTGGTCGGCGGCGGGGTGATCGTGCCCCTGGAGAAGTTCCCCGGAGCGGTGCAGGACGTGCTCGGCCTGCTGCCGATCTCGGCGCTGTCGCACGGGCTGCGGGAGGTGCTCCAGCACGGGGCCGCGCTGCCGTGGGCTGACGCGGCCGTGCTGGGCGGCTGGGCGGTACTGGGCCTGGGCGCCGCGGCGAGGCTGTTCCGCTGGGAGTGAATCGCCGCTCCTGATCGTTGCCCCGGCGGGAGGATGACCAGCCTCCACACATCGGAACGCCGGGGGGCGTGGCATGGCGCAGCGGGAGGCCGCTCTGCGGCTGGACGGGGAATGGGCGCGGATCCGGTCGGGGGCCGCCCCGGCCGGGCCCGCCGAGAGCGAGCGGCTGCTGCGGGAGCTGATCGGCGCGCTGCGCGGACCCGCCCTGACCGATGCCGAGTGCGCCGCCCGGCTGGGGCTGCGCCTGGGCGACCTCGCCGCACGCCGGTTCGGGGGCGGGGACCGGGCCGGGGCGCTGGCCGCCGTCGAGGAGGCGCTCGGCCACGCGCGGCGTGCCGCGCCGCACGCGCCGGAGTACGCCCGGTGGTACGCGCGGGGGCTCATCAACCAGGGGGTCTGGCTGGCCTGGCCGCTGAGCGACGGTGCCCGGCTGCCCCGGCACCCGCTGGGCGGCGGCGCCGGGAGCGGCCCGGGCGCGATGGAGCGGGCCGCCGGCGAGCGCGCCCGTGACGTGACGCGGGCCGCCGTCGAGGTCTGGGCCGGCCTGGACCAGGAGGACCCGGTCAACCGGCGGGGGCTCGCGCAGGCCAAGGTGTTCCTCGCGGACCGGCTCGCGGAGCTGGGCTCCGCGTCGCAGGCGGTCGCCTGGGCGGTGGACGCCGAGTCCGGGTTCCGCCGGCTGCTCCTCGCGGACCCGGGGCCCGAGGTGGCGCGGGAGGCCGGGGAGGCCCTGGACCACATCGGCCGCCAGCTGGAGCTGCGGCTGCGCTTCCTGGGCCTGGACGCGCTGGCGGGGCTCCGGGCCGACGGGCTGCTGCCCGAGCGGCTGCTGCCGCAGGCGGTGGTGGCCGCCCGGATCCAGGGCGTGCCCGAGGCGGTGATCGCGGGCCGGCTGGGGCTGGACGCCGAGCAGGTCGCCACGATGCTGGAGGTGACGCCGTGGCTCGCGGTGTGGCGGGTGGAGGTGCGGGGCGCCGACGGGCTGTGGACCGTACGGCCGGACCCGTGGCACGGGTCGGCGCAGGTGCGGGGGCTGACCGCCGAGGAGGTGGGGGACGGGCTGGTGCGGGGGTTCGCGGAGTCCGCGGTGCGTCCCGGCGGGGGCGGCCTGTGGCGGGTGCTGGTGTGGTGGCACGAGGAGGGGGATCCGGCCGGGGCCCGGTTCCGCCGGACCGTCGGGCCGGAGGCCCCCGCCGGGACCCCCTCGTGAAACTTTGCACAAGGCGCCGCATACGATAGGCGCCGTGTTGAACCCATTCGCATACATCGCCGACCGCTGGACGCCGTCACCCCGGACCGTCCGGCGGGCCGCGTCCGCCGCGCTCCTGATGAGCGTGGCCATCATCGTCACCGGCGGCGCGGTGCGGCTGACCGGATCCGGTCTCGGCTGCGACACCTGGCCCAAGTGCACCGACGACAGCCTGGTCGTCACGCAGGCCCAGGGCTTCCACGGGGTCATCGAGTTCGGCAACCGGATGCTGACGTACGTGCTGAGCGCGGCCGTCGGCTGGTTCATCCTCGCGGCGCGCGCGTCGAAGCCGTGGCGGCACTCGCTGACGAAGCTCGGCTGGATCCAGTTCGCCCTCGTGATGGCCAACGCGGTCCTCGGCGGCATCACCGTCCTGACCGGGCTCAACCCGTACAGCGTCGCGGGGCACTTCCTGCTCGCCACCGGCCTGATCGCGGTCACCACCGTCTCCTGGCAGCGCACCCGCGAGGGCGACGGCGCCCCCCGGCCCCGCGTGCCCGGGCCCGTGCGCAAGCTGGCGTGGGCGCTGATCGCCACCACCCTCGTACTGATCGCGGCGGGCACGGTCGTGACCGGCTCCGGTCCGCACGCCGGTGACAAGAGCGAGATCAAGCGGATGCCGTTCGACTGGGCGGCCACCGCCCACGTGCACGCGATCGCCGCCTGGCTGGTCTGCGCGCTCGCCGTCGCGATGTGGCTGGTGCTGCGGGTGGTGGACGCCCCCGGCGACACCCGGGCGCGCGCCCGCGACCTGCTGGTCGTACTGCTCGCCCAGGGCGCGATCGGCTACGTCCAGTTCTTCACCCAGCTGCCCGAGGTACTGGTCGCCGCGCACATGCTGGGCTCCTGCCTGGTGTGGATCGCGGTGCTCCGCCTGGCCCTCGCCCTGCGCGAGCGCTCCGGCGACCGGGTGGGGGCCCCGGCGCGGGACGAGGAGCAGCTCTCGGCGGTCTGACCCGCCGCGCGGCGGTCCGGCCGGCGGCGCCCGCCGCGCACCCGGCCGTCAGCCGCGCTCGTCGAGCCGGTAGACGCGCCGGGCGTTGCCCGCCGCGAGCATCCCCGCGACGCGCTGCGCGTCCTGCCAGGACCAGGCCCCCTCGGCGACCCAGCCGCCCAGGACCCGGCCGAGCGCCTCGCGGAACACCAGTGCGCCGACCGCGTGCAGTTCGGGCAGGTTCCGGCCGCCGCTGGAGAACAGCAGTTTGCCGAAGGGCGCGAGCTCCAGCAGCTCCGCCAGTACGGCGGCGGCCCGCGCCCCCGTGCGGGCGAGGGCCGGGCCGACGTCGGCGTGGAGGTGCGGGTGCTCCGCCGCCAGCCGGGCGGCGTGCCGGTGGTATGGATATCCGCCGCTGAGCACCAGCTGCGCGCCCAAGCCCGCGATGGCCCGTACGAACCCGGTCAGCGGCTCCGGGTCGGCCCCGCCGGTGTGCAGCTGGAGCGGCAGCCCGGAGCCCGCCGCGCTCCACATCAGGTGCCGCAGGAGTACGGGGTCCCGTAGCTCCCCTCCCCTGGTCCGTGCGGCCAGCCACCGCCCGGCCGCCGCCCGTACCTCGCCCGGCGCGGGCGGCTCCGGGGCTCCGGCCAGGGCGGCCGTACAGCCGGTGCGGGCCCCGCAGGTGAAGGCGACGGCCGAGGCGGCGGCGTGGTGGACGGCTCCGGCGAGGTTGGCGAGGAAGGCTACGACGGTCCCGGAGGTGTCGGCGGCCTGCTCGGCGAGCAGCTCCAGCCGGACCACCTCGAAGGTCTCGGCGTCCCCGGCCAAGGCCAGCTCCTTGGCCCCGGTGAGGTCCCCGGGCGCCCCCGTGTCGACGAGGTACGCGCCCGTCCCAGAGCCCCTCAGCAGCCGTCGGGTGCTCTCCGCGGCGCCGAGTTCGCGGCGCCGGGCCAGGTACCTGGCGGGCGCGCAGTGCGGCTCCAGCCCCAGCAGGGGCGGGCACCAGCGGCGCACGGCGAAGCCGGTCTGGGTGTCGAAGAAGGTGGTCCCCGGGGCGGGCGGGCCGGCCGGGTGGATCAGCTGGGCCTCGAAGGTGGCGATCCCCAGCTCCGTACGGAGCACTCCCTGGCAGTGCTGGTCCACCAGGGGCGGCGTTTCGATCATCCGGTCATCCCGTTGCGGACGTGAGGAAGCGGCTTCCACACGTCCTAACGGGTGAGCGGGGTGTGAAGTATTGCCCGCTCTGTTGACCGACCCGCGTTCGAGGTCCTCAGGCGGCCGGGTTGGCGGGGCCGCCGACCTGGATGCCGGCCATCCGCGTCCACTCGTACGGGCCGGTCCTGACGCGGGCCGCGAACTCCCCGTCGAACTCCTCATGGAGGGTCAGCCCGGCCTGCTCGGCGGCGAGCTGGGCCACCGCGTAGCTCGGTGCCACCAGGTCGCCCCAGCCGCCGTCGGTGCCGACGAGCACGATCCGGGTGCCGGCCTGGCCGATGTGCGCGAGCTGGCCCTCGGCTCCGCCGTGCTGCTTGGCGAACGCGCCGATCTGCCGGGCCAGCTTCGCGGCCGTACGGCTCTGCTTCTTGTCCGCGGGCGCCGTGGCCCCGGAGGTCTCTGCGGTGTCTGGGGTCTCTGCCATGGACGGCATGCTACCGGCGAGTAATCAACGGAGGAAGGGATCCACGGCGACGGCGACGAAGAGGAGCGACACATAGGTGATCGACCAGTGGAACAGCCGCATCTCCTTGAGCTTCGCGCCCGTCACCCCGGCCTTGGCCCGGGCGCTCAGCGCGTGCGCCTCCCACAGCCACCAGCCACCGGCCAGCAGCGCCACCGAGGTGTAGAACCAGCCCGTGTACCCCAGCGGGGTGAGGAGCAGCGAGACCGCCACCATCACCCAGCTGTAGAGGACGATCTGGCGCGCGACGGCCTTGTTGCCCGCCACCACCGGCAGCATCGGCACGCCGACCCGCGCGTAGTCCTCCTTGACCTTCATGGACAGCGGCCAGTAGTGCGGCGGCGTCCAGAAGAAGATGACGAGGAAGAGGATGACGGCGGCCCAGGAGACCTCGTTCTTGACCGCGGACCAGCCGATGAGCACCGGCATGCAGCCGGCGATCCCGCCCCAGACGATGTTCTGCGCGGTGCGCCGCTTCAACAGCATCGTGTAGACGACCACGTAGAAGAGGAGGGCGCCGAGCGCGAGGGCGGCCGACAGCCAGTTGATCAGCAGCCCGAAGAACAGGGTCGAGAGGACCCCGAGCGAGATGCCGAAGACCAGGCATTCGGCCGGGCTCACCATGCCGGTCACCAGCGGGCGCTGCGACGTACGGTCCATCAGCGCGTCGATGTCGCGGTCGATGTACATGTTCAGCGCGTTGGCGCCGCCCGCGGAGAGGTAGCCGCCGAAGCAGGTGGCGAGCACCAGCCACAGCGACGGCACGCCCTGCTCGGCGAGGAACATCACCGGCACTGTGGTGATCAGCAGAAGTTCGATGATCCGCGGCTTGGTCAAAGCCACGAAAGCCATGGCCCGGGCCCCGAACGGCCGGTGACCGGGGCTCGTCCCGAGCACCCCCGCTGGACGGGATTCGACGGCCGTCACGCACACCCCTGAGAGAGAATCCAGCAAGCTCCGTCACGGCCCCTGTCAGTGGATGAAGGGCCGGCAAAGGCTTGCGCGTACCACGCCACTGTAGACGTAGCTCTTACCTCGCCCTGCGCGGGGGTCGCCTCGTGTTGGGCCGATCGGACCGACCTGCGCGTCCTCGGCGGCGGATCCCGGGTGAACGGCGGGCAGCGGGACGACGACGCACTGCCTGCACTCGAATAGCCGCACGCCCTGGCGGGGGTAGGCTCGGAATCGCGCCGGTGTCACCGTTCGTCACCGGCAATACAACATGTGGAGAGGAGCCCTGACCAACGGTGAGCACCAAGCCGACCACCCCAGAGCTCGAGTGGACCGAACTGGACCAGCGGGCCGTCGACACCGCCCGCATCCTGGCCGCCGACGCGGTCCAGAAGGTCGGGAACGGACACCCCGGTACGGCGATGAGCCTGGCCCCCGCCGCGTACACGCTTTTCCAGAAGGTCATGCGGCACGACCCCTCGGACCCGGAGTGGGTCGGGCGTGACCGTTTCGTGCTCTCCGCGGGGCACTCGTCCCTGACTCTTTACACCCAGCTCTACCTGGGCGGGTTCGGCCTGGAGCTGGACGACCTCAAGGCGTTCCGCACGTGGGGCTCCAAGACCCCCGGGCACCCGGAGTACGGCCACACGGCCGCCGTCGAGACCACCACCGGCCCGCTGGGCCAGGGCATCGCCAACGCGGTGGGCATGGCCATGGCCGCCCGTTACGAGCGCGGCCTGTTCGACCCGGAGGCCGCCGAGGGCACCTCCCCGTTCGACCACATGGTCTACGCGATCGCGGGCGACGGCTGCCTCCAGGAGGGCATCTCCCACGAGGCGTCCGCGCTGGCCGGCCACCAGAAGCTCGGCAACCTGGTGCTGCTGTGGGACGACAACCACATCTCCATCGAGGGCGACACGGAGACGGCCGTCTCCGAGGACACCATGAAGCGCTACGAGGCGTACGGCTGGCACGTCCAGCGCGTCGAGCAGCAGGAGAACGGCGACCTCGACCCGAAGGCCCTGTTCGCCGCCCTCCAGGCCGCCAAGGCCGAGACCGGGCGCCCGTCCTTCATCGCGGCCCGCTCGATCATCGCCTGGCCGGCCCCGCACGCCCAGGGCACCGAGGCCTCCCACGGCTCGGCCCTCGGCGACGACGAGGTCGCCGCGACCAAGCGCGTGCTCGGCTTCGACCCGGAGCGGACCTTCGAGGTCTCCGACGAGGTCCTCGGCCACACCCGGAGCCTGGTGGACCGCGGCCGTGACGCGCGCGCCGCCTGGGAGAAGGACTTCTCCGCCTGGCGCACCGCCAACCCGGAGCGCGCCGCCGCCTTCGACCGGATCGAGGCCAACGAGCTGCCCGAGGGCTGGGAGGACAGGCTCCCCGTCTTCGAGACCGGCAAGGGCGTCGCCACCCGCGCCGCCTCCGGCAAGGTCCTGGAGGCCCTCGGCGCGGTCATCCCCGAGCTGTGGGGCGGCTCGGCCGACCTGGCCGGCTCCAACAACACCACCATCGACAAGAACTCCTCGTTCCTGCCGGTGGGCAACCCGCTGCCGGAGGCCGACCCGTACGGCCGGACCATCCACTACGGCATCCGCGAGCACGCGATGGCCGCCGTCATGAACGGCATCGCGCTGCACGGCCACACCCGCATCTACGGCGGCACCTTCCTGGTGTTCTCCGACTACATGCGCAACGCCGTCCGCCTCTCCGCGCTGATGCACCTGCCGGTGACGTACGTGTGGACGCACGACTCCATCGGCCTCGGCGAGGACGGCCCGACCCACCAGCCGGTCGAGCACGTCGCCTCGCTGCGCGCCATCCCGGGTCTGAACGTCGTCCGCCCGGCGGACGCGAACGAGACCGCCGTCGCCTGGCGCGAGATCCTCAAGCGCCACACCAAGGTGTACGGCAAGGGCGCCCCGCACGGTCTGGCGCTCACCCGCCAGGGCGTGCCGACCTACGAGCGCAACGAGGACGCCGCCAAGGGCGGGTACGTGCTCTTCGAGGCCGAGGGCGGTCCCGCCCGGGTCGTCCTCATCGGCACCGGCTCCGAGGTCCAGCTGGCCGTCGCCGCGCGCGAGGCCCTGCAGGCCGAGGGCGTCCCGGCGCGCGTCGTCTCGATGCCCTCCGTCGAGTGGTTCGAGGAGCAGGACCAGGAGTACAAGGACAGCGTCCTGCCGCCCTCCGTCAAGGCCCGAGTGGCGGTCGAGGCCGGCATCGGCCTGACCTGGCACCGTTACGTCGGGGACGCGGGCCGGATCGTCTCGCTGGAGCACTTCGGTGCCTCGGCCGACGGCGCCGTCCTGTTCCGCGAATTCGGCCTGACCGCCGAAGCCGTGACCGCAGCCGCCAAGGCCTCCCTCACCGCCGCCGCGCGCTGAAGACCGGCACTGACCCAGTAGGAGATGTAATTCCCATGGCAGCAGACGCACTCAAGCGCCTCTCCGACGAGGGCGTGGCGATCTGGCTGGACGACCTGTCCCGCAAGCGCATCACGTCCGGCAACCTCGCCGAACTCATCGACCAGCAGCACGTGGTCGGTGTCACCACCAACCCGTCGATCTTCCAGAAGGCGATCAGCAGCGGCGACGGCTACGAGCAGCAGCTCGCGGACCTCGCCGCCCGCAAGGTCACGGTCGACGAGGCCATCCGCATGATCACGACGGCGGACGTCCGTGACGCCGCCGACATCCTGCGCCCGGTCTTCGACTCGACCGAGGGCCAGGACGGCCGCGTGTCGATCGAGGTCGACCCGCGCCTGGCGCACAACACCGCGGCGACCATCGCCGAGGCCAAGCAGCTCGCCTGGCTGGTGGACCGCCCGAACACCCTCATCAAGATCCCGGCGACCGAGGCCGGCCTGCCTGCGATCACCGAGGTCATCGGCAGGGGCATCAGCGTCAACGTCACGCTGATCTTCTCCCTGGAGCGCTACCGCGCGGTCATGGACGCGTACCTGGCGGGTCTGGAGAAGGCGAAGGCCGCCGGCCTGGACCTCTCCAAGATCCACTCGGTCGCCTCCTTCTTCGTGTCCCGCGTGGACAGCGAGATCGACAAGCGCCTCGACGGCATCGGCACCGACGAGGCCAAGGCCCTGAAGGGCAAGGCGGCCCTCGCCAACGCCCGTCTGGCCTACGAGGCGTACGAAGAGGTGTTCAGCGGCGAGCGCTGGGCGGCCCTGGACAAGGCGCAGGCCAACAAGCAGCGCCCGCTGTGGGCCTCGACCGGCGTCAAGGACCCGGCGTACAAGGACACCCTGTACGTGGTGGACCTGGTCGCGCCCGGCACCGTGAACACCATGCCCGAGGCCACCCTGGAGGCCACCGCCGACCACGGCGAGGTCTCCGGCGACACCATCCGCGGCACCTACGAGCAGGCGCGCGCCGAGCTGGACGCGGTCGCGAAGCTCGGCATCTCGTACGACGATGTGGTGCAGCTGCTCGAGGACGAAGGCGTCGAGAAGTTCGAGGCGTCGTGGAACGACCTGCTGAAGTCGACCGAGGCGGAGCTGACGCGCCTCGCCCCCGCGGAGGACTGAGTATTTTGTCGGTAAACGGAGCGAACCCGCTTCGTGACGCACAGGACCGGCGGCTCCCGCGGATCGCGGGGCCGTCCGGCCTGGTCATTTTCGGCGTTACGGGTGACCTGTCGCGCAAGAAGCTCATGCCCGCCGTCTACGACCTCGCGAACCGCGGCCTGCTGCCCCCGGGCTTCTCGCTGATCGGTTTCGCCCGCCGTGAATGGCAGGACGAGGACTTCGCCCAGGAGGTGTACGAGGCGGTCAAGGAGCACTCGCGCACCCCCTTCCGTGAGGAGGTCTGGCAGCAGCTGGTGCAGGGCTGCCGGTTCGTCCAGGGCGAGTTCGACGACGACGCGGCCTTCGAGACGCTCAAGTCGACGATCGAGGAACTCGACAAGGCCCAGGGCACGGGCGGCAACTTCGCCTTCTACCTCTCGGTGCCGCCGAAGTTCTTCCCCAAGGTGGTCCAGCAGCTCAAGAACCACGGGCTGGCGCAGAAGGAGGGCTCCTGGCGGCGTGCCGTCATCGAGAAGCCCTTCGGGCACGACCTGAAGAGCGCGGAAGAGCTCAACCAGGTCGTCCACGAGGTCTTCCCCCGGGACGAGGTCTTCCGGATCGACCACTACCTGGGCAAGGAGACCGTCCAGAACATCCTGGCGCTCCGCTTCGCCAACACGATGTTCGAGCCGATCTGGAACCGGTCGTACGTCGACCACGTCCAGATCACCATGGCCGAGGACATCGGCATCGGCGGCCGGGCCGGCTACTACGACGGCATCGGCGCGGCCCGCGACGTCATCCAGAACCACCTGCTCCAGCTGCTGGCGCTCACCGCGATGGAGGAGCCCGGCTCCTTCCACCCGAAGGCCCTGGTGGCGGAGAAGCTGAAGGTGCTCAGCGCCGTCCAGATCCCCGACGACCTCGGCAAGCACACCGTGCGCGGCCAGTACTCGGCGGCCTGGCAGGGCGGCGAGAAGGTCGTCGGGTACCTCGAAGAGGACGGCATCGACCCCAAGTCGAAGACCGACACCTACGCGGCCATCCGCCTGGAGATCAACAACCGCCGCTGGGCGGGCGTCCCCTTCTACCTGCGGACCGGCAAGCGCCTGGGCCGCAGGGTGACCGAGATCGCGGTGGTCTTCAAGCGGGCCCCGTACCTGCCGTTCGAATCGGGCGCGACCGAGGAACTGGGGCAGAACGCCCTGGTCATCCGGGTCCAGCCGGACGAGGGCGTGACGGTCCGCTTCGGCTCGAAGGTGCCGGGCACCTCCATGGAGGTCCGGGACGTCACGATGGACTTCGCGTACGGCGAGTCCTTCACGGAGTCCAGCCCCGAGGCCTACGAGCGGCTCATCCTCGACGTCCTCCTCGGTGACGCGAACCTCTTCCCGCGCCACCAGGAAGTCGAGCTGTCCTGGAACATCCTCGACCCGATCGAGGAGTACTGGGACAAGCACGGCAAGCCCGCCCAGTACGCGGCGGGCACCTGGGGGCCGGTCGAGGCGGACGAGATGCTCGCACGAGACGGACGGAGCTGGCGCCGGCCATGAAGATCGACCTCACGGAGACCACCTCCAGCAGGATCAACGCCGCGTTGGTGCAGGCGCGCCGGGACATCGGCACGCCGGCCATCGGCATGGTCCTCACGCTGGTGATCGTGACCGACGAGGAGAACGCGTACGACGCGCTCAAGTCGGCGAACGACGCGTCCCACGAACACCCCTCGCGGATCGTCGTCGTGGTCAAGCGGGTCAGCCGCTCCCCCCGCAGCCGCCGCGACGCCCGCCTCGACGCGGAGATCCGCGTCGGCGCGGACTCCGGCACCGGGGAGACGGTCGTACTGCGCCTGCACGGGGAACTGGTCAACCACGCCCAGTCGGTCGTGCTCCCGCTCCTCCTGCCGGACGCCCCCGTGGTCGTCTGGTGGCCGGAGGGCGCTCCCGCGGACCTGGCGGGCGACCCGCTGGGCGCGCTGGGGCAGCGCCGGATCGCGGACACGTACTCCTCGGAGGACCCCCTCGGGGCCCTCGCCCTGCGGGCGGAGGCGTACGCGCCCGGTGACACGGACCTGTCGTGGACCCGGATCACCCCCTGGCGCTCCATGCTGGCCGCCGCGCTGGACCAGCAGACCGTGTCGGTCGTCTCCGCGACCGTCGAGGGCGAGGACGAGAACCCGAGCTGCGAGCTGCTGGCCATGTGGCTGGCGGACCGCCTCGGGGTCCCGGTCCACCGGGCCCTCTCCGACGGGCCGGGGCTGACCGCCGTACGCCTGGAGACCAAGGACGGCGTGATCGTCCTGGACCGCGCGGACGGTGCGCTGGCGACGCTGTGCATGCCGGGGCAGCCCGACCGTGCGGTGGCGCTCAAGCGTCGCGACACGGCGGAGCTGCTGGCGGAGGAGCTGCGCCGGCTGGACCCGGACAACACGTACGAGGCATCGCTGAAGTTCGGCGTCGGCCGCCTGGCGGCCACCGCCGGTCCGGCGAAGCCCGCGGGCGGCGCCGGCGCCAAGGCTGACGCCGCGGTTTCGGCCGGGGCCGGGGCCGAGGCCGAAGCTCCTTCCGCGAAGCCGAAGCCGGCCAAGCGGGCGGCGGCGAAGTAGCGGCACGGCCGCCGCGCGGAGTCACCGGCGAGGCTGACGGCGCGGTGGACCGTGGGGGGGGGGGGGGGGGGGGGGGGGGGGGGGGGGGGGGGGGAGAGAGGGGGGGGGGGGGGGGGGGGGGGGGGGGGGGGGGGAGGGGGGGGGGCGGGGGGGAGGGGTGGTGGCGGGCAGGATGGTAGAGTAGTTCTCGACGCTG
>NZ_JBVHWK010000007.1:39089-153091 GCF_055569445.1 Streptomyces sp. NPDC029122 | reverse complement strand
GCCTCCCCCCCACCACCCCCCCCCCCCCCCCCCCACTCCCCCCCCCCCCCCCCCCCCCCCCCCCCCCCCCCCCCCCCCCCCCCCCCCCCCCCCCCCCCCCCACCGGCCGCCCGGGCCCGGCACACGGGCTCGGGGCACAACCCCGAACCCCGAGGCGCAGCCCTCGGCCCCTCCGACCCCGTCGGGGGGGCGGCCCGGGCGTCGGCCCCGGATCCACCGCACCACCGGCGGCCCGGGGGCCGGGGGCCCGGGCGCAGCCCCGGTTCGCCACGGACTTGGGGCGCAGCCCCGGGGCCTCGACCCCGTGGCCGGCCGCCCGGGGCGCGGCCCTGGACCGCCGCACCACCGGCCGCCCAGGCGCCCGCGCCGGGGCACAGCCCCCGGTCCGCCACCCCGTCAGCGGGACCGAAGGACCTGGGGCGCAGCCCCGGAACCTCGGCCCCGCCGGCGGGCGGCCCGGGGCATGGCCCCGGACCCACCGCATCCTCGACGGCCCCGCTCGCCGGGTGCGGTCCCCTTCGGGGCGGAGCGCCCGTACGGGGGTCCGGGGGCCTGCCCCCGGTTTCGGGAAGGGGCGGGGTGGGGAACGGCTCCGCGCAGCGGCACCCCGCGCCGACGCGCACCATTCATCCCAGAACTACCAAGAAGGCGGCAGCACATGGGTATGACGACTCCCCAGGTCGTCGTCCACCGGGACAAGGAGCTGATGGCCCAGGCCGCGGCGGCCCGGCTCATCACGAAGATCGTGGACGCACAGGCGGCCCGCGGCTCGGCCTCCGTGGTCCTGACCGGCGGCCGCAACGGCAACGGCCTGCTCGCGGCGCTCGCCGCCGCCCCCGCCCGGGACGCCGTCGACTGGTCCCGCATCGACCTCTGGTGGGGCGACGAGCGTTACGTCCCCGCCGACGACCCCGAGCGCAACCACGTCCAGGCCCGCGAGGCGCTGCTGGACTCCGTCCCCGTGGATCCGGCCCGCGTGCACGCGATGCCCGCCTCCGACGGCCCGTACGGCGACGACGTCGACGCCGCCGCGGCGGCCTACGCCGCCGAGCTGGCGAAGGCCGCCGGGCCCGAGGACCACGGCCCGGTGCCCACGTTCGACGTGCTGATGCTGGGAGTGGGCCCGGACACCCACGTGGCGTCCCTGTTCCCCGAGCACCCGGCGGCCCGCGAGACCGAGCGCACCGTCGTCGGCGTCCACGGCGCCCCGAAGCCGCCGCCGACCCGCGTCTCGCTCACCCTCCCGGCGATCCGCGCGGCCCGCGAGGTCTGGCTGCTGGCGGCCGGCGAGGACAAGGCGGGGGCGGTGGCCATCGCCCTGGGCGGGGCCGGCGGGGTCCAGGCCCCGGCCGCGGCCGCCCACGGCCGCAGCCGCACCCTGTGGCTGCTGGACCGCGCGGCGGCGGCCAAGCTGCCCGCCGGGCTGTATCCCCCGGCTTCCGCTTGACGGGAACCGCGCGAAGGGCCCCGCACCGGCGACCGGTGCGGGGCCCTTCGCCGTGCGTCAGCGGCCGCGCAGTTCCCGGTACGCGGTCACCAGCGCCCGCGTCGACGGGTCGAGGCCCTCCACGTCCGAGCCCTCGGTCAGCGCCGGTTCCACGCGCTTGGCGAGGACCTTGCCGAGTTCGACGCCCCACTGGTCGAAGGAGTCGATGTTCCACACCGCGCCCTGTACGAACACCTTGTGCTCGTACAGCGCGATGAGCTGTCCCAGCACCGAAGGCGTCAGTTCGGCGGCGAGGATGGTGGTCGTCGGGTGGTTGCCCCGGAAGGTCTTGTGCGGGACGAGCTCCTCGGCGACGCCCTCCGCGCGCACCTCGTCGGCGGTCTTGCCGAAGGCCAGGGCCTGCGTCTGGGCGAAGAAGTTCGCCATCAGCAGGTCGTGCTGGGCGGCCAGCGCCGGCGGCAGCTCCGCCACCGGGCGGGCGAAGCCGATGAAGTCCGCCGGGATCATCCGGGTGCCCTGGTGGATCAGCTGGTAGTAGGCGTGCTGTCCGTTGGTGCCGGGCGTGCCCCACACCACCGGGCCGGTCTGCCAGTCGACCGGATTGCCTTCCCGGTCCACGGACTTGCCGTTGGACTCCATGTCCAGCTGCTGCAAGTAGGCCGTGAAACGGGAGAGGTAGTGGCTGTACGGGAGCACCGCGTGCGACTGCGCGTCGAAGAAGGCCCCGTACCAGATGCCCAACAGGCCCAGCAGAAGCGGGGCGTTGCGCTCCGGGGGCGCGGTGCGGAAGTGCTCGTCCATGGCGTGGAAGCCGCCGAGCATCTCGCGGAAGGCGTCCGGGCCGATGGCGATCATCAGGGAGAGGCCGATGGCGGAGTCGAAGGAGTAGCGTCCGCCGACCCAGTCCCAGAAGCCGAACATGTTGGCCGGGTCGATGCCGAACTCGGTGACCTTCTCGGCGTTCGTGGACAGCGCGACGAAGTGCCGTGCCACGGCGGCCTGGTCACCGCCCAGACCCGCGAGCAGCCATTCCCGTGCCGAGGTGGCGTTGGTGATGGTCTCGATGGTGGTGAAGGTCTTCGACGCGATGATGAACAGCGTCTGCGCCGGGTCGAGGTCGCGCACGGCCTCGTGCAGGTCGGCGCCGTCCACGTTGGACACGAACCGCACGGTCAGGCCGCGGTCGGTGAAGGCGCGCAGCGCCTCGTACGCCATGGCGGGGCCCAGGTCGGAGCCGCCGATGCCGATGTTGACGACGTTCTTGATGCGCTCGCCGGTGAATCCGGTCCACTCCCCCGACCTGACCTGGCCGGAGAAGGCCGCCATCTTGTCGAGGACCTCGTGCACGCCGGGTACGACGTTCTCGCCGTCCACCTCGACGACCGCGTCCAGGGGGGCGCGCAGCGCGGTGTGCAGGACCGCGCGGTCCTCCGTCACGTTGATCTTCTCGCCGCGGAACATCGCGTCCCGCAGCTCCGCCACGCCGGTGGCCGAGGCCAGTTCGCGCAGCAGCCCGAGCGTCTCGTCGGTGACGAGGTGCTTCGAGTAGTCGATGTGCAGGTCCCCGACGCGCAGCGTGTAGCCGGTGCCCCGGCCCGGGTCCGACTCGAACAGCTCCCGCAGATGCGTCTGCCCCAGCTCTTCCCGGTGCTTGCCGAGTGCGTGCCACTCGGGCGTCCGGTTGAGCCTCGTACGGCTGTCTGCGTTCATCTCGGACATCAACCCACTTCTTCCGTCCTGTTGTGCCCCGCCACCGTCCAACCTAAGGGATCGGAAGGGGGACAACGCACACAAAGGGGCCCGGTCCGCGGGATTGGTTCTCCCACGTGCCGGGCCCCCGAGCCGCTCTCGAGTGCGGCTGGTCGCGTTCGGACGGACCGCTCAGATCTCGCCGCGGAGCTTGGCGAGGGCCTCGGCGAGGATCGCCTCGCCGTCGGCGTCCGTGCGGCGCTCGCGGACGTACGCGAGGTGCGTCTTGTACGGCTCCGTGCGCGGCGGCGCGGGCGGGTTGTCCCGGTCCTGGCCGGCCGGGAACCCGCAGCGCGGGCAGTCCCAGGTGTCCGGCACCTGCGCGTCGCTGGCGAAGCTCGGCTGCGTCTCGTGCCCGTTCGAGCACCAGAAGGAGATGCGCAGGCGGGGCGCGGATTCACCGCGCTCGGCCTCGCCCATCGGCCCGGCTCCGACCCGACTTCCACGAATCGCGTTGCCACTTGCCACGGTCGTAACTCCCTGCGTGATGGTGCCGCGGAGCGTGAGGGGATGTCCGCTGCGGGCGCCCCAGTCTACGTAAGGCCCAACGCGCGTCCAGCAACCGGAGTTACTCGCTCCGGCCGTGGACGCAGGCCCTCATGATAGGCAGGGCGGAACCGGCGGGACGGGCCGAATGGCCAGAACCGTCAGACCGCGGCGGCCTTCATGAGCAGGCCGAGCGCGACGATGCAGGCGAACCACAGCAGGCCGACGACGACCGTGATGCGGTCGAGGTTGCGCTCGGCCACGGAGGAGCCGCCGACCGAGGACTGCATGCCGCCGCCGAACATGTCGGAAAGGCCGCCACCCTTGCCCTTGTGCATCAGCACGAGCAGCATCAGCAGAGCGCTGAAGACGAGCAGGGCGATCGAGAACCCCATAACCACGGCTGATTCCTACTTTCTGGGCTTGCTGGGAGGAAGCGGGGGCCGGCAGGCCGCGCGTACGCGGCCCCCGGCCCCCGCAAGGGTACGACGGATCGGCCCTACCGCATACTCACTGGTCGCGGAAGCGGACGATCTTGACGAACTCGTCCACGTCCAGCGCGGCGCCGCCGATCAGCGCACCGTCGACGTCGGGCTGGGCCATGATCGCGGCGATGTTGCCGGCCTTGACCGAGCCGCCGTACTGGATGCGGACCTTGTCGGCCAGCTCCTGGGAGTACAGCTCGGCGAGGCGGCCGCGGATCGCCCCGCAGACCTCCTGCGCGTCCTCGGGGGTGGCGACCTCGCCGGTGCCGATCGCCCAGACCGGCTCGTACGCGATCACGATGGACTCGGCCTGCTCGGCCGGGAGGTCCTTGAGGCCGCCGTCGACCTGGGCCAGCGTGTGCGCGACCTGGTTGCCGGCCTTGCGGACGTCCAGGCCCTCGCCGACGCACAGGATCGGGGTGATCCCGTTGCGGTAGGCGGCCTTCACCTTGGCGTTGCAGATCTCGTCGCCCTCGCCGTGGTACTGGCGGCGCTCGCTGTGGCCGACGGCGACGAAGGTGCAGCTCAGCTTCGACAGCATCGGGCCGGAGATCTCACCGGTGTACGCGCCGGAGTCGTGCGCCGAGATGTCCTGGGCGCCGTACTTGATCTTCAGCTTGTCGGCGTCGACCAGGGTCTGGACCGAGCGCAGGTCGGTGAAGGGCGGGAGCACCGCGACCTCGACGGCGTCGTAGTCCTTGTCGGTGAACGCGAAGGCGAGCTTCTGGACGTGGGCGATGGCCTCGAGGTGGTTGAGGTTCATCTTCCAGTTGCCCGCCATCAGCGGGGTGCGGCCGTTCACAGTGGTCATGGGGGTTCAGCCCTCCAGGGCGGCGAGGCCGGGGAGCGTCTTGCCCTCGAGGTATTCGAGGCTGGCGCCACCACCGGTGGAAATGTGACCGAAGGCGTTCTCGTCGAAGCCCAGGATGCGGACGGAGGCGGCGCTGTCGCCACCGCCGACCACGGTGAAGGCCCGGCTGTCGAGGAGGGCCTGCGCGATGGCGGCGGTGCCGCCCGCGTAGTCGGGGTGCTCGAAGACGCCCACCGGGCCGTTCCAGAAGACGGTCGCGGCGTCGGCGATCTTCGAAGCGTACAGCTCACGGGTCTTGGGGCCGATGTCCAGGCCCTCCTTGTCCGCGGGGATCGCGTCCGCGGCGACGGTGACGAACTCCGCCGGGGTCTTGCCCTTGAGGTCGGGGAAGTCCGAGGAGGCCAGGATGTCTACCGGGAGGACCAGCTCGACGCCGTTCTGCTCGGCGCGCTCCATGTACTCCTTGACCTTGTCCACCTGGTCCTTCTGGAGCAGGGAGATGCCGACCTCGTAGCCCTTGGCGTGGAGGAAGGTGTAGGCCATGCCGCCGCCGATGAGGATGCGGTCGGCCTTGCCGAGCAGCTCGTCGATGACGGCGAGCTTGTCGGAGACCTTGGCCCCGCCGAGGACGACCACGTAGGGGCGCTGGACGTCGGCGGTGAGCTTCTGCAGGACGCCGACCTCGGTGGCGATGAGGTAGCCGGCCGCGTGCGGGAGGCGCGCGGGCAGGTCGAAGACCGAGGCGTGCTTGCGGTGGACGGCGCCGAAGCCGTCGCCGACGTAGACGTCGGCCAGCTCGGCGAGCTGGTCCGCGAAGGCGCCGCGCTCCGCGTCGTCCTTGGAGGTCTCGCCGGCGTTGAAGCGCAGGTTCTCGATGACGGCGACCCGTCCGTCGGCGAGGGCCGCGACGGTCTCCTTGGCGGAGGCGCCGACGGTGTCGGTGGCGAAGGCCACCTCCGCGTCGAGCAGCTCGCCGAGCCGCTTGGCGGCCGGGGCGAGCGAGAAGGCCGGGTCCGGGGCGCCCTTGGGGCGGCCCAGGTGCGAGGCGACGACCACGCGGGCGCCGGCCTCGGCCAACTTCGCGATGGTCGGCAGGACGGCGCGGATGCGGCCGTCATCGGTGATCTCACCGTTCGCCAGGGGCACGTTGAGGTCGGCGCGGACGAAGACCCGCTTGCCGGCGACGCCCTCGGCGAGCAGTTCGTCGATCGTCTTCATGTGTTTCCTACTCCTTAGGAGACCTTCACCCGGAGGGCGAGGACGGGAGGGCGAGGCAAGCGACAGGGCCCGGACGGCGCCTCATCGCGCCGAGCGGACCCTGTGCTCACATCGTGTTGCCTTGCCCTACGCTTTTAAGAGCTGACGGCCTTAGAGCTGACCGCCGACGAAGACGGTCAGGTCGACGAGTCGGTTGGAGTAGCCCCACTCGTTGTCGTACCAGCCGACGACCTTGACCTGCTTGCCCTGGACCATGGTCAGCGAGGAGTCGAAGGTGCAGGAGGCCGGCCAGTTCACGATGTCGGAGGAGACGATCGCGTCCTCGGTGTAGTCGAGGATGCCCTTGAGCTGGCCCTCCGCGGCCTTCTGGAAGGCGGCGTTGATCTCGTCCTTGGTGACCTCGCGGTCGAGTTCCAGGACGAGGTCGGTGACCGAGCCGGTCGGGACCGGGACGCGCATGGCGATGCCGTCGAGCTTGCCCTTGAGCTGCGGCAGGACCAGCGCGGTGGCCTTGGCGGCACCGGTGGAGGTCGGGATGATGTTCTCGGCGGCGGCGCGGGCGCGGCGCAGGTCCGAGTGCGGGAAGTCCAGGATGCGCTGGTCGTTGGTGTAGGCGTGGACCGTCGTCATCATGCCCTTGACGATGCCGAAGTTCTCGTCGAGGACCTTGGCCATCGGCGCCACACAGTTGGTGGTGCAGGAGGCGTTGGAGATCACGTGGTGGTTGGCCGCGTCGTACTTGTCCTGGTTGACGCCCATCACGATGGTGATGTCCTCGTCCTTGGCCGGAGCCGAGATGAGGACCTTCTTCGCGCCGGCCGCGATGTGCTTGGCCGCGTCGGCCTTCTTCGTGAAGATGCCGGTCGACTCGATGACGATGTCGGCGCCCAGCTCGCCCCACGGGAGGTTCGCGGGGTCGCGCTCGGCGAAGGTCTTGAAGGTGTTGCCGCCGACCGTGATGGTGTCGTCGGTGTGGGAGACCTCGGCCTTGAGGCGGCCCAGGATGGTGTCGTACTTGAGCAGGTGCACCAGGGTGGCGTTGTCCGTCAGGTCGTTGACACCGACGATCTCGATGTCCGCTCCCTGCTCGAGAAGAGCCCGGAAGTAGTTACGGCCAATTCGGCCAAAACCATTGATGCCTACGCGGATCGTCACGAACCGATCTCCTCGTTGGTGCGCCGGCCTGTCCCGCCGGCGAGCTGTATGGGATGTCCCCGACCGCTTACGACCCTACCTCTCTGTGAGCTTCGGAGTGACATCGGTCGGGGCCTGACACTCCCCCTGCCCCACGGGGGACGCCCCGAAGCCCTGTACCAGTGGCCACGGCACGGGGCCTCGGGAACTCCGGCCCCCGTCACTCAGGGTGAGCGGGGACCGGGTGGCGGATCAGCGGTCCAGCGACGCGAGCGCCTTGCCGAGCACTGCGGCCCGGTCCGCCGCGGCAGGAACGTGCTCCAGCCCGAAACCGAGCAGGACCGTGTCACGCGTAGTGACCGCCGCGTACGACTTGAAGAGCTCTCCGGACCTGGACCAATCTCCCGGAACGTCCGGACTCCCGGCGGGCGGGCCCTGCGCGGCCCATGCGCCGAGGGAGGTCTCGAACCCCTCCACGGGCTGGTCGGCGCCGCCCAGGGACACCCGCGCCTCGTCGGCGAAGACGCCGCGGCCGCCCGATCCGGGGTCGGTCACGTAGGAGAGGGAGACCTCGACCGTCTTCCCGGCGTAGGGGCTCAGGTCGAAGGCGGCCTGCTTCCAGCCCCCGGAGGAGCCGGTGAAGCTGTTCCACGCTCCGCTGCTGCCCGACGCGGTGCAGCCGCCGGAGTCCAGGGTGAGGTAGCGGCGCAGGAAGGGGTGGCCGCCCAGGAAGAATCCGGCCTCGCACTCCGCCGGGACTGTGGCGGAGCTCAGCCCGCCCGCTTCCGGAAGTGTGGTCCAGTCGTCCCCGCCGGCCGTACGGGCCTCCAGGACGGCGTGGTCGTAGCCCTCCTCGGTGTTCCAGTTGAGGGCCATCCTCAGCTTCGGCTGGTCGGCGGCGGTGACCCGGGTGAGGTCGATCGTGCGCGTGAGCCGCTTCCAGTCGTCGTCGTCATGGGCGGCCGCGGCCATCCCGCTGCCCGCGTAGGGGGCGTACGGGTTCACGACGCCGGCGTACTGGCCCGCCTGGGCGCTCTTGAACTGCGGGAACCGCGCCTCGGGGAGGCTGTCGGAGGTGACGGTGTAGGCCCCGGGGGCGCCCAGCGGGTGGCCCGCCGCGTCACCGAGGGAGCCCTTGGTCCCGGCGAGGGCTCCCGCGCCGGTGAAGCCGGTCGCGCCCTTGGCCGGGGTGCGGCCGTAGGCGCCGAGGTAGTACTGGCTGAAGTCGTCGGTCAGGGCCCGGCCGACCTGGGCCCGGCCGCCCGCCAGCTCCCCGGCCTCGACGAGCTTGCCGCCCTCGTTGAGGAACTCGCGGACCGCCAGCTGGGTGGGGCCGCCGGGGGCCGCGGCGCCGGTGTAGTGGACGGCCGTGCCGAAGTGGGAGAGCACGCCGAGACGGTGCGGGGCCCCCTGGGTGGCCACGTCCCAGACGGCCGCGGACTTCCCGTTGGCCCGCAGCGCGTCCACGTAGCTCTGGGCGTGCCGCGCCTTCGCGCCCTCCTCGGCGATCACCAGCACGTCCGCGCGGGGGCGCTGCGCCACCGTGTACGTGAAGTGCTCGCTGGAGACGAGCCCGCCGGATCGGTCGCGGCCGGTGAACCAGACCTCGACCTTGTCGCCGGGCCGGGTGCCGTCCACCGCGGCCCGGTACTCGTCGAACCAGTTGTTGTCCTCGCCGCCGTAGACGTTCCCGCCCTTCCAGGCCTTGAGTTCGTCGTCGTGCGCACGGCCGCCGTTGACGCGGAAGTTGAGCCGCTTGTCCTTGAGTGCCTTGCGGGCCGTGACGGCGACCGTCTGGTCCTCGCCGCGGGCCGCGTAGGAGGTGGTGAAGGGATCGGGGGTGAAGTCGGCGGCGCTCGTGCCGACGGAGGACGCGGGCCGGTCCGGGTGGGCGGCGCTCTCGCCGACGCTCAGCGCGAAGGGGACGTTCTTGGCGAACTCCTGCTGGATCAGCTTCTCGTCGTCCGGGAAGTTGAACCCGGAGGCGCAGTCCTCGGGCTTCCAGGCGTCGTCCGGGTCGATCGCGGAGGCCGTCTGGCAGGTGGTCATCTCCGGGGTGAACATCATGACGCCGTTGGCGTTGGCCGCGTGGCCGTCGGCCTCGCCGTTGGTGGTGTACAGCTCGGAGGAGAGCTGCGGGCGGTAGCCGGGGACGGCGGGCTTCTCGGGCGTGCCGGCGAGCGCCTTGTAGGCGACGTCGTCCGGGGTGGGGGTGGCGACCTGCCAGCCCACGCCGTACAGGATCAGCTCGGAGGCCGAGTGGTAGTTGATGGCGTACGCGAAGCCGATGCGCTTCTCGAAGCCGTCGAGGGCCAGGGTCTCGGGCTCGGACTGCGCCCCGGGGCCGCGGAAGGTCTCGCTGGAGGGGTTGGGGGAGGAACCCTCGTTGTCGTAGCCCCACTTGTAGGCGAAGTTGCGGTTGAGGTCGACTCCGTCGGCCGCGGTGGTCCTGCCGTCGCCGTCGTTGTCGCGGAGGTTCTTGCGCCACAGCCGGGCGCTGTCGGAGGTGAAGGTGTGGTCGTACCCGTCGGGGTTGGCGGAGAGCAGGAACCACAGCTCGGTGGAGTCCACCAGCCGGGTGATCCGTTCGTCCTTGCCGTAGTTGTCGAGGGTGTGGTGCATCAGCCGCCGGGTCATCTCGGGGGTGATCCACTCGCGGGCGTGCTGGTTGGACAGGTAGAGCACGGACGGCTTGTCGCCGTCCTCGGTCGTCTTGGCGTCCTTGGTGACCTTGAGGGCGAGGATGTCCTTGCCCTGGACGGTCCTGCCGATGGAGACGACCTTGGTGAGCGCCGGGTTCTCCTGCGCGGTCCGCAGGATCTCCTCCCGCAGGCCTCCCTTGCCGCTGTACGGGCGGAAGACCCCGTCCCCGGCGGCCTTGGCGCGGGCCAGCCCCTGGGCGGAGACCTTGCGCTCGGCGAGCCTGACCCCCTGGGCCGCGAGCCGCGCGGCCTGCTCCCCGGTGAGGAAGAGCTCGACCCGGGCGGTCCCGGTCTCGGGGGCGCGCTCGGAGAGTTCGTGGCCGTCCTGGCCGGCGGCGAGGACGAGCGGGACCTGCTCGCGGGTGATGTCGGCGTCGTAGGTCCGTACCTCGTCGGCGCCGGCTGCCGTGCCTGACGCGGGCCGGGGCTGGGCCGCGGCGGGCAGCGCGGCAAGTGTGGTTGCCAGGACGAGTGCGCTTGCGGCGAGGATCGATCTCGCGCGGTGCCTCATGTGCCCCCCTGGGCGTCGTCTGCCACGAAACGTTCGGACGCCAGGCTCACGATCCGGCGATGCCCATGTCAACGGGACAAACCGGGAACGGAACGGGCCCGCACGGGGGAGCGTGCGGGCCCGTCAGGGCGTACGTCCGGGGAGCCGCTGGTCAGCCCGCCATGTTGTCGGCCAGCTCCTCGCTGAGGTCCAGGTTCGATTCGGTGCCCGGGATGCCGAGGTCCTGGGCCCGCTTGTCGGCCATCGCCAGCAGGCGGCGGATCCGGCCCGCGACGGCGTCCTTGGTCAGCGGCGGGTCGGCGAGCGCGCCCAGCTCCTCCAGGGAGGCCTGCTTGTGCTCCATGCGCAGCCGGCCGGCCGCGGCGAGGTGCTCGGGGACCTCCTCGCCGAGGATCTCCAGGGCGCGCTGCACCCGGGCGCCGGCGGCCACCGCGGCCCGCGCCGAGCGGCGCAGGTTGGCGTCGTCGAAGTTGGCGAGGCGGTTGGCGGTGGCGCGCACCTCGCGCCGCATCCGCCGCTCCTCCCACGCCAGCACCGACTCGTGGGCGCCGAGGCGGGTCAGCAGGGCGCCGATGGCGTCCCCGTCACGGACCACGACCCGGTCCACGCCGCGCACCTCGCGCGCCTTCGCGGCGATGGAGAGCCTGCGGGCGGCACCCACCAGGGCCAGGGCGGCCTCCGGGCCTGGGCAGGTGACCTCCAGGGAGGACGAGCGCCCCGGCTCGGTGAGGGAGCCGTGGGCCAGGAAGGCACCGCGCCAGGCCGCCTCCGCGTCACAGGTGGCCCCGGAGACCACCTGCGGGGGAAGACCCCGGATGGGGCGGCCGCGGCCGTCCACCAGGCCCGTCTGGCGTGCCAGCTGGTCCCCGCCCGCCACGACGCGCACGACGAAACGGCTGCCGCGGCGCAGTCCGCCGGGGGCCATGACCACCAGGTCGGAGGAGTGTCCGAAGATCTCCAGGATGTCCTTGCGCAGCCGTCGCGCGGCGATGCCGGTGTCCAGCTCCGCCTCGATGACGATGCGGCCGCTCACCAGGTGCAGGCCGCCCGCGAACCGCAGGATCGCCGAGACCTCCGCCTTCCTGCAGCAGGTCCGGGTGACGGGGAGGCGTGAGATCTCATCCTTCACCGCGGGCGTCATCGCCATGGGCCGATCCTTCCATGCATCCGAAAAATACGGTCGTACGCGGCGGCCAGCAGCTCCGGATCGTGCTTCGGAGAACCTCCCCCAGCGACTTCGGCCTGGGAGGTACCCCCACGCCAGGCCACTGGAGCCAGCTCGACCGCGGCACCGAACCGTTTCGCGGCATCGGCGAGGGACTCGCGGTCGGGCACGGCGGCCTCGTCGGCCAGCACCACGTCCAGGGCGAGTTTAGGGGCGTGTCGGGCCAAAACCTCCAAATGACGCTGCGGAGAGAAGCCCTCGGTTTCGCCGGGCTGCGGTGCCAGGTTCAGTGACAGGACCCTGCGGGCCTTCGTCTGCACCAGCGCGTCGAGCAGTTCCGGCACCAGCAGGTGCGGGATCACGGAGGAGAACCAGGACCCCGGGCCCAGTACCACCCAGTCGGCGTCGAGCACGGCGGCGACGGCCTCCGGCACGGCCGGCGGGTCGGCCGGCACGACCTGCACGGAGAGCACCTCGCCGGGGGTGAGGGCCACCGTGGCCTGCCCCCGGACCGTGTCGACCTCGTTCGGGCGCGCCGGGTCGTGCCCCTTGACCAGGGCCTGGAGCTCCAGCGGCACCGCCGACATCGGCAGCACCCGGCCCTGCGCGCCCAGCAGCTTCCCGACCAGGTCGAGGGCCTGGACTGGGTCGCCGAGCTGCTCCCAGAGGGCGACGATCAGCAGGTTGCCGACCGCGTGGCCGTGCAGGTCGCCCTCGGACTGGAAGCGGTGCTGGATGACCCGGGCCCAGGTCTGCCCCCAGTCGTCGTCCCCGCACAGCGCGGCCAGCGCCTTGCGCAGGTCGCCGGGGGGCAGCACGCCCAGCTCCTCCCGGAGCCGGCCGCTGGAGCCGCCGTCGTCGGCGACGGTGACCACCGCCGTGAGTTCGCCGGTGATCCGGCGCAGCGCGGCCAGGGAGGCCGACAGGCCCATGCCGCCGCCGAGGGCGACGACCTTGGGTGCGGCCACCTTCGGCGCCGCGCCGCGGCGGCCGGCGCGGCCCGCGCCCTCCTCGCCCCGGCCGGGGGTGAGGCGGCGCAGGCGGCGCAGCCGCAGGGTCCGACCGGTCACTCGCGCCCCATGTCCCGGTGGACGACGACGGTCTCGACGCCCTCGGACGCGAGGCGGGCGGCGAGCTTCTCGGACATGGCCACGCTGCGGTGCTTGCCGCCGGTGCATCCGACCGCGATGGTCACGTACCGCTTGCCCTCCCGGCGGTAGCCGGCGGCGATGAGCTGGAGCAGCTCGGTGTAGCGGTCGAGGAACTCCTTGGCGCCGGGCTGGCTGAAGACGTAGCCCGACACCTCCTCGTTGAGCCCGGTGAAGGGGCGCAGCTCGGGCACCCAGTGCGGGTTGGGGATGAAGCGGCAGTCGACGACGAGGTCGGCGTCGACGGGCAGACCGTACTTGAAGCCGAAGGACATGACGGTGGCCCGCAGCTCGGGCTCCTCGTCGCCCGCGAACTGGGCGTCCATCTTCGCGCGCAGCTCGTGCACGTTCAGGCTGGAGGTGTCGATGACCAGGTCGGCGTCACCGCGCAGCTCCCGCAGCAGGTCGCGCTCGGCGGCGATGCCGTCGACGATCCGGCCGTCGCCCTGGAGCGGGTGGGGGCGGCGGACCGACTCGAAACGCCGGACCAGCGCGTCGTCGGAGGACTCCAGGAAGACGATGCGGCGGGTGACGCCGCGGGCCTCCAGGTCGGAGAGGGACTCGCGCAGGGCGTCGAAGAACTGGCGGCCGCGGACGTCGACGACGACGGCGATCCGCGCCACGTTGCCCTGGGAGCGGGCGCCGAGCTCCACCATGGTGGGGATGAGGGCCGGCGGGAGGTTGTCCACGACGAACCAGCCGAGGTCCTCCAGACACTTGGCCGCCGTACTGCGGCCGGCTCCGGACATCCCGGAGATGATCACCAGCTCGGGGATGGCCGCCTCGGCGTTGTCGCCGGGCTCCACGGTCGTGCCCGTACTCACCTGTGCTCCGTCTCGGTCGTGCTCGTTCGTGTGCCCGGCCGTGTCCTCGGCCGTGCGCCCGGTCGTGTGTGCGGTCTGTGCGGTCTGTGCGGTCTCGTGCTCGGTCATGGCGCGGTCCCCCGTTCGGACGATGTCTCCGCAGGTGCGGACACCTCGTCCTCAATGATCTCTCCTGTCGCCGTGTTGACGGCAGGACCGGCGGGAACCGCCCCGGCGAGGGCGGCGGCCACGGTCTCCGCCGTCTTGCGGCCTATGCCCGGGACCTCGCAGATCTGGTCGATTGTCGCCTGTCTCAGCTTCTTCACCGAACCGAAGTGCTTCACGAGGGCCAGCCTGCGGCTCTCTCCGAGGCCCGGAACCTCGTCCAGCGGGCCCGCCTTCAGGCGCTTTCCGCGCTTGTCGCGCTGGTACCGGATGGCGAACCGGTGGGCTTCGTCACGCACCCGCTGGAGCAGGTAGAGGCCTTCGCTCGTGCGGGGCAGCACGACGGGGTCGTCCTCTCCGGGCAGCCAGACCTCCTCCAGCCGCTTGGCGAGCCCGCACACCGCCACGTCGTCGATCCCGAGCTCCTCCAGGGCCCGCTTGGCGGCCGCCACCTGGGGCTGCCCGCCGTCGACGACGACGAGCTGCGGGGGGTACGCGAAACGCCTGGGCCGCCCGTCGTCCTCGGGCTCGCCGTCCTCGGGGGACCACTCCCCCGTCTTCAGCTTCTCCTGGAGGTAGCGGCGGAAGCGCCGGGAGACGACCTCGTGCATGGACCGGACGTCGTCCTGGCCCTCGAAGCCCTTGATCTGGAACCTGCGGTACTCGCTCTTCCTGGCCAGGCCGTCCTCGAACACCACCATCGACGCCACGACGTCCTCCCCCTGGAGGTGGGAGATGTCGAAGCACTCGATGCGCAGGGGCGCACCGTCCAGCTCCAGGGCCTCGGCGATCTCCTCCAGGGCCCGGGAGCGGGTGGTGAGGTCGCTGGCGCGCTTGGTCTTGTGCAGGGCGAGGGACTGCTGGGCGTTGCGGTGGACGGTCTCCATCAGGGACTTCTTGTCCCCGCGCTGCGGGATGCGCAGGCTGACGCCGGATCCGCGGCGGCCGGCGAGCCACTGGCTGAGGGCGGGCGTGTCCTCGGGGAGCGCCGGTACCAGCACCTCCTTGGGGACGGCTTCGCCCTTCTCCTCCCCGTACAGCTGCTGGAGGGCGTGCTCGACGAGCCCGGCGGTGTCCACCGCCTCGACCTTGTCGGTGACCCAGCCGCGCTGGCCGCGGACCCGGCCGCCGCGGACGTGGAAGATCTGCACGGCCGCCTCCAGCTCGTCCTCGGCGACCGCGATGAGGTCGGCGTCGGTGGCGTCGGCGAGCACGACGGCGTTCTTCTCCATCGCGCGGCGCAGGGCGCCTATGTCGTCGCGCAGCCTGGCGGCCTTCTCGTACTCCATCTCCTCGGCGGCCTCGTGCATCTGCTTCTCGAGCCGCGAGAGGTAGGTGCCGGTCCGTCCCGCCATGAAGTCGCAGAAGTCCTCGGCGAGTTCGCGGTGCTCATCGGGGGTGACCCGGCCGACGCAGGGCGCGGAGCACTTGCCGATGTAGCCGAGGAGGCAGGGACGGCCGATCTGCGCGGACCGCTTGAACACGCCGGCGGAGCAGGTCCGCACCGGGAAGACGCGCAGCATCAGGTCGACGGTCTCGCGGATGGCCCAGGCGTGCCCGTACGGGCCGAAGTAGCGCACGCCCTTCTTCTTGGGCCCGCGCATGACCTGGACCCGCGGGTACACCTCGTTCATGGTCACGGCGAGGGAGGGGTAGCTCTTGTCGTCCCGGTACTTGACGTTGAACCGGGGGTCGTACTCCTTGATCCAGGAGTACTCGAGCTGGAGCGCCTCGACCTCGGTGGACACGACGGTCCACTCGACGGAGGCGGCCGTGGTGACCATGGTGGCGGTGCGGGGGTGCAGGCCGGCGATGTCCTGGAAGTAGCTCGCCAGGCGCTGGCGCAGGCTCTTGGCCTTCCCGACGTAGATCACCCGGCGGTGGTCGTCGCGGAACTTGTAGACCCCCGGGGAGTCGGGGACCTGCCCGGGCTCGGGACGGTAGCTGGAAGGGTCGGCCATGCCAACCACCCTACTGGCGGGGGCCGACAACCCCCCGCACCACCGGGCGGCCCGGCCGGTGCGGAATCGGTCCCGCCGGCGTGGGCCCGCCCGGGCCCGGCGGCGTCCGGGCCGGGCCCGAGGGGGCGCCCTCCCCCGGCGGCAGCCGGAGGGGCGGAACGACGGAGGCGGCCGGGGGGCGGGCCTGCGGGGCGGCTCGCGGAGCCCGGCCTCGCGGGCGCCCGGCCTCGCGGGGCCCGGGCGGGTGCCGGGCCCCGCGGGCGGGTGGGGCCGGGGCCGGGGTTACGCCCCGAGGCCGGTGCGGCGCCGCCGCAGCAGGGCTACCGCCCCGGCCGCTCCCAGCGCCAGCGCCCCGGCGCCCACCGCCACCGGCGCGCCGGCGGGCCCGGCACCGGCGCCCCCGCCCGCGTCGGCGAAGCCCCCGGCCCTGCCCTCCTTCGCGTACGCGGACGCCGGCAGCTTGTCCCCGTACAGCTTCGTCACCCGGGCCCGGTACCCGGCCAGCGTCGTCCCCCGGTCGCCCACGGCCTGCGCGGCGTCCTCGTCCAGCGGCAGCACCCGGTCCTCCCGTGCCACGTACCAGGCGTCGGTCTGCGGCTCGCGGAACACCGTCCCGCCGGGCAGTCTCTCCGCGCCCAGCCGGGCGTAGCGGAACTCGTCGTCGCCGGTGGCGATGTTCACCACCTGCCAGCCGGCCCCGGTCCTCGCGGTCCACAGGGCCGCCTTCTGCCCGTCCGAGGAGACGGCCGCGCTCGCCAGGAACTCCAGGCGGGCGACCGGCGCCTCGGCCTTCCCGGCGACGAAGTCGGGCGACAGGTAGCTCACCGGGGTCACCTCACCCTCGATCCGGGGCTGGGCCTCGGCCTCCGGGATCCTCCCCTCGCGGGCGAAGAACCGGGAGAGCGTCGCCAAGGTGGCGGGCGCGGCGGCGGCCTCGCGGGCGGCCGCCCTGCTCTCGGCGGTGACGCTCTGGGGCTGCGGTACGGGGGCGGCGGAAGCCTGCCCGCCCGTGGCCCACAGGACGGCGGCGGCCGCGAGGACGGCGGCGGAGGCGCGCAGGGTCATGGCGGTCACGCCCCGATCCGGTAGAGGGAGTGGGTCCAGGAGAAGGTGCTGTTGTCCACGTACCAGGCGTGGGAGGCCCAGTTGTAGCGGTCGCTGGAGGGCCAGGGGTCGCCCCAGTAGACCCAGCTGCCGGCGGTGTCGTAGCCGTAGACGACGTGCATGTGGCCCCCGCCGTTGGACCACTGGATGCGGGTCTCGACCGGCCGGTTGGCGTTGATCTCGGTCTGTACGGTCGAGTACTGGAGCCAGCCGTTCACATAGCTGCCGGCGTTGATGCCGGCCCAGCGCAGGGCGGTCTGGACGTTGCCCAGCGTGGCCTGGTTGTTGGGGCACTCGGTGCCCTGCTGACGGTTGAAGGCTGCGTTGCAGAACTGGTTCTGGCTGTAGGTGCGGCCGAACCAGGTGGCGATGGTGTTGCCGCCCGCGGCCCAGCACCAGTTGCTCTTCTGCTGCGCCTGCATGGTGATGTCGAGCCGCTTGTACGCCAGGGCCGTGCTCGCGGTGTCCGCGCCCGTGCCGGCGGCGGTGGCGGTACCGGCGCCGATGCCGACGGGCAGCAGGACGAGGAGCAGGGCGGAGATCATGGCGGCCAGGGACAGCCGCCCGCTTCTGTTGCGCATCGCGTTCCTCCCGAGGTGGGGACTCGAGGTGTGGGGGGGGGAGCGCGTCCGGACGCTGTGGAGGAGCATCAGGGTGTTGTCGCGATCAGGTCAACACGCTTCAATACGCGGTGACATTGCAGTGTGAACGGTGTGGCTGCGGTGTGAACGGTTGCCGCCGTTCCACCAGGTCCCCGGCACCACCGGCCCGGCCCCCCACCCGGCGCGCGTGAACGTTCACAGAGGAGTCGCCATGCGGCCCACCGGCGACCGGTCAGACACGGCAGCCCCGGCGGAGCTGGGCGCGCTGCTCGGCACAGGCCCCTTCCACCTCGCGCTGCGCGCCGCCCTCGCCGCCCGCGGCCTGCCCCTGCACCGCGTGCGGCACCATCTCGCGGCACGCGGCGTCAAGGTCGGGGTGACCAGCCTCAGTTACTGGCAGCAGGGTGCCCGGAGGCCGCGCCGTCCCGAGTCCCTGCGGGCGGTCTCCGCCCTGGAGGAGATCCTTGAGCTGCCCGCGGGCGCCCTGCTGCGCCTGCTGGCCGACCCCGTCCCCGCCTCCGGCGCCCGCCCGGCCACCCGCTCGTACCGGGCGCTGGTGAGCGTGGGCGCGGCGGTGGAACAGCTGCTGGCCGGGCTGGAGCTCCCGGCGGACGGCGGCCTGCACTCGCTCGGCCACCACGAGCGGGTCCGCATCGGGCCGGGCGGCGAGCTGCGCACCCGGGAGTCGCAGCAGATCGTCCGGGCCCACCGCGACGGCGTCGACCGCTACCTCGCCGTCCACCACGGCGATCCGGGCTGCGACGCGACGCGGGTGGAGGTGACGGCGTACGAGAACTGCCGCACGGGCCGGGTGCGCTGCCACCGGGAGGCCGGGGTGGTGGTGGCGGAGCTGCTGTTCGACGCGCGGCTGCGGCGCGGGGACACGTACGTCTTCGGCTACGGCATCGAGGACGGCACCGGCGGGCGCAGTACGGAGTACGTACGGGGCTTCAGCTACGCGGGCGGGCAGTACATGCTCCAGGTCTCCTTCGACGAGGCGGCCCTGCCGGTGCGCTGCCGCCGCTTCTCCCGCGCGGGCCCCCGGTCCCCGCGCACCGCCCTCGGCGACCTCACCCCGAGCGGCCGCCACCGGGCGGTGCACCTGGTGGAAGAGGGCGTCCGGTGCGGGATCCTGGGGATCGCCTGGGACTGGGAGTAGGCCGCGCGGCCGGTCCGCACCCCCGCCGGGGCGTCGCCCGGCGGGCGGGGGCGGCCGGCGGGCGGCCGGCGGCGGGCGGGCCCGGCGGGCGGCCCCGGCGGGCGGCCGCTATCCCGCGATCAGCCTGCCGTTCTCCGCCTTGACCGGGACGGCCGGCAGCGGGTCGGTGGCGGGGCCGCGCAGGACCTTGCCGGTGGTGACGTCGAAACGGCTGCCGTGGCAGGGGCAGTTGCCCTCACCCTCGACGATCTTGTCCAGGACGCAGCCGGCGTGGGTGCACTGGGCGCTGAACGCCTTGTACTGGCCCTCCGCCTGGCAGCTGACGACGACCTTGCGCTCGCGGAACAGCTTCGCGCCGCCGACCGGCACGTCGGCCACCCCGCCCAGCTCGACCGGCTCCTTCGGGACGGCCGGGCTGCCGGCACCGCTGTTGGTCTCGGTGGAGCACGCGGTGAGCGCCGTCCCCGCGCCCACGGCCCCGGCCAGCGCGGCGGCTCCCTTGAGCACGGTACGGCGGGCGGCGGACTGCGACGCGGACATGCGGTTCTCCTGCACGAGTGACGGGCCCCGGGGCGGGCTCCACCCGACGATACCGGCGTCCGATGGGATACCTTCCCCCGCGTGATCGTCGTCGGTGGAGAAGCCCTGATCGACCTCGTGCCCGTCGAACGGCCGCGGGGCGCGCTGCTGCCCCGGCCCGGTGGCGGGCCCTACAACACCGCCCTGGCGCTGGGCCGGCTGGGCGCCGAGGTCGCCTTCTGCTCCCGGGTGTCCTCGGACGGCTTCGGCGAGAGCCTGCTTGCCGGGCTGCGGGCCGCCGGGGTGGACCTGTCGCTGGTGCAGCGCGGGCCCGAGCCGACCACGCTGGCCGTGCCCTCGCTCGGGCCGGACGGCTCGGCCGTGTACGGCTTCTACGTCGAGGGGACCGCCGACCGGCTCTTCGCGCTGCCGCCCGAGCTGCCCCCGGGGGCGCGGGCCCTCGCGCTCGGCACCTGCTCACTGGTGCTGGAGCCGGGCGCGTCCGCGTACGAGGCGCTGCTGCGGCGGGAGTCCCGGCGCGGGCTGCTGACCCTGCTGGACCCCAACGTCCGCCCGGCGCTGATCGCGGACCCGGCCGCGTACCGGGAACGGTTCCTGGGCTGGCTGCCGTACGTGTCCGTGCTCAAGCTGTCGGAAGAGGACGCGGCCTGGCTGGGCGGCCGGGCCGGGGACTGGCTGGCGGCCGGCCCGTCGGCGGTGGTGCTGACCCGGGGCGCGGCGGGCCTGACGGTGTGGACCTCGGACGGCGCGGAGCACAGCGCGGCGGCCCGCCCGGTCGCCGTGGCCGACACGATCGGCGCGGGCGACACCGTCAACGCGGCGCTGCTGCACCGGCTCGCCGGGATCCCGGACCCGGGCGCGGCGGACTGGCCGGACGTGCTGGCCTACGCGGCCCGCGCCGCCGCGCTGACCTGCACCCGGGCGGGCGCCGAGCCCCCGTACGCGGCGGAGCTGGAACTCGGCCGCTGACCGGGGCCTGCGCGCCCCGCCGCGCGGGAAGGGCGGCCGCACCTCCCCGGCGACCGGGGCGGTACCGCCGCCGCTCCCGCCGGCGGCCCACAGGTCCCGGCGACGGCCGGGACCAGGGGCTACGCCTTGCGGGTGCGGGCCGCCGTCTTCTTGGCCGGGGCCGCCTTCTTCGCGGCGGGCGCCGCCTTCTTCGCGGCGGGCGCCGCCTTCTTCGCCCGCCTGGCCGGAGCCGCGGGCGCACCCGCGTCGGAGATCCGCTCCGATCCGAGGATGTCCCGCAGGAACTTGCCCGTGTGGCTCGCGCCGACCGACGCGACCTGCTCGGGCGTGCCCTCGGCCACCACCAGGCCGCCGCCGTACCCGCCCTCGGGGCCCATGTCGACGACCCAGTCGGCGGTCTTGATGACGTCGAGGTTGTGCTCGATGACGATCACCGAGTTCCCCTTGTCCACCAGCCCGGACAGCACCTTGATCAGCTTCGAGATATCCTCGAAGTGCAGACCCGTCGTCGGCTCGTCCAGTACGTAGACCGTCCGGCCCGTCGACCGCTTCTGCAGCTCCGAGGCCAGCTTGACGCGCTGCGCCTCACCGCCCGACAGGGTCGGCGCGGACTGGCCGAGGCGGACGTAGCCCAGCCCCACCTCGTTCAGCGTGCGCAGGTGCCGCGCGATCGTCGGTACGGCCTCGAAGAAGTCCAGCGCCTCCTCGATCGGCATGTTCAGGACTTCGGCGATGGACTTGCCCTTGTAGTGGACCTCCAACGTCTCCCGGTTGTACCGGTCGCCGTGGCACACCTCGCACGGGACGTACACGTCCGGCAGGAAGTTCATCTCGATCTTGATGGTGCCGTCACCGGAGCAGTTCTCGCACCGGCCGCCCTTGACGTTGAAGGAGAAGCGGCCCGGCAGGTAACCGCGCACCTTCGCCTCCATGGTCTCCGCGAAGAGCCTGCGCACGTGGTCGAAGACGCCCGTGTACGTCGCCGGGTTGGACCGCGGGGTGCGGCCGATCGGCGACTGGTCGACATGGACGACCTTGTCCACCAGGTCGTCACCCTCGACCCGCGTGTGGCGGCCCGGTACCGACCGGGCGCCGTTCAGCTCGCGCGCCAGGTGCGTGTACAGGATGTCGTTGACCAGTGTCGACTTGCCGGAGCCGGAGACACCGGTGACCGCGGTGAGCACGCCCAGCGGGAAGGACACGTCGATGTCCCGCAGGTTGTTCTCCTTGGCGCCGTGCACGGTGAGCCTTCGGTCGCCGTTCACGGGGCGGCGTACGTCGGGCACGGGGATCGACTTCTTGCCGGACAGGTACTGGCCGGTCATCGAATCGCCGTTCTCCAGCAGCTCCTTCAGCGAGCCGCTGTGCACCACCTTGCCGCCGTGCTCGCCGGCGCCGGGGCCGATGTCCACGACCCAGTCGGCCACCTTGATGGTGTCCTCGTCGTGCTCGACGACGATGAGGGTGTTGCCCATGTCCCGCAGCCGTACCAGCGTCTCGATCAGCCGGTGGTTGTCCCGCTGGTGCAGGCCGATGGACGGCTCGTCCAGCACGTACAGCACGCCGACCAGGCCGGAGCCGATCTGCGTGGCGAGCCGGATGCGCTGGGCCTCGCCGCCCGACAGGGTGCCGGCGGCACGGTTGAGGGAGAGGTAGTCCAGGCCCACGTCCACGAGGAAGCGCAGCCGCTCGTTGACCTCCTTGAGGACCCGCTCGGCGATCTTCTTGTCGCGGGCGTCCAGCTTCAGCCGCCCCAGGAAGTCGGCGCACTCGCTGATCGACATCGCCGCGACCTCGGCGATGGACCGCTCCATCACCGTCACCGCGAGCACGATCGGCTTGAGGCGGGTGCCCTCGCAGGTCGGGCAGGGCACCTCTCGCATGTAGCCCTCGAAGCGCTCGCGGCTGGCGTCGCTCTCGGACTCGGCGTGCCGGCGCTTGACGAAGGGCACGGCGCCCTCGAAAGCCGTCGTGTACGCCCGCTCGCGCCCGTACCGGTTGCGGTAGCGGACCTCGATCTGGGTCTTGTGGCCGTACAGCAGCGCCTTCCGGGCGCGCTGCGGCAGCCCGGCCCACGGGATGTCGGTCCGGAAACCCAGCTCCCCGGCGAGCGCGCCGATCAGCCGCTGGAAGTAGTCCTTGGTGTGGCCGAGCGCCCACGGCGAGACGGCGCCCTCGTCCAGGGACTTGTCCTCGTCCGGGACGATCAGCTCGGGGTCGACCTCCATGCGCGTGCCGATGCCGGTGCACTCGGGGCAGGCGCCGAAGGGCGAGTTGAAGGAGAAGGAGCGCGGCTCCAGCTCCTCGAAGGACAGGTCGTCGTACGGGCAGTAGAGGTGCTCGGAGTACATCCGCTCGCGCTCGGGGTCGTCCTCGGCGAGGTCGACGAAGTCCAGGATCACCATGCCGCCGGAGAGGCCCAGCGCGGTCTCGACGGAGTCGGTGAGCCGGCGCTTGGCGCTGTCCTTGACGGTGAGGCGGTCGACGACCACCTCGATGGTGTGCTTCTCCTGCTTCTTCAGCGTGGGCGGCTCGGAGAGCTGGACGGTCTGCCCGTCCACCCGCGCCCGGCTGTAGCCCTTGGTCTGGAGGTCCGCGAAGAGGTCGACGAACTCGCCCTTGCGCTCGCGGACCAGCGGGGACAGCACCTGGAAGCGGCTGCCCTCGGGGAGGGCGAGGACCTTGTCGACGATCGCCTGCGGCGACTGCCGGGAGATCGGGCGGCGGCACTCGGGGCAGTGCGGCTTGCCGATGCGGGCGAAGAGCAGGCGGAGGTAGTCGTAGACCTCGGTGATGGTGCCGACGGTGGAGCGGGGGTTGCGCGAGGTCGACTTCTGGTCGATCGAGACGGCCGGGGAGAGGCCCTCGATGAAGTCGACGTCGGGCTTGTCCATCTGCCCCAGGAACTGCCGGGCGTAGGAGGAGAGCGACTCCACGTAGCGGCGCTGGCCCTCGGCGAAGATCGTGTCGAAGGCCAGGGAGGACTTGCCCGAGCCGGAGAGCCCGGTGAAGACGATGAGCGAGTCGCGGGGCAGGTCGAGCGAGACGTTCTTCAGGTTGTGCTCGCGAGCGCCACGAACGATGAGACGGTCGGTCACGCCGGTCGCACCTTTCTTGAGTGAGCGGGGGCACGGGCCCCGACTGTCCAGGGTATGGGGGGCGCCTCTGCGATGGGATGGAGTCTGACTCCCGAGCGTATAGCACGCACATTCGATTTACGGCACTCGCAAGCCCGCTTCACCCGATCGTGTGGCCGGGGCCCCGCGGCCACTAGGCTCGGACCCATGACTGATCATGTGCACGACCTGGCATCTGTACGTGAAGCCACGGAACGGCTGCTGAACGCGGTCGCGAAACTGGACAACGCCTCCCTCTCCGAGGAGTCACACCTCCCGGGATGGACCCGCGGCCACATCCTGGCCCACCTGGCGCGCAACGCCGACGCCCTCGTGAACGTCTTCGAGGGCCGCCCCATGTACGAGAGCGCCGCCGCCCGCGACGCGGACATCGAGCGCGACGCAGGCCGGCCCCTGGAAGAACACCTGACGGACCTCCGTGATTCCGGGGCCCGCTTCCTCGCCACCACGGAAACCGACCAGGACTGGCAGCGCACCGTCGAGCTGCGCAACGGCGTCACCGACCTCGCCGCCAACGTGCCCTTCCGCCGGCTCGTCGAGATCGAGCTCCACCACGTCGACCTGAACATCGGCTACGAGCTCCGCGACCTCCTGGAAGAGTTCACCGACCGGGAGATCGCCTTCCTCGCCGACCGCTGGTCCGGCCGCCCCGACGTCCCGCCGGTCACCCTCACCCTCCCCGGCGGCGAGCCCGTCGCCCGCACGGGCGGCACCGAGGGCACCCCGGTGACCCTCAGCGGCCCGAAGGACGAGCTGCTCGGCTGGCTGGCCGGCCGCGGCCTCAAGGGCGCCCGCCTCACCGTCGAGGCCGGCGACCGCCTGCCCGAGCTCCCCGCGCTCTAGGATTCCGACATGACGTACAGCGGAGCGGTCAAGGTCGGCGGTCCCGCCGACGTGCACGAACTCGCCGACCTGATGATTTCCAAGGTCGCGGTCGGTTCGATGAACAACAACGCGTACCTGCTGCGCTGCCGGGCCACCGGCGAGCAGCTGCTGATCGACGCGGCAGCCGAGGCGGACACGCTGCTGCAGCTGATCGGCGACGACGGCATCGCGTCCGTCGTCACCACGCACCGGCACGGCGACCACTGGGGCGCCCTCCAGGCGGTCGTCGACGCCACGGGCGCGCGGACCTACGCGGGCGCCCACGACGCGGAGGGCATCCCCGTCGCCACGGACGTCCTGGTCGAGGACGGGGACACCATCACCGTCGGGCGGGTCTCCCTGACCGCGCGCCACCTGGCCGGGCACACCCCCGGCTCGATCGCGCTGATCTACGACGACCCGCACGGGCACCCGCACGTGTTCACCGGCGACTGCCTCTTCCCGGGCGGCGTGGGCAACACGTGGGGCGACGCGGAGAACTTCACCCGCCTCATCGACGACGTCCAGCACAAGCTCTTCGAGCGGCTGCCGGACGAGACCTGGGTCTACCCGGGCCACGGGAACGACACCACGCTCGGCACCGAGCGCCCGCACCTCGCGGAGTGGCGCGAGCGCGGCTGGTGACCCCGCGAGCGCGTCCGTGCCCGCGGACGCGCTCGCCGGCCGGGTCAATACCGCGGCGCAGGGCACTCCTTCCGGTCGACCTTGACCGAACGCCTGTCCTGGAGGCGGGGACTGAGGTAGTTGCTGCACCATGCAACGAGACCCCGCCCCGCCCTCCTCCCCCTCGATGCTGCGGCTGGCCATCGCCTCCCTGGTCGGCACCGCCATCGAGTTCTACGACTTCTTCGTCTACGGCACGGCCGCCGCCCTGGTGCTCGGCCCGCTCTTCTTCCCCTCCTTCTCCCCGCTCGCCGGAACCCTCGCCGCCTTCGGCACGTTCGGAGTCGGCTTCCTCGCCCGCCCGCTCGGCTCCGTCCTCTTCGGACACATCGGCGACCGCTACGGCCGCCGCCCCGTGCTGCTCGGCTCGCTGCTCCTGACCGGCCTCGCCACAGTGGCCGTCGGCTGCGTGCCCTCCTTCGACGCCATCGGCATCGCCGCACCCGTCCTGCTGCTCCTGCTGCGCTTCCTCCAGGGGCTGGGCCTCGGCGGTGAATGGGGCGGGGCGGTCCTGCTGACCGCCGAGCACGCTCCGGAGCGGCGCCGCGGACTGTGGTCGAGCTTCCCGCAGATGGGCCCGGCCGCCGGCTTCCTGCTGGCCAACGGCCTGACCCTGGCGCTGTCCTGGACCCTGAGCGAGGCCCAGTTCACCGCGTGGGGCTGGCGGGTGCCGTTCTGGGCCGCCGGGCTGCTGGCGCTGGCCGGGCTGTGGCTGCGCCGGTCGGTCGAGGAGACCCCGGCGTTCCGCGCGCTCGCCGCGTCCGGCCGGCAGGCCGACGCTCCGCTCGCCGAGGTGGTGCGCGGCCACTGGCGGCTGCTGCTGCTGACCGGCGGGGCGATGGCGGTCGGGTACGCCGTCTTCTACTCGGTCACCACCTGGTCCCTCGCGTACGCCACCGGCCGCGCCGGCGTGGACCGTACGGTGATGCTGGCCATCGTGATGGCGGCGGTCCTGCTCAAGGGGCTGGCCACCCCGGTGCTGGCGGTGCTCGGCGACCGCTGGGGACGCCGGCCGCTGTGCCTGGCCGGCAGCGCGGCGTGCGCGGTGTGGATGTTCCCCTTCGTCGCCCTGCTGGACACGGCGGACCCGCTGCTGATGACGGTGGGCTGCGTCGGCGCGCTGCTGGCGATGGTGACGATGTTCGCCGTGGTCGGCGCCTACCTGCCCGAGCTGTACGCCCCGCGCCTGCGCTGCACTGGCGCGGCCGTCGGCTACAACCTGGGGGGCGTGCTGGGCGGTGCGCTGACCCCGCTCGTGGCCACGGCCCTGTCGGACGGCCCCGGCCCGCCGTGGGGCGTCGCGGTGTACCTGACGGTGGTCTCGCTGGTCAGCCTCGGCTGCTTCGCCCTGCTCCCGGAGACCCGGCCGGCCCCGTCCCGGGCGGCGAGGAACGAACCGGCCGTGGTGTGAGGCGCCGGCCTCCGGACCCGTGCGGCGGCAGATCACCGGTATGCCGGACCGGTGTGGTCCGGATGGTGTATCCATATGCACGGAGCGCGCCTCATGCCGGGCCTAACTCCCGCGGCCCGTGCAGGAATTCACCTGAAGGGCCAGGTCTCGCATGTGCTCCGCCGGCGCCCGGCGGAGTGCCGAGATGGCGGGTGCAGCGCATGGAGAGGCGGTCGGTGTTCGGCTCATACCGCCAGCAGGCGGCAGCGGACCGCTGACGGCTACCGGCCAGGCGTGCGTGCGGCCATCAGCCCACTCCCCGGCGCCCTGACCGGGTGCGCCGGCGGACGAGCCGGACCGTACCGGCCCGACGTGGCGAACGCATCGCTCCGAGGACCACTCATGACGCCCTCACCCGACGACCACTCCGCTCCGGCCGCCCAGGGCGGCGGCGGGCACTTACCGGCGGCGGGCTTCTTCGCCGCGCAGTACGTACCGCACCAGCCGGTACTCCCGCCCCCTTCCTGGCAGGCTCCGGGGTATTTCGCCGCGGACTTCCATTCCGAGCTGAGGGCCGTGCGGGACTCCCTCGCCACCTTGTCCTCGAAGCTCGACGGGATCCGGGATTCCGCCGACCGGATCACGGACCACGAATCCCGTCTGCGGGCGCTGGAGAGCCGTCGCTGGCCGATCCAGGTCGTCACGGTCGTCATCGCCGGGCTGGCCGCCGCCGCAGCCGTCGCGGCGCTCTTCCTGAAGAAGTAACCCTGCCCGGCCGCCGTGCGGGCGTCTCCGTACGGCGGCCGGGCACCGCCGTTCCGAGCCAGCCCCGCAGAGTGGAGAACCAGCATGTCCACGCCGCCTCCCGGCCCCTTCCCCCAGCCGGCCACCCGTGAGTGGCAGGAGAAATGGGTGGATGCCGTCCTGGCCACCAAGGGCGTCACCGCGCCCCGTGCCGCCCTGGAGACCATCGCGCCGTTCGTCGTCCGCCCGAAGGACTCGTTGACGAATCCCGAGGACGAACCCGACGGCGTCCGGCGGCTGCGGCCCGACCGGTACCGGTGGGTGCGCACCGACGCCGGCCAGATGATGCTGGCCACCGTGAACATGCACGGCGTCGGGGGCGTCGTCTGGGAGCACAACGAGCGCATCAGCTCGGAGTGGCATTCCGTCGCGAACCCCGCCCAGCCCCACGGCTCCCCCACCCCCTCCCGTGTCAGGCCGTGGACGCGCCTGACGGAGGACGGCTCCGAGCGGACGTTCACCGCGCTGGAGAGCACCGCGGCCACCCGTGACGCGCTGGTCGCGCGGGTGGACCAGGCCGCGAACTCGCTGGAGAACCACGACGGGATGCGCACGTACGACCTGCTGGAGGACCTGGCGCTCAACGGCCAGGTCGAGCCCTGCATGTACGTCGCCCAGCACTTCGGCCTGGCCGAGGAGCCGCCGGAGCAGCCGGACGGCCGGTCGCGCTACCCGTCGTCGTACTGGGGCTGGATGGCCGTGCGCGGCAACAACCGGACGAAGTACCGCCAGCAGCTCTTCGACGTCTCCTCCTCCGAGGTGCTCACCGGTGTCCCGTTCAAGAAGCTGGGGCAGGACGACAACCGCATCTCGGTCAATCCGAGCTACTGGCTGGCCGCCCTGTCCGAACTGCTCAACCAGGAATACGCGGCCGCCGAGCTGGCCGGGAACACGGACAGCCGGGCGCACCGCGCCAAGGCGATCGCCTCGGTGGAGTCCCAGCTGGTGATCGGCTCCTCCGCGCCGGAGCGGCTGTTCCGCATCGTGCAGGGCAGCAACCGCCGCGACCACGTCCACCCGCCGCTCGAGTTCGGGCCCAACGACCGCGGGCGGGCCCTGGGGCGCGGTGTGCTCGGCGCCTACTGCGCCCATGGGCTGCTCGACGACCGGACGGCCGATGTGCTCGCCGGTCTCGCGCCGGTGACCGAGCTCCCGGGCGTGCCCGCCGACGCGACGACGGCGGAGCTGCGCGACATCCGGTCGATGCGGCTGCTGACGGAGCTCTTCCCGGTGCCGTCCGAGGCCGCCAAGCGCGCCCAGATCCGGTCCGCCCTGGGCGAGCCCGCGGCGTCCCAGCTCGTCAGCAAGGACATCAACCGGCGGGTCAGGGCGTGGTCCGCGCTGACGTCCGAGTCCTTCGCCGGCCCGTGGAACCCGCGTGTCGCGGAGGTCCTCACGCGGGCGCACGGCCACAAGGGGATCACCCTTTCCGGGCGTCGGCTGCCGGAGCTGCTGGCCTCGGCCGACACCGACCGGGAGGCGTTCGAGGAGCTCCTGCTCTTCCGCACCCCCCACTGGCTGGCCTCCTTCGACATCATCGACGCCGACCGCGGTTCCATCGTCGGCCAGCGGGAGGACGACGAGGGCAGGGAGGCCCAGAAGGTCCGCCGTACCGTGTCGAACGTCCTGGAGGCGATGCGCAAGAACCCGGTGGTGGCCGTCGGGCTGCTGCGGGAGATCTTCGACGCGATGAACGAGGGGGACCGCAGGCCCGGCCAGGTCGACGCGACCGGGGCCCCGACGAGCGGCACCGCCACTCGGGCCTGGTTCAACCGGACCTTCACGAAGGAGTCCGGCACCCGCGCGTACACCCGGCGGGGCCCGGCCGGCGGTATCGGGCCCGACCAGCCGGCGGGCGGGGCGGACGCGGCGGCCGGATCGGCGGCCGGCGATCCGGCGGGCTCCGCCGACGCGCCGGAGGAGACGCCGACGCAGACGCTGCACCGGCTGGTCCAGGAGCTGGAGCGGCAGGTCACCGCGGCCGCCGAGATGGTGGGCGACCTGAACGAGAACGTGAAGGACGTGCGGGAGGCGGCCACGGCGGCGGGCCTGGACCACGCGATGGAGGCGACGGCGGCGAACGAGCTCTCCCTGCGGGTGACGGGGATACTCCGCAGGCTCCGGGAGGTTCCGGAGACGATCGCCGACCTCGGGCCGCTGTAGCGGGGACGTACGGAAAGGGCCCGGGAGCGTGCTCCCGGGCCCTTTCCGTACGGTCGGCCGGTCAGGCGTCGACGCTCTTGGCCTCCGCGGCGGAGGCCTCGGCCGCCGCCTGCTTCTTCGAGGCGATCAGGCTGGTGATGGTGGTGATCACGAGGACACCGCAGATGACGCCCAGGGAGAGCGGGATGGAGATCTGCGGGACGTGCACCCCGGACTCGTGCAGGGCGTGCAGCACCAGCTTCACGCCGATGAAGCCGAGGATCACGGACAGGCCGTAGCTGAGGTGGACCAGCTTCTTGAGCAGGCCGCCGATCAGGAAGTACAGCTGGCGCAGACCCATGAGGGCGAAGGCGTTGGCGGTGAAGACGATGTACGGGTCCTGGGTGAGGCCGAAGATGGCGGGGATCGAGTCCAGGGCGAAGAGCACGTCCGTGGTGCCGATGGCGAGCATGACGACCATCAGGGGGGTCAGGACGCGCTTGCCGTTGTTCTGGATGAAGAGCTTGGTGCCGTGGTAGCGGTCGGCGACGCCGAACTTCTTCTCGATCGACTTGAGGAGGCGGTTCTCCTCGAACTCTTCCTCGTCCTCGTCCTTGCGGGCCTCCTGGATCAGCTTCCAGGCGGTGTAGATCAGGAAGGCGCCGAAGAGGTAGAAGACCCACGAGAAGGTGGTGATGATCGCGGCGCCGGCCGCGATGAAGATCGCGCGGAGCACGAGGGCGATCAGTACGCCCACCAGCAGGACGCGCTGCTGGAGGTGGGAGGGTACGGAGAACTTCGCCATGATCAGGACGAAGACGAAGAGGTTGTCCACGCTCAGGGACTTCTCGGTGATGAAACCGGCGAAGAACTCCTGGGAGGCCTGGCCGTTGCCGAAGAACAGCAGGCCGAGGCCGAAGAGGGCGGCGAGCACGATCCAGACGACGGTCCAGATGCCCGCTTCCTTGATCGAAACGTCGTGCGGTTTGCGGCCGATGAGGAAATCGGCGCCGATGAGGATGCACAGACCGGCAACGGTCAGCACCCACAGGGTCAACGAAACGTCCACAGTATTCACGCCTCCGGCGGATGGCTCAGCACATGGTCAGCGTCATCGCTGCCGGAGGTCTCTTCCACCCGGCGGCCACAGGCCGCGGGCCGGCGCCCCGGGACCGACCGCGCCAGATGAGCACAGTGGTCCGTATTGACGGGCACGCCGCGCAGGAAATAGCAGGAATACTCCCCTCCGCGGGTCCCAGAGTACCCGCGGAGGAGACAAAAGGTAAAGGGCTCACCAAGAAGGGGTCACCGGCCGGTCATGGACCGCCCATGGCCCGCTCATGGGCGGGCCTCCCTCCGCGCCTGACGCACCCGCTCCAGGGCCCGGTCGAGGACCGTACTGCCCTCGGGGGGCAGGTCCGGCTCGAAGGTCCAGGCGTGCTGGACCCAGGGGTCGGCGAGGTGGCTGTCCGGCACCGGCGACAGCCGCATCAGCGAGCGCCACAGCGGATCCAGCAGCGGCCCGTACGCGGAGGCCTCGTCGCGGTCCGCGACCATCAGCAGGTACACCCCGACCGCCGGGCCCTCGTCGGCCAGGTAGCGCAACTGGGTGACCGCCCGGTCGTCGAAGCCGTGCGGGAAGTCGTGCACCACCAGCAGCTGCTCGGCCCGGTCCACGTCGGCGGGCAGCTCCTCGGGGGCGCCGGCCCGCAGCGCCATCTGTACGAGGTCCACGCGCCGCGTCAGCCGCGCCAGGGTCCGCGCGACCCCCTCGGCGCCGGCGGCGGGCGGCGCAGCGAGCACTCCGGCGCGCACCAGCGGGGCCAGGGAGGCGGCACCCGCCCCGGCGGCGTCGATGACGTGGACGGAGATCCGGTCGGCGGGGTGGACCGCGAGCAGCCGTACGGCGTGCGCGACGGCCATGTCCATGGCGGCGCGGCGCAGCCGGTCGGTGTCCATGGCCATGGCGGTCTCGGAGCCGGTGCGGCCGTTGTCGATCCACAGCCCGCGCTCCAGCGGGAGCCGCATCAGCATCGGGATCCGCAGGCCCGGCATCTCGGGCAGGCTCAGGTTGCCCAGGCGCAGCGCCAGCGGGGCCTCCTCGGGCACGCCCCCGCCGTGCCAGACGGGGCTGTCCCAGCGGGCGTACGCGGCCGGCAGCGCGGGCTCGACCACCTCGGACTCGGCGACCAGCTGGGCCAGGTCCCGGTCGAGGGCGGCCCTGGCCTGCGCGACCAGATCGTCCCGGCGGGCCCGGGCGGTGTCGCGCGCGGAGTCACCCGCGCCGCCGATGCGGTGGCGCGGGTCGGACAGGGCCTCGTCCAGTTCGCGGTCCAGCCGCGCGTCGGCGAAGTCGACGGCGCCGCGGTAGGCGGCGACGGTGCGGGCCAGGTCCTCGAACATGCCCCAGACCTGGTTGTAGAGCCGCTCGTCCATGGACCAGCCGCCCGCGTCCCCGGCGACCGGGGCCGGGGGTCGGCCGGGTTCGGCGGCGGGCGCGGGCCGGGGGGCCGGCTCGGGAGCTTCGGTGCTGGTGCGCCGACGGCGCGGGTGCGCGTAGTCGATGGTGGGCGGGCCGGCCGCGGTGTCCCCGGGGGTGGCCGGCGCGGGGCCGGGGGTGCCGGCGTGGGGGACTCCGGAGACCGGGACGGGCTCCGGCGACTCGGGGGCGGGCGCGGGCCGCCGGCCGGCGCGCGGCGCGCCCTGGGCCTGCGGGGGCGGGGCGGCGGGCGTGCGGTCTCCCCCGCCGGGCCCGCCGGCCTCCGCGAGGGCGGCACCGGCCGGCCCGGCGGCCTCCCGGAGGGCGGCACCGGCCAGCTCGGCGGCCTCCGGCGCGGCCAGGCCGCCGTCGGTGAGCAGGGCGCCCAGCCCTTCGGCGTACCCCTGGCCGACGGCCCGGACCTTCCATGCGCCCTGGCGCCGGTAGAGCTCCAGGGCCACCACGGCCGTCTCGGCGTCCAGCCCGGTCAGGGTAAAACCGGCGAACTCGGGCCCGCCGGGAGTGGCCACCGCCGTGTGCGCGGCCGGTGCGGAGCCGAAGCCCAGCGGCCCGCCGGGCGGCAGGACGAGGAGCAGGCCGATCCGGTGGACCTCCGCGGCGACGGCGTCGAGGTCGACGGTCAGCGTGTGCCGGTCGGCGACCTCCCCCGGCAGCCGTATCCAGGACGGGGCCGGGGCGCCCGGACGGGCCAGCGCCCCGGGGCCCGCGAGGCGGCCCTGCTCGTCGGCCAGGGCCGCCAGGGCGAGCACGGGTGTGCCCGCCGAGACCCTGACCTCGATCCTGTCGTGGGGCACGGGGTGGTTCTGCCCCCGGACCAGTTCGGCCGTCATCGTGCAGCCCCTCCCCCGTGCCTTCTTCTCTTGTTGGTGCGGTCTTACAGGTGCGGCAGGATCGCCGGCATCAGGTCCTGGAAGGTCCGGCCGTTGGCCGGGTTTCCGAGGGCCGTCATCTGCCAGCCGGCACCGGCCCGGGACACCTTCGCCATGATCTGCGCGGTGTACTGGCCGCCGCCGTCGAGGGTGTAGCGGGCCAGTTCCTGGCCGTTGGTCTCGTCGACGATGCGGCAGAAGGCGTTCTGGACCTCCTGGAAGGTCTGGCCGGTGAACGAGTTCACCGTGAAGACGATCGTGTCGATGTGGACCGGGACCCGCTGGAGGTCGACGAGGATGGCCTCGTCGTCCCCGCCCTGGCCCACGCCGCCGACCAGGTTGTCGCCGGTGTGGCGGACCGAGCCGTCGTCGCTCTGCAGGTGCCGGAAGAACACCACGTCCACCGGCTGCTTGTCGGCGAAGAGCACTGCCGACGCGTCCAGGTCGATCTCCCGCGTCCGCGACCCGAACAGGCCGCGGCGCTTGGCCGCCTGCCAGCCGAGGCCCATCCGGACCGCGGTCAGCGTGCCGCCGTCCGCCTTCTGCAGACTGATGGCCTGACCCTTGGTCATGTTGACCGTCACGCGCGTTCCCCTCTCCATAGCCCGCCCCTAAAGGCCCGCAGCGTGCACCTGCGGCGTTTCCACACCCTACTGACCGCCCACGGGTCAGGCGAGGCCCGCTTCCCTCATCTGGCGAAGCTCCTTCTTGAGCTCGCCCACCTCGTCCCGGATCCGGGCGGCCACCTCGAACTGGAGCTCGGCCGCCGCCGCCCGCATCCGCTCGGTCATCTGCTCGATGAGCGCGGCCAGTTCGGCGGCGGGCCGGTCGGTGGGCGTCGCGGCCGCCGCGCCCTTCGCCGCCTTGCCGGCCTTGCCCTTGGCCGCCGCCGCGCCGCCGAGCGCGGGGACCGGTGCCTTGGCGGCCTTGCCGTCCTTGGTCTGGCGGTAGCCGGTGCCGAGGAGCTGCTCGGTGTCCAGCTCCTCGCGGGCGATGGTGGCGACGATGTCGTTGATCTTCTTGCGCAGCGGCTGCGGGTCGATCCCGTGCGCCGTGTTGTACGCGATCTGCTTCTCGCGGCGCCGGTTGGTCTCGTCGATGGCCTTCTCCATCGCCGGGGTCATCTTGTCCGCGTACATGTGGACCTGGCCGGAGACGTTGCGGGCGGCGCGGCCGATGGTCTGGATGAGGGAGGTCCCCGAGCGCAGGAAGCCCTCCTTGTCGGCGTCGAGGATCGCCACGAGCGACACCTCGGGCAGGTCGAGGCCCTCGCGGAGCAGGTTGATGCCGACCAGGACGTCGTACTCGCCGGCCCGCAGCTCGCGCAGCAGCTCGATGCGGCGCAGGGTGTCGACGTCGCTGTGCAGGTACCGGACCTGGATGCCCAGCTCCAGGAAGTAGTCGGTGAGGTCCTCGGCCATCTTCTTGGTGAGGGTGGTGACCAGGACCCGCTCGTCCTTCTCCACCCGGGCGCGGATCTCGTGCACCAGGTCGTCGATCTGGCCCTCGGTGGGCTTGACGACGACCTCGGGGTCGACGAGGCCGGTGGGGCGGATGATCTGCTCGACGAAGCCGTCGGAGCGGGAGAGCTCGTACTTTCCGGGGGTGGCCGACAGGTAGACGGTCTGGCCGACCCGCTCCAGGAATTCCTCCCACTTCAGCGGCCGGTTGTCGAGCGCGGACGGCAGCCGGAAGCCGTGGTCGACCAGGGTCCGCTTGCGCGAGGCGTCGCCCTCGTACATCGCCCCGATCTGCGGCACCGTGACGTGCGACTCGTCGATGACGAGGAGGAAGTCCTCGGGGAAGTAGTCGATGAGGGTGTTGGGGGCCGAGCCGCGCTCGCGGTCGTCCATGTGCAGGGAGTAGTTCTCGATCCCGGAGCAGGAGCCGATCTGGCGCATCATCTCCAGGTCGTAGGTGGTGCGCATGCGCAGCCGCTGCGCCTCCAGCATCTTGCCCTGCTTCTCCAGCTCCGCGAGCCGCTCGGCGAGCTCGGCCTCGATGCCGGTGATCGCCTTCTCCATGCGCTCGGGGCCGGCGACGTAGTGGCTGGCGGGGAAGACGTAGAGCTCGCGGTCCTCGCTGATGACCTCGCCGGTCAGCGGGTGCAGGGTGGAGAGCGCCTCGATCTCGTCGCCGAACATCTCGATCCGGACGGCCAGTTCCTCGTAGACCGGGAAGATCTCGATGGTGTCGCCGCGCACCCGGAAGGTGCCGCGGGTGAAGGCGAGGTCGTTGCGGGTGTACTGGATGTCGACGAAGCGGCGCAGCAGCTGGTCCCGGTCGATCTCCTCGCCCACCTTGAGGGAGACCATCCGGTCCACGTACTCCTGCGGGGTGCCGAGGCCGTAGATGCAGGACACGGAGGCGACGACGATCACGTCGCGCCGGGTCAGCAGCGAGTTCGTCGCGGAGTGGCGCAGCCGCTCGACCTCCTCGTTGATCGAGGAGTCCTTCTCGATGTAGGTGTCCGACTGCGGTACGTAGGCCTCGGGCTGGTAGTAGTCGTAGTACGAGACGAAGTACTCGACGGCGTTGTTCGGCAGGAGCTCGCGGAACTCGTTCGCCAGCTGGGCGGCCAGCGTCTTGTTCGGCGCCATCACCAGCGTGGGGCGCTGGAGCCTCTCGATCATCCAGGCCGTGGTCGCGGACTTGCCCGTGCCCGTCGCGCCGAGCAGTACGACGTCCTTCTCACCTGCGCGGATGCGCTTCTCCAGCTCGGCGATGGCCGCCGGCTGGTCACCGCTGGGCTGGTACGGGCTGACGACCTCAAAGGGTGCCACCGTGCGTTCGATCTTCGATACGGGCCGCATGAGTCCACCGTACGACCCCGCACTGACACGCACGCCCTCCCGACGGGTCCGGGGAGCCCTCGACAGGTCCGGCGGGCGGAGTGGATCTCCTCCTTTCCGGTCTGTTTGTCGTAGTTCGGTGGCGTCCCGGTGATCTTCGAGCCCATGATCGCGGTGAACGCTCCGCCGTGAAGTGCATCGCCGCAACGTCTGCCGCTCCGCGCCCGTCTGACGCAGGAACAGGGCTCACGACCCGAGGAGAAAGCACATGTACGTCCGACCCGCCACCGCGGCCGCCGCCGCGATCCTGGGCTTCACCCTCGCGGTGCTGGGCGGGACGGCCTCCCCGGCCGCCGCCGGCCCCGGCTCCCCCGATGCCGCGAGCGGGGTCCTGGGCCCCGTCGTGTACGCCCACCGGGGGGCTTCCGCCTACGCCCCGGAGAACACCCTCGAAGCGATCGACCTGGCGAGGCGGCTGGGCTTCGACTGGGTCGAGAACGACGTCCAGCGGACCAAGGACGGCGAGCTGGTGGTGGTCCACGACGACACCCTCGCCCGCACCACCGACGTCGAGCAGGTCTTCCCCGACCGCAGGCCGTGGCGGGTCAGGGACTTCACGGCGGAGGAGATCGGGCGGCTGGACGCGGGGAGCTGGTTCGCACCCCGCTTCGCGGGCGCCCGGGTCCCGACCCTGCGCGCGTACCTGGAGCGGGTCGAGGAGAACCGGCAGAAGCTGCTGCTGGAGATCAAGAAGCCGGAGCTCTACCCGGGGATCGAGGAGGAGACGCTGGAGCTCCTGGACGAGGCCGGCTGGCTGGACGAGGACCACGTCCCGGACCGCCTGGTGGTACAGAGCTTCAGCGCCGATTCCGTACGCACCGTGCACGAACTGCACCCCGGCCTGGTGACGGCCTTCCTGGGCACCCCGCCCGTGGCCGAGCTGCCGCGCTACGCGCGGTTCACGGACCGGATCAACCCCTGGCACACCACGATCTCCGCGGACTGGGTGAGGGCGGTGCACGGCCTGCTGGGAGCCCACGGCAGGCCCATGGAGGTGGACACCTGGATCGTGGACGACGCGGCCACGGCCCGCAAGGTACGGGACATGGGCGTGGACGGGATCATCACCAACGCGCCCGACGTGGTGCGCAACGCCGCGCTCGGCTTCTGAGGGCCCGGCGCGGCGGTGGCGTGCGCGAACCCGTCCGCGCTGTCGGTGGCGGGCCGTACGGTGGAGACGTGGACAGCACCGAGCGGCCCCGCGGGCCGCACCTCGAATGGACCGTCGTGCCCAGCGACATCGGTCCCCTGCTCCTGGCCGCGACCCCCGAGGGTCTGGTCCGGGTCGAGTTCCACGCGCGCCCGGACCGGGCCGGCCGGATGATCGGCTCGCTCGTCTCCCGGCTCGGCGCCGACGCGTGGCGGCCGGACCCGGGCGAGGAGGTGCTGCTCGCCGAGCCGATACGCCAGCTGGCCGCCTACTTCGCCGGTTCGCTGCGGCGCTTCGAGCTGCCGCTGGACTGGCGGCTCAGCTCAGGTTTCAACCGGCAGGTGCTGCTGGAGCTCGACCGCTCGGTGCCGTACGGATCGGTCGTCGGGTACGGGGAGCTGGCCGCCCGGGCCGGGCAGCCGGGGGCGGCCCAGGCCGTGGGCAACGCCATGGGCTCCAATCCCCTGCCCGTGGTCGTGGCCTGCCACCGCGTGGTCGAGAACGACGGGGGCATCGGCGGCTTCGGGGGCGGGGTGGAGACCAAGCGGATCCTGCTCGCGCTGGAGGGCGTGCTCCCGCAGCCCCTGTTCTGAGCCGCGCGCGCCGTCGCGGCGGTGACAGCGGGTGGCGACGGGACCCCGGGCCGCGATACGCGGTTCCCCCGCGCGGCCGACGGTGGGAAACTGCCGCCGTGACCACTCCCGCCGCACCAGGCCCCCTCCCGTCCGCCTCCGCCGAACCCCCGCGACGGCGGTGCCAGGCGTGAGCGCCGCTCCCGGAACCTCCGCCGGCACCAAGGCCACGCCCGCGCCCGTCGACGCGGCGGCACTGCCCCGGCTCCAGCGCCGGACCTCCGCCGTGCTGATGGCCAGCCAGATGCTGGGCGGCCTGGGCGTGCCGATCAGCGTCGCCCTGGCCCCCGTACTGGCCACCGAGATCAGCGGCACCGAGGCCCTGTCCGGGGTCGCTTCCACCGCCGCCGTGATCGGCACCGCGCTGTTCTCGCTGCCGCTCGCCGCCCTGATGACCGCGCGCGGGCGCCGGTGGGGACTGGTGGTGGCGTACGCGATCGGCGCGCTCGGCGCGGCCCTGGTCGTCCTGGCCGCCGTCGTCGACAACTTCCCGCTGCTGCTGGTCGGCATGGCCGCCTTCGGCGCGGCCTCCTGCGCCACCTTCCAGGCCCGCTTCGCCGCCACCGACCTCGCCGCGCCCGACCGGCGGGCCCGCGCGATCTCGCTGGTCGTCTGGGCCTCCACCCTGGGCGCGGTGCTCGGCCCCAACCTCTCCGCCCCCGCCAGCGACAGCTTCGCCGGCACCTCCATACCCCAGACGGCGGGACCCTTCGTATGGGCCGGCGCCGTCTTCGTACTCACCGGCGCCCTGCTCGCCGTGTTCCTGAGGCCGGACCCGCTGCTGACCGCCCGGGCCCTGGCCGGTTCCGGCGAGCAGTCCCGGCAGGCCCGCTCGCTGCGCGCCGGCGTCGCCGCCGTCAAGGCATCACCGCGGGCCCGGCTCGCGCTGCTCACCGTCGCCGTGTCGCACACCGCCATGGTGTCGATCATGGTGATGACCCCCGTCGACCTCGGTCACCACGGCGCCGACCTGCGGCTCATCGGCCTGGTGATCAGCGGCCACATCGCGGGCATGTTCGCCTTCTCCCCCGTCATGGGCTGGCTCGCCGACCGGCTCGGCCGGCTGTCCGTGATCGGGCTCACCGCCGGGCTGCTGTCCATCGCCGCCCTGCTCGCCGGCACGGCCGGCGGGAACCACGCCCAGAGCGCGGCCGGCCTCTTCCTGCTCGGGCTCGGCTGGTCCGCCGGGATCGTCGTCGGCTCGGCGCTGCTGACCGACTCGGTACCGCAGGCCGCGCGGGCCGCCGTGCAGGGCCTGGGCGACCTGACGATGAACACCGCCGCCGCCGTGGGCGGGGCGGCCGCCGGGCTGATCATGTCCCAGGCCGGTTACGGCTGGCTCAACGCGATCAGTGCGGCCCTGCTGCTGCCGATGGCGGCGCTCGCCCTGTTCACCGCCCGGCGGTACGCGGCACGCACCGAGCCGGGGGATCTCAGCAGTTGATGTGGTAGGCCTTGCGGAGCGTCTCGTGGACCGTCCAGGTGGTCCGGTCGCCCTCCCGCAGCACACAGGCCGAGCCCGGCCCCACCTCGAAGCCCGCGCCGCCCTCGACCTCGATGGTGGCGCGGCCGCTGACCACCACGAACAGTTCGTCGGCCTCGGTGTCGGTGACCACCCCGGGGGTGATCTGCCAGATCCCCCGGACCTGCGAGCCGTCCGCCGACTCCCACAGCACCTTCCCGGTCACGACCGGGGTGCCGGAGACGATCCGCGCGGGGTCGAGCTCCTCGGGCTCCAGCTCGGCGTCGGGGACGTCCGCGACGGACACGGCGAAGGAGGCGGGGGCTTCGTGGTGACGGGTGCTCATGCTGCGTCAGCGTAGGGCCGCCGCCCCGTTCACGGGGTGACCAGAGCGTCCAGCGCGGGCGCCTCCGGCGCGTCATTCCGTCGAGCGCGTCAGCGCCACGGGCCGCGCGCGCCGGAGCGCCCGGCGGCTTTCGGCCAGAGCGGCCCGCTCGTCCCCGGCGACCGGCAGGGCGGACGGCACGGGGCACGGCATGGTGTGCGGCCCGGTGCGGGGCCCGGTCCGGGAGCGGTCCTTCCGGGGGCGCCGCCCGGACGGGTTCGCGCCGGAGCGGGACGGGTGGCGTTTGGCGGCGGGAATCCCGTGCCAGGGATGGGGACATGCCACAGCACAGAGCAACTGCACCCCTGCCCGGGGGACCGGTCCTGTCGGATGAGGTACGCGAGGCGCTCGCCGCTCGCCGGCCCGTCGTCGCCCTGGAGTCGACGATCATCTCGCACGGTCTGCCGCGTCCCCGCAATCTGGAGGCGGGGCTGGAACTGGAGGACCTGGTCCGGGCGGAGGGCGCGGTCCCGGCGACCGTCGCCGTGGTGGACGGGGTGGCCCGGGCGGGCCTCGACAAGGCCGCGCTGGAGCGGATCGCTACGGGCGAGGGCGTGCGCAAGCTGGGCCACCGGGACCTCGCGCCCGCCCTCGCCACCGGGGCGACCGGGGCGACCACGGTGTCGGCGACGGCGTTCCTGGCCGCGCGGGCGGGGCTGCGGGTGTTCGCCACGGGCGGGCTCGGCGGCGTACACCGGGAGTGGACGCTCTCGCAGGACGAGTCGGCGGACCTGTCGCTGCTCGCCCGGACCCGGATCACGGTGGTGTGCGCGGGGGTGAAGTCGATCCTGGACGTGCCGGCCACGCTCCAGCGCCTCGAAACCCTCGGCGTCGGCGTCCTGGGCTACCGGACGGACCGCTTCCCCGGCTTCTACCTGACCGACTCGGGAGAGCCGGTCGACTGGACGGTGCGGAAGCCGGAGGAGGTGGCGGCGGTGATGGCCGCCCAGGACGACCTCGGCGGACCCGAGGCGGCGCTGCTCGTCGCCAACCCGGTGGCGGAGGCGGAGCAGCTGGATCCGGCGCTGCACGACCGGGTCCTGGCCGAGGCGCTGGCCGAGTGCCGCGAACGGGGCATCACGGGGCAGGCGGTGACACCGTTCCTGCTGGGGTTCCTGGTGCGCGCGACCGGCGGCGCCTCGCTGGAGGCGAACCTGGCGGCGGTCCGGGGCAACGTGCGGCTCGGCGCCCGCATCGCCCGGGCCTGGGCGGCCCGCGCGTGACGGCCGCCCTGCTGGTGGTCGGCGACGTGGTGACGGACGTGGTGGCGGTGCACCGCGGACCCCTGACCCCGGCCACCGACACCACCGCCCGCATCCGCACCCTCCCGGGCGGGGCCGGCGCCAACGCCGCCTGCTGGGCGGCCCGTACGGGCGCCTCGGAGGTACGCCTCCTCGCGCGGGTGGGGTGCGAGTCGGCCCACTGGCACGAGCGGGCCCTGGTCGAGGCGGGAGTACGGCCCCGGCTGGTGGTGGACCCGGCGGAGCCGACGGGGACGGTGGTGGCGCTGGTCGGCGGGGACGCGGAGCGGACGTTCCTGACCGACAGCGGGGCCTCGCTGCGGCTGTGCCCCGCCGACTGGGTGCCGGCCCTGCTGGACGGTGCCGGGCACCTGCACCTGTCGGGCTACCTGTTCTTCTCGGACAGCAGCCGGGAGCTGGCCCTGGTCGCGCTGCGGGCCGCCCGGACCCGCGGGGTGCCCGTCAGCGTCGACCCCGCCTCGGCGGGGTTCCTGGCCGGGCTCGGCCCCGAGCGCTTCCTGGCGGCCGTGGCGGGGGCCGGCGTACTCCTGCCGAACGAGGACGAGGCCCGGCTGCTGGCCGGCGTACGGGAACCGGCCCGGGCGGCGGAGGAGCTCAGCCGCCGGGTGCCGCTGGTGGTGGTCACCCGGGGCCCCGGCGGAGCGCTCGTCGCGGAGGACGGCCGGATCACCGCCGAGGTCGAGGCGGAGCCGGCGGAGGCGGTGGACACCACGGGCGCCGGGGACGCCTTCACGGGCGGCTTCCTGGCGGCCCGCCTCTCGGGGGCCGGCCCGGCGGAATCGGCCCGCGCCGGCTGCCGCGCGGCGGCCAGCGCGGTCACCCGCCTGGGCGGCCGCCCGTAGCGGCCCGGCCGGGGGCGCAGCGGTGCCTCCCGGCGCGGGCACCTCACCCGGCCGGGGCTACGGGCCGGGCCGGGGCTACCGCACGCCCGTCCAGGCCGGGTGCCGCGGGTCGTCCGCGCGGACCAGCACGTCCGCGGCCGTCCCCGGGCCGGTCTCCCTCTCGTAGCGGGCGAACGCCGGCAGCGTCCACCGCTCCGCCTCCTCCGTGCGCCGCGCCAGCGCCCCCTCGGAGAGGCTGATGTGGACGCTCAGGTCGAACGGGAACCAGTGCCCCAGCAGCAGCGGCCCGTGGACCACCAGCACGCCGCCCGGCGGCAGTTCGGCGTACGGGCTGCGGGTCGCCCGGTCCCGCACCGGGTCCCACAGGTCCGGCAGCACCCGCCCGCTGCCGCCGGGATCCGTCGGACCGAACACCTCCCGCCACAGCGCGCCCGTGTCGTACCAGCCCCCCAGGTACGCGTCCACGTCCTCGCGCCCGAACTCGAACCGCAGCGACGCCGGCCGCAGGAAGCCCCCGGCCGCGACCACGAGCACGGACCGCCCGCGCGAGCGCAGCGCGTCGGCGAGCTCCCCCGCGAGGACCCCGGTACCGGCCGCCGGCGCGCCGTCGATGCCGACGCGTCGCCACGTGCGCTCCTCGCCCGCGGGGCCGCGGGAGTCGTCCAGATGACCGGCGAGCCGCTCGGCCATCCGCTGCCAGGTGATCGCTTCCAGCTTCACCGGCCCATTGTCAGTGGTGCGCCCTAACGTTTTTCACGAGGGATCACCGGTGGACAGGAGCCGGCGGCCCTGCTCTTGGGGAGGGGTCTGTCATGGCTCGGGAGACGACGTATCTGGAGCTGTCGCAGGAGGACGGCGCGGCGCACAAGTTCTACGAGGTGACCGTCGACGGCACCGCCGTCTCGGTGCGCTACGGCCGCATCGGCGCCGCCGGCCAGCTGCAGAGCTCCTCCTTCCCCACGGCCGAGAAGGCCCGCGCGGCCGCCGCCAAGAAGATCGGCGAGAAGGTCCGCAAGGGGTACGCCCCGGCGGTCCGGGGGGCGCGCGCCGCCCGCTCGGTCACCCGCCGGCAAGTGGCCTCGGCGCCGTCGACGGCCCGCGCGGTGGCGCCGGTGCTGTGGCGCTTCCGCACCGGTTCCTCGGCCTTCGGCATCCACGTGGACGAGGACCGCTGCTGGGTCGGCAACCAGGCGGGGGACGTCTACACGGTGAGCCACGGCGGCGAGGTACTGGCCCGCTACTCCCTGCCGGACGGGGTGAAGTGCCTGGTCGCGGACGAGTTCTGGATATACGCGGGCTGTGACGACGGCACGGTGTACGACCTGTCCTCGAAGGTGCCGTTCGGGGCGTACGGGATAGCGGCGGACGTGGACATCTACTGGCTCGACATCCACGAGGGCGTGCTCAACGTCTCGGACGCGGGCGGCGGTCTGACGGTCATCGACCACGAGGACGAGCACCAGTGGTCCCGGAAGTCCTCGGGGACCGGCGCCTGGATGGTCCGGGCGGACGAGCGGGCCGTGTACCACGGGCACAGCAGCGGTGTGACGGCCTACGCGGCCGACGGCACCGGCCAGTTGTGGCACACGGCCACGCCCGGCGGGGTGCTGTTCGGCTGGCAGGAGGAGCACGCCGTGTACGCGGGTACGGTACGCAACACCGTGCAGCGCCTGTCGAAGGCGACGGGCCGGGTCGAGGCCTCGTACCCGTGCGACGCGGCGGTGTACTCGTGCGCGACCTCTCCGGACGGCCGTCACGTCTTCGCCGGGGACTCGTCCTCCTCGGTGTACTGCTTCGACGCCGACGGGCGGCGGCTGTGGAAGCTGGGCACCGGCGGCGGTTCCGCGCTCTCGATGCAGTACCTGGACGAGCGGCTCTACCTCGTCACCACGGACGGGTCGCTGGTGTGCGTGGACGCGAGCGAAGCGGCGATCGCCGCGGCGCAGCAGGGTTCCGTCCCGACCGCGGTGGACGTGAAGTCGGCGGCGGCGCTGCCGGTCTTCACCCCGGCGGCCTCCGCCTCGGCGGTGGCGACGGTTTCGGTGGCCTCGGTCCCGGCCGGCGGTGTGGTGGTGGAGTGCGTCCAGCAGGGAGGGCGGATGCGGGTGCAGGTGGTCTCGGAGGGCTTCGAGCACGGCTGGAACGTACAGTTCCCGCGCGGTATCCGGGAGGCCGGAGCGCGGTACGTGGTGGACGGCCTGCACGCGGCCAGCGGGGGCTTCTACCGGGTGCGCGGGGAGATACGCCGACTGGTCTGAGCGGCGCACCGGGGGTCCTCGGGGCAGCGGCAGGGAACGGCGTCGAGCGGGGCCGGGGCCGGCACCGACCAGGGGTCGTCCTCGGCCAGGCCGCAGGTCACCTGGAGGACCACGGGCCGGGAGCCGAGGTTCCGGCCGAGGTGTACGTTGTCGGCGCCCGCCGGTTCGACGAAGGTGGCCCCCGTCGGGTGCACCTCCACGGCGCCGTCGGCGAGGAAGCGGGTCAGGGTCCCCGACTTGACCACCGCCATGAGCGGCACGTGGTGGTAGTGCCATCCCGTGCAACCGCCGGGCGGTATGACGACCTCCCGGCCGGTGAGGCCCGAGGGCACCGCCGCTCTGGAGGCTCCCGACGCTCTCGGGCGCCGTACCGTCGCCTGTCGTCCACCCATGTGCCCCTCCTTGCCGTCGGCTCACGGTAGACGAACCTCATGAGTTTCAGTCGGATTTAATGAAAGACCAACGACCTTACTCCGCAAGGTGATAGGGGCGCCGACGAGCGGTATCACAACGGCATGAGTCTCGTCGTCTTCGAGTCACAGAAGCCGATCCACTGCGCCGCCTGCCGACGGGGACCGCTGCGGCACCTCGTCCGCGAGTCCGGGGTGCCCCGCTGCCTGGACTGCGCCGACCTCGGCCATCTCGTGTACCTGCCGCGCGGTGACGCGGCGCTCACCCGCCGGGCGCGGGAGGGCAGTTCGCTGCACGCCGTCGTGGTGCGCCGGCACAAGGGCCGCCGCCGCTACGAACGCCAGGGGCTGCTGGTGGAGGACACCGCGCTGGCCCGCGCCGAGCGCGCCTGCCTGGCCGACGCCGATGCCCGGGCCCGCCGCCGGGAGCGCGACCGGCTGCGCCGCGCGGCCGAGGACGTCCGCTTCACCGCGGCCTTCGCGGCCGAGATACGGCGGCTGTTCCCCGGCTGCCCGCCCGACCGCGCGCAGGCGATCGCCGCCCACGCCTCGGTGCGCGGCAGCGGCCGGGTCGGGCGTACCGCCGCCGGCCGGGCACTGGACGAGCAGGCGGTGTCGGTGGCGGTACGGGCCGCCGTGCGGCACACCGACACCGAGTACGACGCGCTTCTGATGGCGGGGGTGCCGCGGTTCGCGGCGCGGGCCCGGCTGGCGGCGCGGATCGACGCCGTCCTGGACGGCTGGCGTGCGGGGAGCGTCAGTTGAGGCGGAAGCGGCGGTAGAGGAGTGCTCCGCCGAGCAGCAGGGCGCCGCTGCCGGGCAGCAGGTAGCCGAGTCCGTCGGATCCGGTGCTGGCCAGGGCCGACGGATCCTGTCCCGGGGCGAGGGCGGTGGGGGCCGTCGCGGCGGGCGGGGTCACCGGCCGCGGGGAGACCGGCGGCTGCGCGGCGGGCGGCTGCGCCGGCTTCCCGCCGGGCGGGGTCCCGCCGTTCTCGGCGGTGTTGCCGTGGGAGCCGTTGCCGATGCCGACGACGTTCACGGAGTTCCCGCTGACGTTCAGCGGGAGATCGACGGGAAGCTGCAGGCCGTTACCGGACAGCAGCCCGGGAGAACCCTTCGCCCCTCCCTCGGCCACCGCGCCGCCTCCCCCGTTCCCGGACCCCGGTTTCGACGGATGGGAGGGCCGCGGGTCCGGCTTCCCGCCACCGGGGGCCGCGTTCGTACAGCCGTTGCCCGCCGCCGGGTTGAGCACACCGACCACGCTCACGGTGTTCCCGCACACGTTCACCGGGGTGTGCACGGGCAGCTGCACCAGGTTCCCGGAGAGCAGCCCCGGGGATCTCTGGGCCTGCCCGTCCGCTTCGGCGTCGGCGTGCGCGAGGCCGCCCACCCCCGCGACAGCCAGTCCGCCACCCGCGACCATCACCGCGATCAAGCCATTCCGACGAGTGTGACGCATCAGTTTTCCTGCCTTCCGGAGGGGTTCCAGGGGCATCGAGCCCGCACCGGAAACAACGCGGTAAACCCGTTCGGGTTATAGGGCCGGTAGGCATTTCACTCCATCGTGTACTGGGTAGTGCCTACTTCATGACTGAACGACCGCTCCTGCTGCTCGACGTGGACGGCCCGCTGAACCCGTTCCGGTCCCTCTTCGCCGGCCTGCGCGGCTATACGAGCCACCGGATGCGCCCGGACGTCTGGCTCTCCTACCGCGACCCGGAGTCCCGCAAGGCCCGGCGCGGTGCCCGGGTGCGCCTCCATCCCTCCCACGGCGCCCGGCTGCGGGCCCTGCCCTTCGACCTCGCCTGGGCCACGGCCTGGACGCACCAGGCCAACACCCTGATCGCCCCGCACATCGGGCTCCCCTCCGACCTGCCCGTGGTGGAGTGGCCGGAGCTCTTCGCCCGGGACCCCGACGGCCTCTCCTGGAAGACCCGCCCGCTGCTCGAATGGGCGGCCGGCCGGCCCTTCGCGTGGGTCGACGACATGATCACCCCGCAGGACCGTGCCTGGGTCGCCTCCCACCACCCGGCTCCGAGCCTCCTGCTGCGCATCCACCCCCGTCACGGCCTGCGCGAACGGGACTTCGCCGCCCTGGCCGCCTGGGCGGGGAAGGTCAGCGCAGCAGGGCGGTGACCGGGTCAGGGGACGGGCCGGCGGTGGGCCACCAGTCGGCGGCCTCCGGGCGTGACTCGTAGGCGTACCAGAGGCCCTCACGGCTCAGACGGAGCTGACGGGTCCGGGCGGTGAGGCGGTTGCGCTCGGGGCGGAAGGAACCCTGTCCGGCGGCGAGCAGGGCGGGGCGGGCCCGGTCGAAGGGCCCGGCCGGAGGGTCCCAGGGCTCTTCGAGGACGGTGAGCGCGGGCAGGCCCCCCTGCCGCCATGCCGCGGCCGCGCGGGCCAGGTCCGTGGTGCTGCGGCCGGTCGCCCGGGCCAGGTCGCGGTAGAGGGCGCGGGCGGAGCCGGTGAGGCCGGAGGTGGGGTGCGCCGAGGCTAGCCGGACGGCGTCCTGCCAGAGGGTGAGCCCGGCGATGGGGTCCTCGGCCGTGCCGAGCAGGGCCAGTGCGCGGGCGGCCGCGTCACCGGCGAGCTGCTCCAGCGCCAGCGGATCGGGCGCTGCCGGATCGGCGGGGTAGGCCGGCGGCGGGCCCGCGGCGGCCGGTGCGGGGAGCGGGGCGGGCAGCGGGGGCAGGCTGGTCCGGGCGAGCGCCTCGCGGGCCGGGACGCCGGGGAAGTCCGGCGCGGCACCGGGCTGTTCGCGCGCCGCGTGGGCGGCGTTGCGCCGGGCCAGTTCGTCGAGGAGCTCGCGCTCACCGCGGCCGCGAAGGAGCAGCAGGACGAAGGGGTCGGTGTCGAGGAGCCGGGCCGCCCGGTAGCAGAGGGCCGCGGCGTGCTTGCAGGGCGGCCGCACCGTGTCCGGACAGGAGCAGCGCGCCACGAGCTCCCCCGCGCCGGGCAGCAGGGTATCCGCGAGGGACTGCGGGACCTCCCGCTCCAGCAGCGCGGCGAGGGCCGAGGGGTCGGCGGCCAGCGCCTCCAGCAGAACGGACCACTCGGCGTCCGCGAAGGCGGGCAGGGACAGTTCGGTGCGGTAGGGGCGCGCCCGGCTGCCCCGGACGTAGGCCACGATCCGGCCGGGGGTGACCGTCACGGCGTCGACATGGCCTTCGGCGGCGTAGGCCTGACCGCGCTGGAGACGGGCGGCGTCCTGCGCGCGCTCCTCCAGCGCGGCCACCCAGGCCAGGCCCCACCAGGTCGCGGCCCCCGCCCCGGCGGGCACGGTCTCGAAGGTGCGGCGGCGGTCGTCCCGCGCGGTGATCACGCCGGCCTCCGCAGGGAGACGAGATCGGCCAGCTCGCGGTCGGTCAGCTCGGTCAGCGCCGACTCGCCGGAGCCGAGGACTGCGTCGGCCAGGGCCCGCTTGGTCTCCAGCAGTTCGGCGATGCGGTCCTCCACGGTGCCTTCGGCGATGATGCGGTGGACCTGGACGGGCTGGGTCTGGCCGATGCGGTAGGCGCGGTCGGTGGCCTGCTCCTCGACGGCCGGGTTCCACCAGCGGTCGTAGTGGATCACGTGTCCGGCGCGGGTCAGGTTGAGGCCGGTGCCCGCGGCCTTGAGGGACAGCAGGAAGACGGGGACCTCGCCGGACTGGAAACGGTCGACGAGCTCCTCGCGCCGCGGGACGGGGGTACCGCCGTGCAGGAGCTGCGAGGCGATGCCCCGGTCGGTGAGGTGCCGCTCCAGGATCCGGGCCATGGTCACGTACTGGGTGAAGACCAGGACCGAGCCGTCCTCGGCCAGGATCGTGTCCAGCAGCTCGTCCAGCAGGGCGAGTTTGCCCGAGCGGTGCGCGATGCGGGGACCGGCTCCCGGCACGCCCTGCTCCTTCAGGTACTGCGCGGGGTGGTTGCAGATCTGCTTGAGCGAGGCCAGCAACTTCATGATCATGCCGCGCCGCCCGATGCCCTCGCTGCCCTCGATCACGGCCATCGCCTCGTCCACCGCGGCCTGGTACAGGGAGACCTGTTCCCGGGTCAGCGACACCGGGTGGTCGGTCTCCGTCTTGGGGGGAAGCTCGGGCGCGATGCCGGGATCGGACTTCTTGCGGCGCAGCAGGAACGGCCGGACGAGGGCGGCCAGCCGGGCCACCGCCGCCTCGTTGCCCCCGTCCTCCTCCTGCTGGTGCTCGACCGGGCGGGCGTGCCGGGCCCGGAAGGCGGTGAGCGGGCCCAGCAGTCCCGGGGTCGTCCAGTCGAGCAGGGCCCACAGCTCGGAGAGGTTGTTCTCGACCGGAGTCCCGGTGAGGGCCACGCGGGCCGGGGCGGGGATGGTGCGCAGCGCCTTCGCGGTGGCCGAGTGGGGGTTCTTCACGTGCTGGGCCTCGTCCGCGACGACCATGCCCCAGCTGTGCCCGGCCAGCCGGGCGGCCGCCGCGCGCATCGTCCCGTACGTGGTGAGCACGAAGCCCCCGCTCACTCCGTCGAGGCTGCGGCCGGCGCCGTGGAAGCGGCGTACGGGGGTGCCGGGGGCGAACTTCTCGATCTCCCGCTGCCAGTTGCCCAGCAGGGACGCCGGGCAGACCACGAGGGTGGGCTCGGGGCGGTCCCGGTGCAGGTGCAGGGCGATCAGGGTGACGGTCTTGCCCAGGCCCATGTCGTCGGCGAGGCAGCCGCCCAGCCCCAGGGAGGTCATCAGGTCCAGCCAGGCCAGCCCGCGCAGCTGGTAGTCCCGCAGGGTCGCCTTCAGGGCCGCGGGCGCCGCGACCGCGGCCGGCTCGCCGGCGAGCCGGTCCCGCAGGGCGGCCAGCGCCCCCACGGGGACCGCGGGCACCGCCTCGCCGTCCACCTCGGCCGTGCCGGTGAGTACGGTGGCCAGCGCGTCCACCGGGTCCAGCAGGCCCAGGTCCCGCTTGCGCGCCCTGCGCACGAGTTCGGGATCGACCCGCACCCACTGGTCGCGCAGCCGCACCACGGGCCGGTGGGCCTGCGCGAGCGCGTCCATCTCGCCCGGGGTGAGCCGGTCCCCGCCGAGGGCCAGCTCCCAGGAGAAGGAGAACAGGGCGGCCGCGTCGAAGAAGGCGGTGCCGTCGGTCGCGGACCCGGGCGCGGCCGGGCGCACGACGGCGGTCGCGGAGAGCGTACGGGCCAGCTCGCGCGGCCAGTGCACGAGTACCCCGGCGGCGGCCAGCCGGGTCGCGGCGGTGCCGAGCAGGTCCTCGAGCTCGGGGTCGGACAGCGGGAGGGCGTCGGGCACCGGCTGGTCGAGCAGGCGCAGCAGCGGCGGCCATACCCTGGCCGCCCGGCGCAGCGCGAGCACGGCGTCGATCCGGGCGCGCGGGCCGAATCCGGCGCCCGCCGTCCCGGCCCACAGCTGCCCCGCGTCGGTGATCAGGGTCGGGTCGGCGAGGCTGTGCACCTGGACCACGGCGGCTCCGGCGCGGCGGACGTCCTCCGGCTCGGCCTCGTCGAACAGGCGGAAGGAGGACAGGTCCAGCCGGAGCGAGATCCCCACCCCGGCATCGGCACCGGCCGCGACCTGCGCGGCCCACTCCTGTATCCCCGGCACCCGCTGCGGCTCCACGGCGGCGAACGGCCGCCCGGTGGCGAAGGGCGCGGCGGGCGTACGCGGCAGCACGTCGGCGACGGCGTCGAGGAAGGCCCGGACCAGGGCCTCCGGCTCGGGCAGCGCGGTCGGCCGGCGCCCGGCGAGCGGGGTGGCGTACCCCTCGTACGGCAGGGCGGCCGCGACGGCGCGCAGGTACCCGACGTCCTCGGCGTCCAGCGGCCCGGCACGCCAGGCGTCGACCCCGTCGGCGGTGAGCCCGGGCAGCAGGCGGCCGCGCGCGGCGAGGGCCAGCGCCTGCGCGGCGGCGGTGCCCCAGGCGCGGGTGGCGGGATGCGCGGCGGGGCTGCGGGCCGCCCGTACCAGCACGGGCAGGGCGGCGGCCACCGACAGCGCCACCGCGGGCACGGTACGCGTGCGGACGCCGTCCCCGTGGGCCCGGACCACCTTCAGCGGATGCGGGGTCCCCAGCTCGGGCAGGGGGTCTCCCTCGGGGCACCAGAACGCCACCCGCCCCTCCCGGGGTACGGCGGCGGGGAGGAACACGGCGGCGCGGCGCAGCAACGACGGCTGCGGCGGCGGCTGCGCGGTCACGGGGTCCCCCTCCCTGGCGCTCGGCTCCGCCCGACATGGCGGATCCACTGCACCCGAGTCTAGGCGCGCCCACTGACAACGCCGCTGACCAGCGCATACGCCCGGCCGGCGGTCAGCGCGCCCAGCGGCCCAGCTCGCTCGCGAAGCCGTACTCGGGCCGGCCCGCCGCGGCACTGGTGCGCCAGGGGACGCCGTCGTCGTCGAGGCGGAGGGTGCCGGACCCGCCGGGCCCGCTCCACCGCAGTTCCAGGTACCAGTCGCAGTCGCAGCCCGTGGCGGCCGCCGTGACCCGGAGCACGACCGGATCGGTGGCCGAGACGCGCAGGGGGAAGGCCGGCGCGGGGAGCCGGGTGCCGGCGTCGTTGCCCGCGACGGGCCGGGCCAGCGGCCTCGGCGCGTCCAGGTTCACCGCGAAGCCGGCCGGGGTGAGGCCGCCGCCGCAGCCCGGGGACATCTGGTACACGTTCCAGGGCGGCGGGGTCCGCCGTGCGTCTACCCGTACCTCCAGCCCCTGGAGCACCACGGCCCCCTCCCCGGTGCCGTGCAGGGTCACCTCGACGGTCTGGGTGCCGGCGTGCACGGCCCGCTGGGCCCGTGCCCAGGCGGGCGCGTCCGCCTCCACGGGCGGTGCGGGGACGGATTCCGGGGCCCGCTCGGAGAGGTAGGCGTGGTCACAGCCGGCGGCCCACACGTGGGACCGGACGGCCGCCTTGAGCGGTGTCGCCACCGGCCCGGCCGGAGGGGTCGGCGAAGGCGCCGCCGCACCGGCGCCCGAGCCCGAGCCGGTGCCCGAGCCGGTGCCGGGGATGACGCTCCCGGCGGGTGCCGGCGCGGGCGTCGGCGCCGCCGGGGGCGTGCTGTCCCGCCCGCTCGGCATGCCCCGCCCCGGCCCGGCCGTCCCGACGCCCGCCCCCGCCGTGGGGCCGGCGGCCCCGGCCGGGCCCGCCCCGGGGGTACGCGGCCCGGGCCCCGCCGCCACCAGTACCGCGACGGCCACGGACAGCGCCGCCGCACCGGCCGCACCCACCGCCACACCCCGCCGCCGGTACCAGCGCCCCGCCCCGGCCGGCGCACCGCCCGTGACCCCGGCCCGCGCGTCACCCGTGACCCCGGCCCCGGGCTCGCCCCCGGAGCCCCCGGGCTCGGCCGCGGTCCCCACCCCCGACGCGGCCCGCGCCTCCGCCCCCGCCCCCGCCCCCGTGACCGCCCCGGCCCCCGGTGCGGCCCGGCCCGCCGACCGGCGTCGCGCGTCCGCCAGCAGCCAGGCGCGGTGCAGGTCCACCGCCTCCTCCCGCGCGGCCCCGCAGGCCCGGGCGAAGCGGTCCACCACGGCGAACTCCGCCGGCACCGCCTCCCCCGCGCAGTACCGGTGCAGTGTCGAGGTGCTCGTGTGCAGCTTGCGCGCGAGCGTTCCGTAGCTCAGTCCGGCGCGCTCCTTCAGCTCCCGCATCAGCCGCGCGAATTCCTCGGTCTCCGCCTCGCCCACCAGGCTCCCCCTCCCGTGACTCCGTCCCATGCCAGGGGTGTTCCCGCAGGTGACGGCACGTACAGCCGTTCCAGTGTCCCGGTTCCGCCGCAAACCTCGCTCCCCCGCTCCCCGAGCGGGAAGGCTGTTCGTAGCGGTCGTCCACCGGCCGCACGGCACGACGCACACAACCGCACCTCTTACGGGGAGACACCGTGTTCCGACGCTCCAGCACCTCGGCCCTCGCCGCCGCCGTCCTCGCGGCGGCCGCCGCCCTCGCCCTGACCGCCTCCGGCACCGCCGCGGCCGCCACCGCCCCCGGGTTCCTGAACGGCACCGACCTGCCCCCGCACCCCTCCTCCGCCTGGTACCCGGGCAAGGTCACCAAGGGGCTGCCCGAGAGCGCGCCCTTCTGCCTGGAGCAGGTGCTTCCGGCCGCCGGCAGCTGGCACCGCGACTTCGGTACCGAGTTCGACACCGGTGCCGTCCAGATCTCCGTACGCACCGCTTCCGGCGCCGCCGCAGCGAAGCTCGCCGCCACCCTGGAGCGCCGGGTCGCCGCCTGCGCCGCGGAGTGGCTGCGCACGAACCCGGGCGGGACGGCGTCCTGGCAGGACTACGGGAAGCTGGCCGTGGAGGAGGGCGCGCACGTCTACGGGGTGGGCACCTCGATCCCGGAGTCCGAGCCGGGCGTGCACATGTACGGGATCGGACGCGACGGCTCCACCGTCACCGTCGTGAAGTGGGGCCAGATGGGCAACCTGCCCGACGCTCCCGTGCCCGCCTTCAAGAAGACGACAACGACGGCCGTGAACAAGCTCAATCCCTGACCGCGGCCGCAGCCGCCGCCCGCGGCACTTAACGCGCCGCGCCCCGGGTGGGAGCATGGAACGGAGGCCTCCGTACGGGATGGGGCGATGGCCATGCGTACCGGGAACGAGCCGGTGACCGCGCGCAGTCCGCTGCGGCTGCGGTTCTGGCTGAGCCTGTGGGGACTGATCTGGGCCGTCGGCGGGGCGGCCGCCTTCTCGCTGTCCGGCCGTCCCGGGTGGGCGGCCGCCTGCGCGGCGGTCGCGCTGCTGGCCGCCGTCGACCTGGCCGTCGTCGTCCGGCACATCCATCAGGGCCCGCACTACCAGCCGGGGGCGGACGTGCCCCCGTACGAGCCTCCGCGCGAGCGCTGAGCCGGCTGCGGCTCAGCGCTCGAAGCGGGCCGCTTCCAGGTACTCGGGCTGCGGGTCGAGGGCGGCGGCGAGCCGGAAGTGCCGGCGGGCCTGCTCGGGGCGCCCGGACCGCTCGTGGGTGCGGGCGAGCGCGAAGTGGGCGAAGGCGTTGTCCGGCTCGCGCTCCAGCACCAGTTCGAACTCCAGCTGGGCGGGCCGCAACTGGGCCGCCGCGAAGAAGGCACGGGCGCGCAGCAGCCGGGCCGCGGTGTTCTCCGGGTGCGCGGCTATGACGGAGTCGAGCAGCCTGACCGCGCCGCGCGGGTCGCGGGCGGCCAGGAGGTGCTCGGCCGCGCGGTAGTCGATGACGTGGGTCTCGGGGCTCGCGGAACCCGGAGATCCAGCGGGTCCGGGTCCCGGTCCGGTGGGCGGCGGCGGGGGCGTGGTTTCGGACACGGTGTCTTTCCTTCCCTCTACGGGCGCGTTCAACGCCCTCCGCCGCTGCCCCTATTCCGTGGCGGCCTGGGCGGCGGCCCGGGCCGTCAGCTCTTCCCAGACCTTGCGCACCTGAGGCTCCAGCGCCTCCAGCGGCCCGTCGTTGTCGATCACGAGGGTGGCCACCGCCAGCCGCTGCTCGCGGGTGGCCTGGGCGGCCATCCGGGCGCGGGCCTCCTCCTCGGTCATCCCGCGCAGTGCGGTCAGCCGGGCCAGCTGCGTTCCGGGGGACGCGTCCACGACCACGACGAGGTCGTACAGGGGCGCGAGGCCGTTCTCCGTGAGGAGCGGTACGTCGTGCACCACGATCGCGCCGGGTCCGGCCGCGCGCTCCAGCTCGGCGGACCGGGCCCCGACGAGCGGGTGCACGATGGCGTTGAGGGTCCGGAGCTTCGCCGGGTCGGCGAAGACGACCGCTCCCAGCCGGGGCCGGTCCAGCCGTCCGTCGGCGGTGAGGACGGAGTCCCCGAAGGCCTCCACGACGGCCGCGAGTCCGGGTGTGCCCGGCTCGACGACCTCCCGCGCGATCCGGTCGGCGTCCACGACGACCGCCCCGTATCCCGCCAGCAGCCGCGAGACCTCGCTCTTGCCGGCACCGATTCCGCCTGTCAGGCCCACTTTCAGCATGGTCAGCACCCTAGGCGGTGTCCCACGGGCGGGGAACACCGCCCGGGGGACCGCTGCGGCCCGGGCGCCCGTGCCCCCGAATCCACCCCGCCCCGAATCCGGACCGCGCCTACCCTCCGGTCCCGGCTCCCGGCGCGTGATCGGCCGGGCGCCCCTGACCGCCTGGGCCTACGCCTCGCCCTCGCGTTCCGCCAGGAACTTCTCGAACTCGCGGCCGAGCTCCTCGGCCGAGGGGATCTCGGCCGGCTCGGCGATCATGTTGCCGCGGGTCTCGGCCCCGGCCGCGGCGTCGTACTGGTGCTCCAGTCCCTGGACGAGGCTGACGAGTTCCTCGTCGCCCTCGCGGATCTGCCGGTCGATCTCCGTCTGGGTCCGGTGGGCCTCGGTGCGCAGGGCGTGCGCGACGGCCGGCAGGACCAGCCCGGTGGCGGCCGTGATGGCCTCCAGCGCGGTCAGGGCCGCGTCGGGGTAGGCGGAGCGGGCGACGTAGTGCGGGACGTGCGCGGCGACGCCGAGTACGTCGTGTCCGGCCTGGCCGAGGCGGAACTCGATCAGCGATTCGGCGCTGCCGGGTACCTGGGCCTCGTCGAAGGGGCTGCGGTGGCCGGGCATCAGATCGGTCCGGTTGCCGTGCGGGGTGATGCCGACGGGCCGGGTGTGCGGCACGCCCATCGGGATGCCGTGGAAGTTGACCGAGAGCCGGACACCGAGCCGCTCCACGATCTGCCGGACGGCGGCGGCGAAGCGCTCCCACTCCACGTCCGGCTCCGGGCCGGAGAGCAGCAGGAAGGGCGCGCCGGTGGCGTCCTGGACCAGGCGCACCTCCAGGCGGGGCTCCTCGAAGTCGCTCCAGTGGTCGCGCTGGAAGGTCAGCAGCGGGCGGCGTGCCCGGTAGTCCACCAGCCGGTCCGCGTCGAAGCGGGCCACCACCTGGTGGGGCAGGGTGTCGAGGAGCCGTTCGACGATCTGTTCGCCGGTCTCGCCCGCGTCGATGTACCCCTCGAAGTGGTAGAGCATGACCAGTCCGGCCGAGTCCTGGGTCAGCGCCAGGTCGGCCACCGCCAGACCCTTGGCGTCCCATTCGTACAGACCCTGTGGATCAAGCACCGTCACCAATCCTCCCTCGCGCCGTGTTCCCTGCGAAGAACGTCCGGGGCGGCGCGGCCATTCCCCGGTCGGCCGTGTTAACAGAAACGCAACGCGACGGCGGCCGGACCCACGGTGTCCGGCGGAACCCCGGCGCCCGGCCCGGGAACGCGGCGAGGCCCGCCCCCCGAAGGGGACGGGCCTCGTCGTTCAGCTCGGCTCACACCGGAGTGTGATGCGCTGCGATCAGCTCTGGCCGCCGGCCAGCTTCTCGCGGAGCGCGGCCAGGGCCTCGTCCGACGCCAGGGCGCCGGAGGTCTCGTCCGCACCCTCGGAGGAGTACGAACCACCCGAGACGCCCGCACCGGCGTTGCCGCCGGCGGCCGGGGCGGCAGCGCCCTCGGCGGCAGCGGCCTCGTCGGCCTCGCGGCTCTTGATGACCTGGGCCTGGTGCTGCTCGAAGCGGACCTGCGCCTCGGCGTACTGGCGCTCCCACGTCTCGCGCTGGGTCTCGTAGCCCTCGAGCCAGTCGTTGGTCTCGGGGTCGAAGCCCTCGGGGTAGATGTAGTTGCCCTGGTCGTCGTAGGACGCGGCCATGCCGTACAGGGTCGGGTCGAACTCGACCGACGCCGGGTCGGCACCGAAGGACTCGTTGGCCTGCTTGAGGGACAGCGAGATCCGGCGACGCTCGAGGTCGATGTCGATGACCTTGACGAAGATCTCGTCGTTGACCTGGACGACCTGCTCCGGGATCTCCACGTGGCGCTCGGCCAGCTCGGAGATGTGGACCAGACCCTCGATGCCCTCGTCCACGCGGACGAACGCACCGAACGGAACCAGCTTGGTGACCTTACCCGGGACGACCTGGCCGATCTGGTGGGTCCGGGCGAACTGCTGCCACGGGTCCTCCTGCGTCGCCTTCAGCGACAGGGAGACGCGCTCGCGGTCCATGTCGACGTCGAGGACCTCGACGGTGACTTCCTGGCCGACCTCGACAACCTCGGACGGGTGGTCGATGTGCTTCCAGGAGAGCTCGGAGACGTGCACGAGACCGTCGACGCCACCCAGGTCCACGAAGGCACCGAAGTTGACGATCGAGGAGACGACGCCGGAGCGGACCTGACCCTTCTGCAGGGTGGTGAGGAACGTCTGGCGAACCTCGGACTGGGTCTGCTCGAGCCAGGCGCGGCGGGACAGGACCACGTTGTTGCGGTTCTTGTCCAGCTCGATGATCTTCGCCTCGAGCTCCTTGCCCACGTAGGGCTGGAGGTCGCGGACGCGGCGCATCTCGACGAGGGAGGCCGGCAGGAAGCCACGGAGGCCGATGTCGAGGATGAGACCACCCTTGACGACCTCGATGACGGTGCCGGTGACGATGCCGTCTTCTTCCTTGATCTTCTCGATCGTGCCCCAGGCACGCTCGTACTGAGCGCGCTTCTTGGACAGGATGAGGCGGCCTTCCTTGTCCTCCTTCTGGAGAACCAGGGCCTCGATCTCGTCGCCGACCTTGACGACCTCGTTCGGGTCGACGTCGTGCTTGATCGAGAGCTCGCGGCTCGGGATCACGCCTTCGGTCTTGTAACCGATGTCGAGCAGGACCTCGTCCCGGTCGACCTTCACGATGACGCCGTCGACGATGTCGCCGTCGTTGAAGTACTTGATCGTCTCGTCGATCGCGGCCAGGAAGGCTTCCGCGTTACCGATGTCGTTGACCGCTACCTGCGGAGGGGTGGTGGCGGTGGTCTCGGTGCTGCTCGTCATGTGGGAAAGGGCTCCGGTTACGGACAGAAAGTCGTAGGTACTGCTACGCCGGGAGCCCTTATCGGCACCTGCCGAAGAAGCCGGACAGCCAAAGAAGCCCCTGGATCCCCCGGAGGGGAAGGGCCTCGAAAACCGAGGGGACATCAACAGATGCAAGCGCAGCCTGCTAGGTCTGAGGAGCACAGGCTCGCAGCGCAACTTGTAGCATACGGGGGCAGCCGGGAAGGGTCAATGCGCGAAGGCGCACACCGCGGGCAGATCGCCGCATAACCGGCGCAATTCGCGGGCGGCGACACGGTGATGAGCACTCCGTACGACTTTCCGGCCGCCCCGACCACCGAGCCATCCGCAGACTACGACGACGGGCCCCATGAACCAAGAGGACTACGCCCCCGAAGACGCCCGCGGGGCGGGCAGCACCGCCGAGGACGAGGCCGAGGCCACCCGGCGTGACGCGGGCGAAGCGGAGAGCAGCCGGGCGAGCCGCGGCTGGTGGGACCGCAACGCCGACGAGTACCAGAGCGAGCACGGCGCCTTCCTCGGCGACGACCGCTTCGTCTGGGGCCCCGAGGGCCTGGACGAGGCCGACGCCGCCCTGCTGGGGCCCACCGCATCCCTCAAGGGCAAGCACGTCCTGGAGATCGGCGCCGGCGCCGCACAGTGCTCGCGCTGGCTCGCCGCCCAGGGCGCCCGCCCGGTGGCCCTCGACCTCTCCCACCGCCAGCTCCAGCACGCCCTGCGCATCGGCGGGGACGTCCCGCTCGTCGAGGCCGACGCCGGCCGGCTCCCCTTCCGCGACGGCTCCTTCGACCTCGCCTGCTCGGCGTACGGCGCCGTCCCCTTCGTCGCCGACCCGGTGAACGTCATGCGCGAGGTGCGCCGCGTCCTGCGCCCCGGCGGCCGCTGGGTCTTCTCCGTCACCCACCCGATCCGCTGGGCCTTCCCCGACGAGCCCGGCCCCGAAGGGCTCTCCGTCTCCGCCTCCTACTTCGACCGGACCCCCTACGTCGAGCAGGACGAGCGGGGCCGCGCCGTCTACGTCGAGCACCACCGCACGATCGGCGACCGCGTCCGGGACGTGGTCGCGGGCGGCTTCCGGCTGCTCGACCTCGTGGAGCCGCAGTGGCCGGAATGGAACAGCCAGGAGTGGGGCGGCTGGTCCCCGCTGCGCGGCAACCTGATCCCGGGCACCGCGATCTTCGTCTGCGAGAGGGACTGATCCCTTGATCCGCCAGGCCGCCCTCGACGCCCTCCCCGTACGGGAGGCCGTGCCCGCCCTCGTCTCGGCGCTGGACGAGCGGGGCACGGCCGTGCTGTGCGCCCCGCCCGGTACGGGCAAGACCACCCTCGTGCCGCTCGTCCTGGCCGGGCTGACGGGCGGCGGGCCGCCGCGCCGGGTGGTCGTCGCCGAGCCCCGGCGGATCGCCGCCCGGGCGGCGGCGCGGCGGATGGCCTGGCTGCTGGGCGAGGCCGTCGGGGGCTCGGTGGGCTTCACGGTGCGCGGGGAGCGCGTCGTGGGCCGGGACACGGCCGTGGAGGTGGTGACCACCGGGGTACTGCTCCAGCGCCTCCAGCGCGACCAGGAGCTGGCCGGGGTCGACGTGGTGGTCCTGGACGAGTGCCACGAGCGGCACCTGGACGCCGACACCGTCGCCGCCTTCCTGCTGGACGTACGCGAGACCCTGCGCCCCGAGCTGCGCCTGGTGGCGGCCTCCGCGACGACCGACGCGGCCGGCTGGGCCCGGCTGCTGGGGGACGCGCCGGTGGTGGAGGCCGCCGGGGTCGCGTACCCGGTGGAGACCGTGTGGGCGCCGCCGGCCCGGCCCGTGCGGCCGCCGCACGGGACGAGGGTGGATCCGGCGCAGCTCGCGCACGTGGCCTCGGTGGTGCGCCGGGCGCTGGCGGAACGTTCCGGCGACGTGCTGTGCTTCCTGCCCGGCGTCGGCGAGATCGCCCGCGTCGCCGGGCAGCTGGCCGGGGTGGACGCCGAGGTGCTCCAGGTCCACGGCCGGGCGCCGGCCGCCGTGCAGGACGCGGCGCTGACCGCCTCGGCGCACCGCCGGGTGATCCTCTCGACCGCCGTCGCGGAGTCGAGCCTGACCGTGCCGGGCGTACGGGTGGTCGTGGACTCCGGGCTGGCCCGCGAGCCCCGGGTGGACCACGCCCGGGGGCTGGGCGCGCTGGCGACGGTACGGGCCTCTCGCGCGGCGGGCCGCCAGCGGGCGGGCCGGGCCGGACGTGAGGCGCCGGGGGTGGTGTACCGGTGCTGGGCCGAGGCGGAGGACGGCCGGCTGCCCGCCTTCCCCTCCCCCGAGATCCGGATCGCGGACCTGGCGCCGTTCGCGCTCCAGGCCGCCTGCTGGGGCGACCCGGACGCCGCCGGGCTGGCGCTGCTGGATCCGCCGCCGGCCGGGGCCATGGCCGCCGCCCGGGAGGTGCTGGTGGCCGTCGGGGCGGTGGACGCCGCGGGGCGGCCGACCCCGCGCGGGCGGCGCACGGCCCGGCTGGGCCTGCACCCGCGGCTGGCGCGGGCGCTGCTGGACGGCGCCGGGGCGCTGGGCGCGCGGCGGGCCGCCGAGGTGGTGGCGCTGCTGAGCGAGGAGCCGCCGCGGGAGTACGGGGACGACCTGGCGGCCGCCTGGCGTGCGGCCCGCCGGGGCGGTGACCCGTACGCGGGCCGCTGGCGGGCGGAGGTGGGCCGCCTGGAGCGCGCGGTGTCCGGCGACGCCGCCGCGCGGGGCGCCTCCCCGGCCGGGGCCCCGGGCGCGGCGGCGGCCGGCGACGACCACGCCACCGCCCTCGTCGCCGCGCTCGCGTTCCCGGAGCGGGTGGCCCGGGCCAGGGGCGCGGGCGCGTTCCTGATGGCCTCGGGGACCGGCGCCGAGCTGGGCGAGGGCTCCGCGCTGCGCGACGCGCCCTGGCTGGCCGTGGCCGTCGCCGACCGGGCCCCGCACGCGGCGTCCGCACGGGTCCGGCTGGCGGCGGTCCTCGACGAGGACACCGCCCGGGCCGCCGCCGGGCACCTGCTGGCCCGCGGGGAGGAGGTCCGCTGGGAGGACGGGGACGTGGTCGCCCGCTCCGCCGAGCGGCTCGGGGCGATCGAACTGGTGGCGCGCCCGCTGCGCGACCCCGCCCCGGCGCTGGTGCGGGCGGCCCTGCTCGACGGGCTGCGCGCCGAGGGCCTGGACCTGCTGCGCTGGTCCCCGGACGCGCGGGCGCTCCGGGCCCGGATCGGCTTCCTGCACCGTACGCTCGGCGGCTCCTGGCCGGACGTGGCGGACGACGCGGCACTGCTGGAGCGGGCCGACGACTGGCTGGAGCCCGAGCTGTCGCGCGCCCGCCGCCGTGCCGACCTGGGCCGGATCGACGCCGGACAGGCCCTGAACCGGCTGCTGCCCTGGGCCACCGGGGAAGCCGCGCGGCTGGACGAGCTGGCGCCCGAGCGGATCGAGGTCCCCAGCGGGTCCCGGATCCGCGTCGACTACACGGCCGAGCAGCCGGTGCTCGCGGTCAAGCTCCAGGAACTGTTCGGGCTGGCCGAGACCCCGCGCGTGGCGGGGGTTCCGCTGCTGGTCCACCTGCTGTCGCCGGCGGGCCGGCCGGCCGCCGTCACCGCCGACCTGGCCTCCTTCTGGCGGGGCGGCTACCGCGCCGTCCGCGCCGAACTCCGCGGCCGCTACCCCAGGCATCCGTGGCCGGAGGACCCGGCCACGGCCGAGCCCACCCGCCACACCAACGCCCGGCTCAGGCGCTGACGGCCCCGTCCCGGGCACGGCGGCCCCGGGCCTCCAGCCAGAGGGCGCAGGCGAGCAGCGCCAGCCCGCCGACGGCGAGGCCGGCCGGGGCGTAGGTGTGCAGCGCGAGGACCTTCGTACGGTTGGCGGAGACCAGGTCGAAGGTGTGCTTCGCGTAGTCCTCGCGGATCGTGACGTGTCCGGCGAAGGCGGTGAGCCTGCCCTCCGGGGCTCCCGCCGCGATGCCGCCGCGCATCTCCTGCTGGATGTCCTGCTCGGCGTTGACGGGCGCGCCGGTCACCGGGTCGACCCAGAACCGGGCCGTGACCGTGTACCAGAGGGTGGTGCCGGTGGTCTGCTCGATGGTGGCGGGGTCGATGCCCTCGATCGGCATCTTCTTCGGCATGGGGACCTTGGTCCAGGGGACGGTCTGCTCGAAGTAGTAGACGTCCATGCCGCGGTAGGTGCGCGGTCCGACGTAGTGGACCGGGGAGGAGGTGCGGGTCTGCGCGTCGAAGTAGAGGTAGTCGCGCGGCTCGGTGAAGAAGGGCCACTTGAACTCGATGCCCTCGCGCTCGACCGGGTCCCCGTCGACCATCTCGCCGGTGGCGTGCACCGGGTCCTGGGTGTGGGCGTCGAAGATGTAGCGCTCGGGGATCTGCGAGACCGTCTTGCCGTCCGGCCCGATGATGTGGGAGAGCGTGTCCCAGACGACCACGTCCTTGCCGGCGTCGGCCTCGATCTCCTTCGACGCCTCGACGTTGCCCTTGAGGGTATGGACGATCGTGACCTTGTCGACCTTCTTGGGCCGCATGCCGCCGGAGTAGTCGAGGAGGGTGGCGTCCCTGGCCTCCAGGACCATCTCCTGGTACTGGCCGGGCGGGACCTTGGCGAGCCGCGGGTACGCGTACCAGCGCAGCAGTGGTGCGAGGGCCGCGCAGAACACGGCCAGGGCAAGGAGGACGAGGCTCGCTCTGCGTCGCACGGCCGGGCCTCCTCTACTTCCCGGGCGCGGCGGGCGCGGTGGTGAGCAGCGGCCGGGGCGAGGTCTCGCCCTCCGGCACCCCGAACGCGGTGACGGTGAGGACGAGGGCCAGCGCGGCGGCCAGTCCGACGGCGGCGGCGGCGAGTGCGCGCATGGCGGGGCCTCCGGATCTGATGGGGCGTCAGGGAGGCGTACCGTAGCAACGCGGGGGTGAGATGAGAACCGCCGGGAACCGCCGGGGCGCCCGGCACGGCCACTTCGGCGCCGGGCGTCCCGGTACGGCGGCCGAGGCCTAGGGGGGCGTCCGGCGGATCATGGCCTGATCCGGCCCTGATCCACCGGACACCCCCTAACCGGCCGTGCCGGGCCCCGGCTTCGGCGGGGCCGGGGTCACCGACGGGCCCGGCGCGGGGGTGGAGGCCGGGGTGGGCGCGGGGGCGGGGGCCGATGCCGACGAGGACGGGCGCGGGGTGGGGGTGGGGGTGGGGGTCGGCGTGGGCGTCGTGCTCGGCGTGGGGGTGGGGGTGGGCTTCGGCGTGGGGGTCGGCGTCGGGGTGGGCTTCGGCGTCGGGGTGGGCGTCGGGGTCGGCTTGGGCGTCGGGGTCGGCGTCGGGGTCGGCTTGGGCGTCGGGGTCGGCTTGGGCGTCGGGGTCGGCGTCGGGGTCGGCTTCGGCGTCGGGGTCGGCTTGGGCGTCGGCTTCGGGTCCGACGGCCGGCCCGCCGGGGCGCCCGGGACCGTACCGGCGGGGCCCGCGACGCCGCCCGCGTCCGGGACCTCGCGGACCCCCTGGAGGTAGTACGCGAACCAGGACCGCACCGTCCGCAGGTACTCCGCGGAGTGGTTGTACGACAGTACGGCCCGGTCCAGGTCCACCCCCGTCCTCAGGTCCCGGCTGCCCGCGCACAGGTACCGTCCGGCCGCCAGCGCGGCGTCGTGGATGTTGTTCGGGTCGCGCCGGCCGTCGCCGTTCGCGTCCTGGCCCCAGGCCGCCCAGGTCGACGGGATGAACTGCATCGGCCCGACGGCCCGGTCGTAGCGGGCGTCGCCGTCGAAGGCCCCGCCGTCGGTGTCGGAGATGTTCGCGAAGCCGTTGCCGTTGAGCACCGGCCCCAGGATGGGCCGCAGCGTGGTCCCGGCGGCGTCCACCTGCCCGCCGCGCGCCTGCCCCGATTCGACCTTGCCGATCGCCGCGAGCAGCTGCCAGCGCAGCCCGCACCCGGGATCGTTCCGCTCCACCCGCTGTTCGGCGGCCCGGTACGCGGCGAGCACGCCGGCCGGTATCCCCTGCGCGCCCGGCGCCACGGGCAGGTCCGCCGCCGGCACCACGGCCGCCGACGGCGAGGGCACGGGCGCGGGCCGCTCTCCGGAGGCGGGCGGCCCCTCCGGCAGGACGACGGCCGGCGGCTCGGGGCTCACCAGCGGCGGGAGTTCGGTGAAGTAGGCGGAGTCACCGCCGGAGCCCGCGGTCGCCGGCCGCGGCGCCGCGGCCTCCTCGCCGGCCGCCGCGACCCGCTGCTGCCCGGCGCCGGCCGGGCCCTGCGAGGCCGTCATGGCGGCGGCCACCACCGCCGAGACCAGTGCCGCGGCCGCGCCCCTGCGCAGCCCGCGTCCGCGTATTCGTGCCGCCATGACGGACCCCTCCCCTAGACGTCCGCGTGACCCTACGTCAACTCACTGCACACGGCACGCACCGCGGCTCGGAATTCACCACATCCCCACGTTCCCTCGCAGCACACGCATAATGTCCGGACGCCGAAAGCCCGAGGAGCCCCCGTGCCGTTCACTCTCAGCCATGCGGCCGCCGTGCTTCCGGCCATACGCCGGACCGGGCGCGCCCGGGGCCCGCTGGTCGCCTCGGCGCTCGTCCTGGGCTCGTTCGCCCCGGACACCTTCTACTTCGCGGACGCCGTCGTGAGCGGCGTCATGGGCTACGGCCGCTTCACGCACACCCTGCTGGGCGTGGCCACCGTGGACGCCGTCCTGACCGCGCTCCTCGCGGCGTGCTGGCTGCTGTTGCGCGAACCCCTCGTCGCGCTCCTGCCACGGACCTGGCGGGGCAGGGCGTACACCTTCGTACGGGGTGAGAGCTGGCGCGGGCGGGGGCTGCCGCGGCTCGCGCTCTGGTTCTACCTCTCGGCGGCGGCCGGCTCGCTCACCCACGTGGTGTGGGACAGCTTCACGCACCTGGACCGCTGGGGGACGAACGCGCTGCCGGGGCTCGGTGACCCCCTCGCCTTCGGCCTGCCCCTCTACTCCTACCTCCAGTACGGCTCCTCCGCGGTGGCCGCCTGCGCACTGCTCTGGTTCACGGTGAGCGGCCTGCGGCGGCTGCCGGCCGTGCCCGCGCCGGCCTCGGTCCCGGTGCTCGGCCGCGCGGAGCGCTGGGGCGCCGCCGCGCTGATCGCCGGCTGCGCGGCGGCCGGGATCACCCTGCGGGTGATGCGCTTCTTCACCTTCCACGACCGGATCCGCACCCCGCTCGACATCATCCCGACCGTCTGCTTCGGAGCGGGAGCCGGCCTCACCGTCGGGCTGCTGCTGTACGGGACCCTCGTACGGCTGCGCCACCACCATCGCCGCCGGGACCGGCCCCGCCCGGAGCGGGACGCGCGAACGCCCGTCCCCGCCGCTTAGCGGGAACGGGCGCTCGGACGCCGCACGCGGGTCAGTGCGCGGCGGACTCCCAGTCGCCGCCGACGCCCACGGACACGTCAAGCGGGGCCCGCAGCTCCACGGCCGCGCCCATCTCCCGGCGCACCAGCTCCTCGACCCGCTCCCGCTCGCCGGGGGCGATCTCCAGGACGATTTCGTCATGGACCTGGAGCAGCATCCGCGACTTCAGGGCCGCCTCGGCGAGGGCCTTGTCCACGCGCAGCATGGCGACCTTGACGATGTCGGCGGCGGTGCCCTGGATCGGGGCGTTCAGTGCCATCCGCTCGGCGGCCTCACGGCGCTGGCGGTTGTCGCTGTTCAGGTCCGGCAGATAGCGGCGGCGACCGAAGACCGTCGCCGTGTAGCCGGTCGCCCGGGCCTCGTCGACCACCCGCTGGAGGTAGTCGCGGACCCCGCCGAACCGCTCGAAGAAGGTCTCCATCAGCCCGCGCGCCTCGGCCGGCTCGATGTTCAGCTGCTGGGCGAGACCGAACGCCGACAGCCCGTACGCCAGGCCGTACGACATGGCCTTGATCTTGCGGCGCATCTCGGCGTCGACCTGGGAGCGCTCCACGCCGAACACCTGCGAGGCGACGGTGGTGTGCAGGTCCTCACCGGACAGGAACGCCTCGATCAGGCCCTCGTCCTCGGAGAGGTGCGCCATGACGCGCAGCTCGATCTGGCTGTAGTCGGCCGTCATCAGCGACTCGTAGCCCTCGCCGACGACGAAGCCCCGGCGGATCGCGCGGCCCTCGTCCGTGCGCACCGGCACGTTCTGCAGGTTGGGGTCCGTGGAGGACAGGCGGCCGGTCGCGGCGACGGTCTGGCTGAAGCTGGTGTGCACCCGGCCGTCGGCGGCGATCGCCTTGACCAGGCCCTCGACGGTCACCCGCAGCTTGGCCTGCTCCCGGTGCCGCAGCATGATCACCGGCAGCTCGTGGTCGGTCTGCGTGGCCAGCCAGGCCAGCGCGTCCGCGTCCGTGGTGTAGCCGGTCTTCGTCTTCTTCGTCTTCGGCAGGTCCAGCTCGCCGAAGAACACCTCCTGGAGCTGCTTGGGCGAGCCGAGGTTGAACTCGTGGCCGACCGCCGCGTGCGCCTCCTTCACCGCCTGCTGCACGGCGCCCGCGAACTGCTGCTCCATGGCTTCCAGGTGGTCGCGGTCGGCGGCGATGCCCGCCCGCTCCAGCCGGGCCAGCAGCTCGGACGTCGGCAGCTCCATCTCGTGGAGCAGCTCGACCGCGCCGACCTCGGGCAGCTTCGCCGCGAAGGCGTCGCCCAGGTCGAGGACCGCGCGGGCCTGCGCCATCAGCGCGTCCGCCTCGGCGGTCTCGTCGGCACCGAACGCCAGCTGTCCGGCGGCGGCCGGCGGCTGGAGCTCACGGCCCAGGTACTCCACGGACAGCACGTCCAGCGCGAAGGAACGCCGGCCCGGCTTGACCAGGTAGGCGGCGAGCGCGGTGTCCATGGTGACGCCCGCCAGGGTCCAGCCGTGCTCGGGGAAGACCCGCATCAGACCCTTCGCGTTGTGCACCACCTTGGGGCGCCCCGCGTCCGCGGCCCAGGCCGCGAATGCCCGCTCGTCGGCCTCGTCCAGCGAGGACGGCTCGAACCAGGCGGCCGCGCCGCCCGCCGAGGCCAGCGCGACCTCACTGACGCTGCCGGCGCCCAGCATCCAGCTGTCCACGGTGGACACGCCCAGCGGACCGGCCCCGTGCGCCTCCAGCCACGGCGCGAGCTCGCCCGCGCCCAGCACCGACCCGTCCAGCTCCACACCGGCCGCCGGAGCCGGGGCCTCCTCCGCCACGGCCGCGCCCGGGTCCACGGCCAGCAGCCGCTCCCGCAGCGAGGCGTTGCGGATCTCCAGCACGTCCAGCACCCCCGTGACCGCGGCCCGGTCGTACGGGGCACGCACCAGGTCGGCCGGGGTGCTGGGCAGCTCCACGTCCTTGACCATCTCGGTCAGCACCCGGTTGAGCTTCACGGCCTCCAGGTGGTCGCGGAAGTTCTGCCCGGCCTTGCCCTTGACCTCGTCGGCCCGGTCCACCAGCTCCGCGAACGACCCGAACTGCGTGATCCACTTGGCGGCCGTCTTCTCCCCGACACCCGGGATGCCCGGCAGGTTGTCCGACGGGTCACCGCGCAGCGCCGCGAAGTCCGGGTACTGCTGGGGGGTGAGCCCGTACTTCTCCACGACCTTCTCCGGAGTGAACCGGGTCAGCTCGGAAACACCCTTCGTCGGATACAGCACCGTCGTGTGCTCGGAGACCAGCTGGAAGGAGTCCCGGTCACCCGTGACGATCAGCACGTCGAAGCCGAGGGCCTCGGCCTGCGTCGCCAGCGTCGCGATCACGTCGTCGGCCTCGAAGCCGTCCACCGCGAACCGCGGCACCTTCATCGCGTCGAGCAGCTCGCCGATCAGCTCGACCTGCCCCTTGAACTCGTCCGGGGTCTTCGAGCGGTTCGCCTTGTACTCGGGGAACTCCGTCGTGCGCCACGTCTTGCGGGACACGTCGAACGCCACCGCGAAATGCGTCGGCGCCTCGTCACGCAACGTGTTCGCCAGCATCGACGCGAAGCCGTAGATGGCGTTCGTCGGCTGGCCCGTGGCCGTCGTGAAATTCTCCGCGGGCAGCGCGAAGAACGCCCGGTACGCCAGGGAGTGCCCGTCCATGAGCATCAGGCGGGGGCGGTCCGCTGCGGTCGGCTGGTCGGTCTTCTTCGATGCTGTCTCTGCCACGCCCCCGATCCTAGGCGCCCCCACCGACAAATCCGCCGCCGGCGATGTCAGCCGGGCGTGACAGGATCGGACGTGTACGCGAAGACTGCTCGAAGGGGAGCGACATGGCCACCAAGCCGCCCGCAGGTGATCCGGTACAGGACGCGCCGCACGTCGGTCCCCCGCAGCACGCCGCCGCCGGCCTGCCCGCCATCGCGCACACCCTGAAGGCCGGGTACGAGCAGATGGGGCTGCGCCGCACCGCGCGGACCCTCCTCAAGGTCAACCAGAAGGACGGCTTCGACTGCCCCGGCTGCGCCTGGCCCGAGGGCGACCAGCGGCACGCCGCCGAGTTCTGCGAGAACGGCGCCAAGGCCGTCGCCGAGGAGGCCACGCTGCGCCGGGTCACCCCGGACTTCTTCGCCGCCCACCCGGTGTCCGAGCTGGCCGCCCGCAGCGGCTACTGGCTCGGCCAGCAGGGCCGCCTCACCCACCCCGTGTACCTGCCCGAAGGCGCCGACCGGTACGAGCCCGTCAGCTGGAAGAAGGCCTTCGCGATCATCGCGGAGGAGCTGGGGGCCCTGTCCTCCCCCGACGAGGCGCTCTTCTACACCTCCGGCCGCACCAGCAACGAGGCCGCGTTCCTCTTCCAGCTCTTCGCCCGCGAATTCGGCACCAACAACCTGCCGGACTGCTCCAACATGTGCCACGAGTCCTCAGGCTCAGCACTGGGCGAGACCATCGGCATCGGCAAGGGCAGCGTCTCCCTCGAGGACCTCCACCGCGCCGACCTGATCATCGTCGCCGGCCAGAACCCGGGCACCAACCACCCCCGCATGCTCTCCGCGCTGGAGAAGGCCAAGGAAGCCGGCGCGAAGATCATCTCGGTGAACCCGCTGCCCGAGGCCGGCATGGAGCGCTTCAAGAACCCCCAGAGCCCCCTCGGCATGCTCAAGGGCACCCCCCTCAACGACCTCTTCCTCCAGATCCGCATCGGCGGCGACCAGGCCCTCTTCCGCCTCCTCAACAAACTCGTCATCGAGACCGACGGCGCCCTCGACGAGGACTTCATCCGCGAGCACACCCACGGCTACGAAACCCTCGCCGCCGCCGCCGGGAACACCGACTGGGACGAGACCCTCACCGCCACCGGCCTCACCCGCCCCGAGATCGAACGCGCCCTGGCCATGATCCTGGCCTCCGAGCGCACCATCGTCTGCTGGGCCATGGGCCTCACCCAGCACAAGCACTCCGTCGCCACCATCCGCGAGGTCGTCAACCTCCTCCTGCTCCGCGGCAACATCGGCCGCCCCGGCGCCGGCGTCTGCCCCGTCCGCGGCCACTCCAACGTCCAGGGCGACCGCACCATGGGCATCTTCGAACGCCCCGCCCCCGCCTTCCTCGACGCCCTCGACCGCGAATTCGGCATCACCTCGCCCCGCGCGCACGGCTACGACGTGGTCCGCTCCATCGAAGCCCTGCGCGACGGCAAGGCCAAGGTCCTCTTCGCCATGGGCGGCAACTTCGTCGCCGCCACCCCCGACACCGCCGTCACCGAAGCCGCGATCCGCCGCGCCTCCCTCACCGTCCACGTCTCCACCAAGCTCAACCGCTCCCACGCGGTCACCGGCCGGCGCGCCCTGATCCTGCCCACCCTCGGCCGCACCGACAAGGACGTCCAGGAGAGCGGCCGCCAGTTCGTCACCGTCGAGGACTCCATGGGCATGGTCCACGCCTCCCGCGGCAACCTCGCCCCCGCCTCCCCCCACCTGCTCTCCGAACCGGCCATCGTCGCCCGCATGGCCCGCGCCGTCCTCGGCACCGCCTCCAGGACCCCCTGGGAGGACTTCGAGAACGACTACGCCGCCATCCGCGACCGCATCGCCCGCGTCGTCCCCGGCTTCGAGGACTTCAACACCCGCGTCGCCCGCCCCGGCGGCTTCCAGCTGCCCCACGCCCCCCGCGACGAACGCCGCTTCCCCACCACGACCGGCAAGGCCAACTTCACCGCCGTCCCCGTCGAGTACCCCCGCGTACCGGCCGGCCGGCTGCTCCTGCAGACCCTGCGCAGCCACGACCAGTACAACACCACCATCTACGGCCTCGACGACCGCTACCGCGGCATCACCGGCGGCCGCCGCATCGTCATGGTCAACCCCGAGGACGCCGCCGAGCTCGGCCTCGCCGACGGCTCCTACGCCGACCTCGTCGGCGAATGGAAGGACGGCGTCGAACGCCGCGCCCCCGGCTTCCGCGTCGTCCACTACCCCACCGCCCGCGGCTGCGCCGCCGCCTACTACCCCGAGACCAACGTCCTGGTCCCCCTGGACTCCACGGCCGACACCAGCAACACCCCCGCCAGCAAGTCCGTCGTCGTGCGCTTCGAACCGGCCTGATAGAACGGCCCCGACACACTGGTTAACGACCGTTGACGAACGGAGCAGACCCATGGGCGACGAGCAGCACGCCGTGAAGTTCCCCCAGGAAGTCCTCGACGAGTACGCGGCTCTGGGCATAGACCTGCCCGCCCTGTTCTCGGCGGGCGATCTCGGCCGGCGCATGGAGATCCAGATCCTGGAAGCCTCCGCCGAACGCGTCGTCGCCACCATGCCCGTCAAGGGCAACACCCAGCCCTACGGACTCCTCCACGGCGGCGCCTCCGCCGTCCTGGCCGAAACCCTCGGCTCCGTCGGCGCCATGATGCACGGCGGCATCAACAAGATCGCCGTCGGCGTCGACCTCAACTGCACCCACCACCGCGGCGTGCGCGACGGCCGGGTCACCGGCGTCGCCACCCCGGTCCACCGCGGCCGCTCCACCGCCACCTACGAGATCGTCATCTCCGACGAGCAGGACCGCCGCGTCTGCACCGCCCGCCTCACCTGCCTGCTGCGCGACACGGAGTCTTAACAGCCGGGCCGGCACGAGCCGTTGTGCCGTACGCGGCGCCGGTCTAGCGTTCCCGCATGGGATCCGGACCGGCGCCGCGCGGCGCCACGGCCACATGCCGGGCGACGGCACCGCGCACCGCCGCCGGCGCCCGCATCGACGCCGCCACCGTCAGCGCCCCCGTCCCCGCCGGGACCGCCACCGCCTCCCGTACCGCCGGGCCCCGGCCGTGAGCGCCGGCATCGGCCCCGTGGAGCCCGGGGAGGGCACGGAGGACGGTCACGCCCCGCGCACGGGGGCGCGTACCCCCCGGGCGGCCGCCTGGATCCGCTCGCGCTACGCCCGCCACCGCGGGGCCGTCCTGGCCGTCGCCGCGGCCGCCGTACTGGCCGCGGGCGCCGCACGGCTGTACGCCGCGTGGCCCGATCCGCCCCGCCCCCAGGCGCCGCCCGCCCCCTCGCAGGCGCTGTCCCTGACGTACGGGGAGCCGATGGAGCCGCCGCCCCCCGACTACGCGTTCGCGTTCACTGTGCGTGTGCGGACCGGGTGGGGGCCGGCCATCTCGGTGGAGCGGATCGGCCAGCCCTCGCGGGCGCTGAGCGTGACGATCCGGCCACCGCTCCCGGCCGCGGTCGGCGCGGGGGAAGAACGCGGGCTCCTGCTGCTCATTCGGGTAAAAGACTGCGTGCATGTAGCACGGAATTCCGGGCTGCCCTTTTTGGAGGTGACCCTGAGTAATGGGTTCCAGAAAGAGGATCACAGTTACATCCCCGGTGACCGATATGCGCGAGATCTTTCCGTCGCCCTGACCAGGGCATGTCCCGCAGACCGAGACACGCCCCCCACTGGCCCGTCATGAGCAAACACCCCCAGAGTCCTGGCATGACAGGACTCAAACCACCCCAAGCTCCTGCCGCGTCTCACCATGCGGACAAGACGAACCGGCCTGAATTCCCCCGTTCCACCCCCCGTGAACCGCTATGTATTACGCCGTGGCATAACAAGAGAGTCACATCATTGGCCTCAGCCCTCCATATCCCCCGAAGAGCCGCCTAGAGTCACCGCCAGTTACCGCGACCGCGCCGGATTTCCTCAGTTCGGTTCCCCGCGTTCGACTCGACGCGTCCCACGGGGGGACGCGGCGCCAGGAAAGGACTGATCGTGCGTTCTCGTCAGCTCATCGCCGTGACCGCCGCCCTCGCCGCGGGCGCTCTCACCCTCACCGCCTGCGGATCCCGCGACGACAAGGGCGGAGCCACCGCCGACGGCGGCAACACCACCGTCGTCATCGGCGTCGACGCCCCGCTGACGGGCGACCTCTCCGCCCTCGGCCTCGGCATCAAGAACTCCGCCGACCTCGCCGCCAAGCAGGCCAACGAGAAGAAGTACGTCAAGGGCGTCACCTTCAAGATAGAAGCCCTCGACGACCAGGCCCAGGCCTCCTCCGGCCAGCAGAACGCCACCAAGCTCACCGCCAACAAGGACGTCCTCGGCGTCGTCGGCCCGCTGAACTCCTCGGTCTCCGAGGCCATGCAGAAGGTCTTCGACGACGCGAAGCTGGCCCAGATCTCCCCCGCCAACACCAGCCCGTCCCTGACCCAGGGCCCCAAGTGGGCCGAGGGCCAGAAGACCCGCACCTACAAGAGCTACTTCCGCACCGCCACCACGGACGCCATCCAGGGCCCGTACGCGGCGCAGTACCTCTTCAACAAGGCGGGCAAGAAGAAGGTCTTCATCATCGATGACAAGAAGACCTACGGCGCCGGCCTCGCCGCGACCTTCAAGGGCGAGTTCACCAAGCTCGGCGGCGCCGTCGCCGGCGAGGGCCACATCGACCCCGAGTCCAAGGACTTCTCGGCGATCGTGACCCAGGTCAAGAGCTCCGGCGCCGACGTCGTCTACTACGGCGGCGAGTACCCGGCGGCCGGCCCCCTGAGCAAGCAGATCAAGGCCTCCGGCACCAACATCCCGCTCGTCGGCGGCGACGGCATGAAGGACAAGAAGTACGTCGAGCTCGCCGGCGCCAGCGCCCAGGGCGACCTCTGCACCTCCGTCGGCGCCCCCGTCGAGAGCCTGGCCTCCGCCAAGGAGTTCGTCGACAACTACAAGAAGGCCGGCTACAAGGACGACTACTCCGCCTACGGCGGCTACTCGTACGACTCCGCCTGGGCCGTCATCGAAGCCGTCAAGAAGGTCGTCGACGCCAACAACGGCAAGCTCCCCTCCGACGCCCGCGCCAAGGTCCTCGAGGCCGTCCAGGGCGTCAACTTCGAAGGCGTGACCGGCAAGGTCTCCTTCGACGAGTTCGGCGACGCCACCAACAAGCAGCTCACCGTCTACAAGGTCGACGGCGACGACTTCAAGACCGTCGAGTCCGGCACCCTCGCCGGCTGACCTCCCACCGGCTGACCCCCCAAGCCTCACCCCTCACCTGCCGCGCGGGGCGCGCACCATTGCGCCCCGCGCGGTGTCACATCCGTCGAAAGACTCGGAGGACCTGCGGTGCACGAACTGCCGCAACAGCTGGTCAACGGCCTGCTACTGGGATCCATGTACGGGCTCGTCGCCATCGGCTACACGATGGTCTATGGCATCGTCCAGCTCATCAACTTCGCCCACGGCGAGATCTTCATGACCGGCGGGTTCGGAGCCCTCACGGTCTGGCTGATGCTCCCCGGCGGCACCACCATGTGGCTCGCGCTGCCGCTCATGCTCATAGGCGCCATCATCGTCGCCACCCTCATAGCCGTCGGCGCCGAACGCTTCGCCTACCGGCCGCTGCGCAACGCTCCACGCCTCGCCCCGCTCATCACCGCCATCGGCCTCTCCATCGTCCTCCAGCAGGTCGTGTGGGCCTGGTACCCCGACGCGAAGTCCTCCGTCGTCTTCCCCGAAATCCCCGGCGGCCCCTTCCACCTCGGCAGCATCACCATCCAGACCGGTGACGTCTTCCTGCTGCTCGCCGCGCCCATCTCCATGGCCTTCCTCGGCTTCTTCGTCAAGAAGACCCGCACCGGCCGCGGCATGCAGGCCACCGCGCAGGACCCCGACACCGCGAAGCTCATGGGCATCAACACCGACCGCATCATCACGGTCGCCTTCGCCCTCGGCGCCGCCTTCGCCGCCGTCGGAGCCGTCGCGTACGGCCTCAAGTACGGCGAAGTCAACTACCGCATGGGCTTCATCCTCGGCCTCAAGGCCTTCACCGCGGCCGTCCTCGGCGGCATCGGCAACATCTACGGCGCCATGATCGGCGGCATCGTCCTCGGCCTCGCCGAAACCCTGACCACCGCCTACATCGCCGACGTACCGGGCATGCAGCAGCTCGGCGGCCAGTCCTGGGGCAACACCTGGGCGTTCGTACTCCTCATCCTCGTGCTTCTCTTCCGGCCCCAGGGTCTGATGGGCGAGCGCGTGGCGGACAGGGCGTGAGAACCATGACGACCACCACCACAGACACCACGCCGCAGAAGGCCACCAACGGCCGAGCGGGAATCTCCCTCCCCGAGAAGACCGCCCGCGCCCTCGCCACCGCCGGCGGCGCCCTCACGGTCATCTCCTGCTTCCTCGCCTGGACCTGGACCTCCGCCTTCCCCGGTGACCTCACCGTCTACGGGTACCCCGGCGGCCTCCAGTGGCTCGTCCTCGTCGGCGGCGCCCTCACCGCGCTCTTCGGCCTCAGCTCCTACGGCATCAAGGGCCTGCGCTGGCTCGCCCCCGCCGGAACCGACGCCGCGATCAAGCTCTGCGCCCTCGGCACCCTCCTGACGGTGGCCTACACCGTCTGGGCGATCAGCAACACCCTCGGCGGCCTCGTCAACCTGGAGCCCGGCGGCGTCGTCGCCCTCGTCACCGCCCTCGCCGCCTACCTCGGCGCCCGCTCCCTCCCCTTCGAACGCCCCGCCACCGAACCGGCGGACCCCGAAGACACCTGGTGGGAGCAGACCAAGCACAACATCGGCAACAGCTGGGCCGTCACCAAGGCCGCCCACGCCAGCGGCACCGCCAAGCCGGCCCGCGAACTTCCGGCCTACGCCGAGATCCTGCTCATCACCGCCGTCCTCGCCGTCGCCCTCGGCGTCTTCACCTACGGCGTCACCACCCCCTACCAGGAACTCTTCCTCGGCTTCCTGATCACCGCCGGCTTCGGCTTCACCGCCCTCAACAAGGCCGGCCTGGTCGCCCGCTTCACCGCCCTCACCGCCAAGCACCGCAACGTCGCCCTCGTCGGCGCCTTCGTCGCGGCCGCGGCCTTCCCCCTCACCCAGACCGACGACCAGTACGCGACCCTCGGCGTCAACATCCTCATCTTCGCCACCGTCGCCCTCGGCCTGAACATCGTCGTCGGCCTCACCGGCCTCCTCGACCTCGGCTACGTCGCCTTCCTCGGCGTCGGCGCCTACACCGCGGCCCTGGTCTCCGGCTCCCCCAACTCCCCCTTCGGCGTGCACCTGCCCTTCTGGGCCGCACTCCTCGTCGGCGCCCTCGCCTCCATGGTCTTCGGCGTCCTCATCGGCGCCCCGACCCTGCGCCTGCGCGGCGACTACCTCGCCATCGTCACCCTGGGCTTCGGAGAGATCTTCCGCATCTCGATGAACAACCTCGACGGCGTCAGCGGCCCCGACCTCACCAACGGCCCCAACGGCATCGCCGGCATCCCCAACGTCAACCTCTTCGGGTTCGACTTCGGAGCCAGCCACACCATCGCCGGATTCACCGTCGGCCGCTTCGCCAACTACTTCCTGCTGATGCTCCTGGTCACCCTCATCGTGATCATGGTCTTCCGCCGCAGCGCCGAATCCCGCATCGGCCGCGCCTGGGTCGCCATCCGCGAAGACGAGACCGCCGCCGAAGCCATGGGCATCAACGGCTTCCGCGTCAAGCTCATCGCCTTCGCCCTCGGCGCCACCCTCGCCGGCCTCGCCGGAGCCGTACAGGCCCACGTGAACTACACCGTCACCCCGGACCAGTACGTCTTCGCCAACGCCGTCCCCCCGAACTCCGCCTTCCTCCTCGCGGCAGTCGTACTCGGCGGCATGGGCACCATCTCCGGCCCCCTCGTCGGCGGCGCCCTCCTCTTCATGATCCCCAACAAGCTCCAGTTCCTGGGCGAGTACCAGCTCCTCGTCTTCGGCATCGCACTCGTCATCCTGATGCGCCTGCGCCCCGAAGGCCTCATCCCCAACCGGCGCAACCAGCTCGAACTCCACAAGGACCTCGAAGCGCCCACAGTCCTCGGCAAGACAGGGGCCTGATCCATGACCACCACCACGACCGCAACGGCGACCGAAACGGTCCTCGACGCCCGCGGCGTCACGATGCGCTTCGGCGGCCTCACCGCCGTCAAGAACGTCGACCTCACCGTCCGCAGCGGCGAGATCGTCGGCCTCATCGGCCCCAACGGCGCCGGCAAGACCACCTTCTTCAACTGCCTCACCGGCCTCTACATCCCCACCGAGGGCGAAGTCCGGTACAAGGGCACGGTCCTGCCCCCCAAGTCCTACAAGGTCACCGCGGCCGGCATCGCCCGCACCTTCCAGAACATCCGTCTCTTCAACAACATGACGGTCCTGGAAAACGTCCTCGTCGGACGCCACACCCGCACCAAGGAAGGCCTCTGGTCCGCCCTCCTCCGCCTCCCCAGCTTCGGCCGGGAAGAGCAGGCCAGCCGCGAGCGCGCCATGGAACTCCTCGAGTTCATCGGCCTCGACCACAAGGCCGAGCACCTCGCCCGCAACCTCCCCTACGGTGAACAGCGCAAGCTCGAGATCGCCCGCGCCCTCGCCAGCGACCCCGGCCTCATCCTCCTGGACGAGCCCACCGCCGGCATGAACCCGCAGGAGACCCGCGCCGCCGAAGAGCTCATCTTCGCCATCCGGGACAAGGGCATCGCCGTCCTCGTCATCGAGCACGACATGCGCTTCATCTTCAACCTCTGCGACCGCGTCGCCTGCCTCGTCCAGGGCGAAAAGCTCATCGAAGGCACCGCCACCGAGGTCCAGAGCGACGAACGCGTCGTCGCCGCCTACCTCGGCGAACCCTTCGAAGGCGCCCCCGGCGCCGAAGAAGCCGCCGAGGTCGAAGCCGCCGAAGCCGCCGCCGAGGGCGAAGCCGCCGAGGACGAGACCACCGAGGACGGGGCCGCCGAAGCGCACAGCACCACCAGCACGGACGGAGAAGCCAAGTGACCGCCCTCCTCGAGGTCGAGGACCTCCGCGTCGCCTACGGCAAGATCGAAGCCGTCAAGGGCATCTCCTTCACCGTCAACGAAGGCGAAATCGTCACCCTCATCGGCACCAACGGCGCCGGCAAGACCACCACCCTGCGCACCCTCTCCGGCCTCATCAAGCCCAAGGGCGGCCAGATCAAGTTCCAGGGCAAGTCGCTGAAGAAGGTCCCGGCGCACGACATCGTCTCGCTCGGACTCGCCCACTCCCCCGAGGGGCGGCACATCTTCCCGCGCATGTCGATCGAGGACAACCTCCTCCTCGGCGCCTTCCTCCGCAACGACAAGGAAGGCATCCAGAAGGACGTCCAGCGCGCCTACGACCTCTTCCCCATCCTGGGAGAGCGCCGCAAGCAGGCCGCCGGCACCCTCTCCGGCGGCGAACAGCAGATGCTCGCCATGGGCCGCGCGCTCATGTCCCAGCCCAAGCTGCTCATGCTCGACGAGCCCTCCATGGGCCTCTCCCCGCTCATGATGCAGAAGATCATGGCGACGATCGCCGAGCTCAAGGCCGCCGGAACCACCATCCTGCTGGTCGAGCAGAACGCCCAGGCCGCGCTGTCGCTGGCCGACCAGGGCCACGTCATGGAGATCGGCAAGATCGTCCTGTCCGGCCCGGGCCGCGAGCTCCTCGTCAACGAGGACGTCCGCAAGGCCTACCTCGGCGAGGACTAGTCCCGCCGGCCGGCCCCGTGAAGCCGTGAGGCCCGTCTCCCCTCGGGGGGAGACGGGCCTCACGCGTTCCGGACGCCGGATCCCTTACTTGCCGGCGTTCTGCTTCTTCTCCTCGGCGTCCTCGATGACCGCCTCGGCGACCTGCTGCATGGACATGCGGCGGTCCATGGAGGTCTTCTGGATCCAGCGGAACGCGGCCGGCTCGCTCAACCCGTACTGCGTCTGCAGGATGCTCTTGGCCCGGTCGACCAGCTTGCGGGTCTCCAGCCGCGCGGAGAGGTCCGCGACCTCCTTCTCCAGCGCCTTCAGCTCCGCGAAACGGGACACGGCCATCTCGATCGCCGGGACGACGTCGCTCTTGCTGAACGGCTTCACCAGGTACGCCATGGCCCCGGCGTCCCGCGCCCGCTCCACGAGGTCGCGCTGCGAGAAGGCGGTGAGCATGAGCACGGGGGCGATGGACTCCCCCGCGATCTTCTCGGCGGCGGAGATCCCGTCGAGGACCGGCATCTTCACGTCGAGGATCACCAGGTCGGGCCGGTGCTCCCGCGCGAGCTCGACGGCCGTCTGCCCGTCCCCGGCCTCGCCGACGACGGAGTAGCCCTCTTCTTCGAGCATCTCTTTCAGGTCAAGACGGATGAGCGCCTCGTCCTCGGCGATGACGACGCGGGTCGTCAGCGGCGGAACGTGCGACTGGTCGGCGTCGGGCGTGGGCGTCGACTCGTGCTCGGCGGTCACGGAGGCTCCTCTTTGCGGGGCATAACAAGCTCCCCCGAGCCTACCTAGCTGCGGTAAGGTGGACACGCAGCGGGTCGGGGGTAACCTTCGATTCGTTGGGCCCCGGTAGCCCAATTGGCAGCAGGCGATGGATTCAAAACCCATACAGTGTCGGTTCGAGTCCGACCCGGGGCACTTTTCCTTCTTTTCCAAGGTCACGCGAGTATCGCGTGACCTTCACTCGTTTCAGCGAAGCGTATCCAAATGCGGCACGTGAACGAATTCCGCACGGCAACGTCGATCACATGTACGACATGGCCACCCGTCGCCACACCCTGCGGCTGCTCGCCCAGGGGCGGAGCCTGAACTCGGTCAGCAAGGAAACCGGGATATCCCGGGCCGCCATTCGGGAATGGCGAATCCGCATCGATCCACTCCCCCGCCTCAATCAGTCGGCGCCGTGTGCCGGCCCGGCCGACGATGCCGCCTACGCCTACCTCCTCGGCCTCTACCTCGGCGACGGCTGCATCAGCCCGCACCCCCACGGTGGGTACTACCTCCGCATCGCGTGCGCGGACGCCTGGCCCGGCCTCATCGAGCTGTGCCGGGCAGCGATCCTGGCCGTACGGCCGACGGACAAGGTCTACGTGCTGCAGCGACAGGGCTGTGTGGCCGTCACCAGTTACGGACGGCACTGGCCGTGCCTCTTCCCCCAGCACGCGCCCGGCAGGAAGCACGACCGCCGCATCGCCCTCGAGCCCTGGCAGCGGAAGGCCGTCGACGCGCACCCCTGGGATTTCATCCGAGGGCTGATCCATTCCGACGGGTGTCGGACCACCAACTGGACCGTCCGGAACGGCAAGCGGTACGAGTACCCCCGGTACTTCTTCACCAACAGGTCCGAGGACATCACCGGGCTCCTGACCCGCACCCTGGACCGGGTCGGCGTCCGGTGGAAGCGGGCAAACAAGTACAACGTTTCCATCGCCCGGAAGGAATCCGTCGCCCTGATGGACGCCCACGTCGGGCCGAAGTACTGACCCTAGCCTTGAGTCTCCAGTGGGTGGAGACCTCAGGGTGGGGGCATGGACGGCGCGGCGGAGTTGTATTCGATCGGGGAGCTGGCCCGGAGGACGGGGTTGGCGGTGCGGACGATCCGCTTTTACTCCGATGAGGGGGTCGTCGTGCCGGCCTGTCGTAGTCGTGCCGGGTACCGGCTGTACGACGTCGACGCGCTGGTGCGGCTGGAGCTCGTACGGACGCTGCGGGAGCTGGGGGTGGGTCTGCCCAGTGTGCGGCGGGTGCTGGATCGGGAGCTGTCGGTGGCCGAGGTCGCCGCCGTGCAGGCCGATGCGGTGGAGGTGCAGATCCGGGCGTTGCGGTTGCGTCGGGCGGTGTTGCGGCTGGTGGCGGAGCGTGGGTCGGGTCTTGAGGAGGTTCGGTTGATGCACGAGGTGACGCGGGTGTCGGCGCAGGAGCGGCGGCGTTGGGTGGAGTTGTTGGTGGAGGGTGCGGATCCGTCGGTGGTGGCGATGGTGCGGGCCGCCGCGCCGGATCTGCCGGAGGATCCGTCGGTGGAGCAGGTGGCGGCGTGGGTGGAGTTGGCGGGGTTGGTGGGGGACGCGGGGTTCCGGGAGGTGTTCCGGCGGGGTCCGGGGGTGGAGGGACCGGTTGATCCGCGGGTGGAGCGGTACTGGCGGTTGGTGTGGGTGGTGAACGGGTGGGAGGTGGTGCCGGGGTTGGTGCCTTAGGTTGAGGGGATCGTTGGTGTGGGTGGGAGGTTTGGGTGAGTGAGAAGGCTCGGCTGCTTTTCGAGGCGCTGGATTTGAATCATGACGGGCGGTTGACGCGTGCGGAGGTGATTTCGGCGCTGCGGGCGAAGGGGCCGACGTTGGCGGCTCGGGGGGTTCTGCCGGCGTGGGGCGTGGGGGACGCGGCTGCGTCGTCGGCGTTGTTCGATGCGGCGGACAAGAACGGTGATGCGGTGTTGTCGTTGGAGGAGTTCGAGGCCGAGGTGGATCGTCGCTTCGGGTGGTGATCCGGTTTTGAACGAGGTCGCCGGGCCGTCCCTTGGGGGCGGCCCGGCGGTGTTTTCGGGGGGTGTCAGCGGACGGGGTCGCCGATGTGGTGGATGCGGACGAGGTTGGTCTTGCCGCTGACGCCGGGGGGTGAGCCGGCGGTGATGACGACGATGTCGCCGGGGACGCAGCGTCCGATGCGCAGGAGTTCTTCTTCGACCTGGGCGACCATGGCGTCGGTGGAGTCGACGTGGGGGCCGAGGAAGGTTTCGACGCCCCAGGTGAGGTTGAGCTGGGAGCGGGTGGCGGGGTCGGGGGTGAAGGCGAGGAGGGGGATGGGGCTGCGGTAGCGGGAGAGGCGTCGGACGGTGTCGCCGCTCTGGGTGAAGGCGACGAGGAATTTGGCCTCGAGGAAGTCGCCCATTTCGGCGGCGGCGCGGGCGACGGCTCCGCCTTGGGTGCGGGGTTTGTTGCGGTCGGTGAGCGGGGGGAGGCCTTTGGCGAGGATGTCTTCTTCGGCGGCTTCGACGATGCGGGCCATGGTGCGGACGGTTTCGACGGGGTATTTGCCGACGCTGGTTTCGCCGGAGAGCATGACGGCGTCGGTGCCGTCGATGACGGCGTTGGCGACGTCGGAGGCTTCGGCGCGGGTGGGGCGGCTGTTGTCGATCATCGAGTCGAGCATTTGGGTGGCGACGATGACGGGTTTGGCGTTGCGTTTGGCGAGCTTGATGGCGCGCTTTTGGACGATGGGGACGTGTTCGAGGGGCATTTCGACGCCGAGGTCGCCTCGGGCGACCATGATGCCGTCGAAGGCGGCGACGATGTCGTCGATGTTCTCCACGGCTTGGGGCTTTTCGATTTTGGCGATGACGGGGAGGCGTCGGCCTTCTTCGTCCATGATGCGGTGGACGTCGTCGATGTCGCGGCCGGTGCGGACGAAGGAGAGGGCGATGACGTCGGCGCCGGTGCGCAGGGCCCAGCGGAGGTCTTCGATGTCCTTGTCGGAGAGGGCGGGGACGGAGACGGCGACGCCGGGGAGGTTGAGGCCCTTGTGGTCGGAGACCATGCCGCCTTCGATGACGCGGGTGTGGACGCGGGGGCCGTCGACGGCGGTGACTTCGAGGGTGACGCGTCCGTCGTCCACGAGGATGCGTTCGCCGGTGGTGACGTCTTGGGCGAGGCCCGTGTAGGTGGTGCCGCAGGTGTGGCGGTCGCCCGGGTGCTGTTCGGTGGTGATGGTGAATTCGTCGCCGCGTTCAAGGAGTACGGGGCCTTCGTGGAAGCGGCCGAGGCGGATCTTCGGGCCTTGTAGGTCGGCGAGGATGCCGACGCTGCGGCCGGTTTCGTCGGAGGCCTTGCGTACGCGTTGGTAGCGCTCCTCGTGTTCGGCGTAGGTGCCGTGGCTGAGGTTGAGTCGGGCGATGTCCATTCCGGCTTCGACCAGGGCTTTGATCTGGTCGTATGAGTCGGTGGCGGGGCCCAGGGTACATACGATTTTCGCTCGGCGCATGGGTCGAGGGTATGCCCTACCGGGGGGTAGGAAATGTGGTGCTGGTGTCTCGTCAACGAGCTTTGGGAGAAGGCTTGTTGACATTTATTGAATGTGCGTGGGGGTGCTCTGATGAGCACCCCCGCGGGGTGTTCTCAGAGCTGTGGCGGGGTCATGGTGAAGCGGGCGTTGACCTGGGCGTGGACGGTCTGACGCTGTGGTTCGAGGTCGAGGGGCGGGGCGCCGGCGTCGTCGGCGGGGGCGGCGAAGGCCATGGTGCGCATTCCGCTGCCGCCCGGGGGGTAGGGGGTGGCGTCTTCGGCTCCGAGGTCGGCGAGTTCGACGAGGGAGGCGAGGTCGGCGCCGAGGGCGTGGGCGTATTCGCGGGCGCGTTGGACGGCTTCGAGTACGGCTTGGCGGCGGGCTTCGCCGTGGGCGGGTGAGGTGGGGCGCAGGGCCCACCAGGGGCCGTCGACCTGGGTGAGTTCGAGGTCGGCGAGGCGGGTGGTGAGTTCGCCGAGGGTGGTGAAGTCGTTGAGTTCGGCGGTGATGTGGACGCGGCCGCAGTAGGCGCGGACGCGTTCGCCGCGGCCGTGGCGGGTGAGTTCGGGGGTGATGGAGAAGGCGCCGGTTTCGAGTTTCTCGACGGGTTCGCCGTAGCTCTTGACGAGTTCGAGGACGGTGTTGTTGCGGCGGGTGAGGTCTTCGAGGGCGGTGCGGCGGTCGGTGCCGCGGGCGCTGACGGTGATTCCGATGCGGGCGATTTCGGGGTCGACTTCGAGGCGGGCTTCGCCGCGGACGGCGACGCGGGGGACTTCGGGGGTTCCGTAGGGCTGGTGCGTGGTGCGGGCGGGTTCCTGGGTCATGGTTTCACTGTTGCATCCGGGTCCGTTCTGGTGTGGTCATCGGATCGCAACCCGTGGGGGGTGTTGCGGCTTGTTACTCGTGAGTCAGAATCTACGCGCGTTGTTCACGCCTCAATACACGCCTCACAAGGGGAGATGACAATGGCGTTTGACCGTAGGACTTTCATTGGGGCTTCGGCCGCCACGGGTGCCGCTGTGGCGATCGCGGGGGCCACGAGCTCTCCGGCCGCGGCTGCGGCCGTGCCGTCGAAGGGGTCGAAGACGTACGCGTTCACCGTGATGGGTACGACCGATCTGCACGGGAACGTCTTCAACTGGGACTACTTCACGGACAAGGAGTTCGACGACAAGGCGCACAACGACGTCGGTCTGGCGAAGATCTCGACGCTGGTGGAGCAGGTCCGCGCGGAGAAGGGGCGCGGCAATGCGCTCCTGATCGACGCGGGTGACACGATCCAGGGGACGCAGCTGTCGTACTACTACGCGAAGGTGGATCCGATCACCGCGCGGCGGGGTCCGGTACATCCGATGGCGCAGGCGATGAACGCGATCGGGTACGACGCGGCGGCGCTGGGGAACCACGAGTTCAACTACGGCATTCCGGTGCTGCGCAAGTTCGAGGAGCAGTGTGATTTCCCGCTGCTGGGGGCGAACGCGCTGGACGCGAAGACGCTGCGGCCGGCGTTCCCGCCGTACAGCATGCACCGGCTGCGGACCCCGCACGGGCGGGACGTGAAGGTGGCGGTGCTGGGCCTGACGAATCCGGGCATCGCGATCTGGGACAAGGCGAACGTGCAGGGGAAGATGACGTTCCCGGGGCTGGAGGAGCAGGCGGCGAAGTACGTGCCGCGGCTGCGGTCGATGGGTGCGGACGTGGTGATCGTGTCGGCGCATTCGGGGTCGAGCGGTACGTCTTCGTACGGTGACCAGCTGCCGTACGTGGAGAACGCGGCGGGTCTGGTGGCGGAGCAGGTGCCGGGGATCGACGCGATCCTGGTGGGGCACGCGCACACGGAGATCCCGGAGTACCGGGTGAGGAACAAGGCGACCGGCAAGGACGTGGTGCTGTCGGAGCCGCTGAAGTGGGGGCAGCGGCTGACGCTGTTCGACTTCGAGCTGGCGTGGGAGCGGGGCCGCTGGTCGGTGGCGAAGGTGTCGGCGAGGGTGCTGAACTCGAACACGGCCGCCGAGGACCCGAAGATCACGGGGTTGCTGTCGGACGAGCACCGCAAGGTGGTGGCGTACGTCAACCAGGTGATCGGGACGTCGACTCAGGCGATGGCGTCGGCCGAGGGGCCGGTGAAGGACGTGCCGATCATCGATCTGATCAACCATGTGCAGGCGGAGACGGTGAAGGCGGCCCTGGCCGGTTCCGAGTGGGGGGCCCTGCCGGTGCTGTCGCAGGCCTCCTGTTTCTCCCGGACGGCGGCGATACCGGCCGGGCAGGTGACGATCAGGGATGCGGCGGGGCTGTACCCGTTCGAGAACACGCTGGAGGCGCGGCTCCTCACGGGTGCGCAGCTGAAGGACTACCTGGAGTATTCCGCGCGGTACTTCGTGCGGACGGCCGCGGGCGGTGCGGTGGATCCGGCGAAGCTGACGAACGCGGAGGGCATCCCGGACTACAACTACGACGCGGTGTACGGGCTGACGTACGACATCGACATCGCGCAGCCGGTGGGTTCGCGGATCACGGGGTTGTCGTTCGAGGGGAAGCCGGTGGATCCGGCGGCGCGGTTCGTGTTCGCGGTGAACAATTACCGGGCTTCGGGTGGTGGGGCGTTCCCGCACGTGGCGCAGGCGAAGCAGTTGTGGGCGAACTCGGACGAGATCCGCAACACGATCATCCAGTGGGTGAAGGCGAAGGGCACGGTGGATCCGGCGGGGTTCGCTTCGGTGGACTGGCGGCTGACGCGGGCGGGCGTGCCGGTGTTCTAGGCGTTCCGGTCGTCTCGTGCGGTGTGTGGCCGGGTCCTGCTGTGGCGGGTCCCGGCCGTTCGCGTCAGGGGTGCTCGACGAGGGGGCGGAGGTCCACCTGGGGGCGGGTGGGGGTGCGTTGTTCGAGGCCGAAGGTGGTGAAGGCGGTGCGCTGGGGCTGGGGGTAGGGCTCTTTGCCGGTGAGGGTGTTGAGGATGGCGGCGCTGCGCCAGGCGGCGAGCCCGAGGTCGGGGGTGCCGACGCCGTGGGTGTGGCGTTCCCCGTTCTGGACGAAGACGCTGCCGCTGACGGAGGGGTCGAGGATCATGCGGTAGCGGTCGTCGATGCGGGGGCGGCCGGAGGAGTCCTTGCGCATGTAGGGGTCGAGGCCGGCGAAGAGGCTGGTGAGGGGGCGTTCCTTGTAGCCGGTGGCGAGCACGACGGCGTCGGTGGTGAGGCGGGAGCGGGTGCCTTGCTGGGTGTGTTCGAGGTGGAGTTCGACCTTGGTGGTGGCGACGCGGCCGGCGGTGCGGACGGTGACTCCGGGGGTGAGGACGGTGTCGGGCCAGCCGCCGTGGAGGGTGCGGCGGTAGAGCTCTTCGTGGATGGCGGCGATGGTGGCGGCGTCGATGCCCTTGTGGAGTTGCCATTGGGCGGGGACGAGCCGGTCGCGGACGGCTTCGGGGAGGTCGTGGAAGTAGCGGGTGTAGTCGGGGGTGAAGTGTTCGAGGCCGAGCTTGGAGTACTCCATGGGGGCGAAGGATGGGGTGCGGGCGAGCCAGGTGAGGCGTTCGCGGCCGGCGGGGCGGGCGCGGAGGAGGTCGAGGAAGACTTCGGCTCCTGACTGGCCGGATCCGATGACGGTGACGTGTTCGGCGCCGAGGATGCGCCGGCGGTTGTCGAGGTAGTCGGCGGAGTGGATGACGGGGACGGTGGGGGCGTCGGCGAGGGGGCGCAGGGGTTCGGGGACGTAGGGGGCGGTGCCGATGCCGAGGACGAGGTTGCGGGTGTGGGTGCGGCCGAGGGCTTCGGCTTCTCCGTCGGCGTCGAGCTGGGTGTAGTCGACTTCGAAGAGGTCGCGTTCGGGGTTCCAGCGGACGGCGTCGACCTGGTGGCCGAAGTGGAGTCCGGGGAGGCGGCCGGCCACCCAGCGGCAGTAGGCGTCGTATTCGGCGCGCTGGATGTGGAACTGCTCGGCGAAGTAGAAGGGGAAGAGCCGTTCCTTGTGCTTGAGGTAGCTGAGGAAGGTCCAGGGGCTGGTGGGGTCGGCGAGGGTGACGAGGTCGGCGAGGAAGGGGACTTGGAGGGTGGCTCCGTCGAGGAGGAGTCCGGGGTGCCAGCGGAAGTCGCGGCGCTGGTCGTAGAAGGCGGTGGCGAGCCGGTCCGCGCCGTGTTGGGGGAGGCCGTGGGCGAGGGCGGCGAGGGACAGGTTGAAGGGGCCGATGCCGATTCCGACGAGGTCGTGGGGTGCATCGAGCTGGGCGGTCATCGGTGGGTGCTGCCTTCCAGGAGGGCGACGAGGGTGTCCAGGTCCCGCGGGGTGGTGTGGGGGTTGAGCAGGGTCGCCTTGAGCCAGAGGCGGCCGTCGGCGCTGGCGCGGCCGAGGACGGCGGTGCCGTCGTGGAGGAGGGTGCGGCGCAGGGCGGGGAGCTGGTCGTCGTCCGTGGGGGTGGGCCGGAAGAGGACCGTGGTGAGGGTGGGGCGCGCGTGGAGTTCGAAGCCGGGGTGTGCGTCGAGGAGGTCGGCGAGCCGGTGGGCTGTGGCGCAGGTGCGGTCGATGAGCCGGGCGAGGCCGTCGCGGCCGAGTGAGCGGAGGGTGGCGGCGATCTTGAAGGCGTCGGGGCGGCGGGTGGTGCGCAGGGAGCGGCCGAGGAGGTCGGGGAGGCCGGCTTCGGTGTCGTCGGTGGCGTTGAGGTAGTCGGCCTGGTGGGCGAGGGGTGCCAGGTGGGTGGTGTCGGGGACGGCGAGCAGGCCTGCGGCGACGGGTTGCCAGCCGAGTTTGTGCAGGTCGAGGGTGAGGGAGCGGGCGCGGTGGAGGCCGCTCAGCTTGGCGCGGTGGCGGGGGCTGAAGGTGAGGGCTCCGCCGTAGGCGGCGTCGACGTGGAGTTCGGCGTGGTGGCGTGCGCAGACGTCGGCGAGGGCGTCGAGGGGGTCGATGAGGCCGGCGTCGGTGGTGCCCGCGGTGGCGGTGACGAGGGCGGGTCGGGGGGTGCGGGTGAGGGCGGCGTCGAGGGTGGCGGGGTCGAGGGTGCCGGTGGGGGTGGGGAGGGTGGTGGTGGGTGGGAGGCCGAGGAGCCAGGCGGCGCGGGGGATGGAGTGGTGGGCGTTGGCTCCGTGGAGGACGGCGAGGCCGGGGCCGTGGCGTTCGCGGGCGAGGAGGAGGGCCAGTTGGTTGGCTTCGGTGCCGCCGGTGGTGAGGAGGGCGTCGGCGCGGGGGGTGTCGTAGAACTCGGCGGCGAGGGTGCGGGTGAGGAGGGCTTCGATGGCGGAGGCGGCGGGGGCCTGGTCCCAGGAGTCCAGTGAGGGGTTGAGGGCGCTGACGGCGAGGTCGGCGGCGGCCGCGACGGCGAGCGGGGGGCAGTGCAGGTGGGCGGCGCAGAGGGGGTGGGCGGGGTCGGCGGCGCCCGCGGCGAGGGTGTGGACGAGGGTGGCGAGGGCTTCGTGGTCGCCGGTGCCGTGGGCGGGGAGGAGGCCGGTGTCGCCGAGGGCGGCGTGGACGCGGGCGGTGGTGGTGGCGGGGCCGCCGGCGGGGAGGGGGCCCTTGCGCGCGGCGGCGCCGGTGCGGAGGGCGGTGAGGACGGTGTCGAGGAGGGGCCGGAGGGCGTCGGTGCCGTGGGCTCCGCCGGCGAGCGGGGGCGCGGGCGCTGGCGCTGGCTCGGTCATGGGGCCTCCGGGGCGGGCGGACCGGCGGATCCGCTGCGCGGGGGCCGGGGGTGGGCGGGACACCCTGCCGGTACAACGATGGAGACCCGAATGGGGTAACCGGTTGGGGGCCGGTGGTTGCCGGTGGCCTGCCGGGCGTCGCGGGGGGCCTGCCCGGCCTGCCGGTGGTCGCCGGTGGCGTGCCGGGCGTCGCGGGGGCCGGGCGTTTGGGGCCGTCCGCCGCGTCTGCCGCTGTGCGGGGCCGTTCCCTGCCTGTCGTCGCGTCGCTCCCCCGGGCCGGGCCCGGGCATGGGTGAGCGCCGCAGTTGCCAGGTCAGAACCAACTGCGGCGCTCGGTACAAGACCCCTGAGGGGGCGGGTGGGTCAGCTCGTGGCGAGCAGGGTGAGGGTGTCGATCACGCGGTTGGAGAAGCCCCACTCGTTGTCGTACCAGGCGACGACCTTGATGTGGCGGCCCTCGACGCGGGTGAGCTCGGAGTCGAAGATCGAGGAGGCGGGGTTGCCCGTGATGTCGGAGGACACCAGCGGGTCGTCCGAGTACTCGAGTACGCCGGCCAGCGGGCCCTCGGCCGCGGTCCGGTAGGCCTCGAGGACCTGCTCGCGGGTCACGTCGCGGGCGACGGTGGTGTTGAGCTCGACGATCGAGCCCACGGGCACCGGTACGCGGATCGAGTCGCCCGACAGCTTGCCGTCGAGGTTCGGCAGGACGAGGCCGATGGCCTTCGCGGCGCCCGTCGAGGTGGGCACGATGTTGACGCCGGCGGCGCGGGCGCGGCGCGGGTCGCGGTGGGGGCCGTCCTGGAGGTTCTGCTCCTGGGTGTAGGCGTGCACCGTGGTCATGAAGCCGTGCTCGATGCCGGCGAGCCGGTCCAGTACGGCGGCCAGCGGCGCGAGTGCGTTGGTCGTGCAGGAGGCGTTCGAGACGATCGTGTGCGCGGCCGGGTCGTAGGCGTCGGTGTTGACCCCGTAGGCGAGGGTGACGTCGGCGCCGTCCGAGGGGGCGCTGACGAGGACCTTGCGGGCGCCGGCCTTGATGTGGGCGCGGGCGGCCTCGGCGGAGGTGAAGCGGCCGGTGGCCTCGAGGACGATGTCGATGCCGAGGTCGGCCCAGGGCAGCTGTGCCGGTTCCCGTTCGGCGAGGACCGTGATGCGGTGGCCGTCCACGACGAGGACGTTGCCGTCGACGCTGACCGGGCGGCCGAGGCGGCCGGAGGTGGTGTCGTAGGCGAGCAGCCGGGCGAGGGTGGCGGGCTCGGTGAGGTCGTTCACCGCGACGATCTCGAGGTCGCTGTCGCGTTCGAGGAGCGCGCGCAGCACGTTGCGTCCGATGCGGCCGAATCCGTTGATGGCGATGCGAGTCATGTGAGCTGTCCCTTCTGTTCGCGCCCTCAGGTTCGCCTTCCGCGTCCGACGGTGACAGGGGCGTGATCGCCACGGTTCGAAAGGATCTCGCCATCGGGTCGCCGTCCCCTTCGCGGGGGCCGGTCAGGTGCCGTGGGTGAAGGTGCGGCGGTATTCGGTGGGGGTGGTGTCGAGGATGCGCTGGAAGTGCAGGCGCAGGTTGGCGCCGGTGCCGAGGCCGACGTCGGCGGCGATCTGCTCGACGCCGCGTTCGGAGCGTTCGAGCAGTTCGCGGGCGAGGTCGATGCGGGCGCGCATGACCCATTGCATGGGGGTGTAGCCGGTGTCCTCGACGAAGCGGCGGGAGAAGGTCCGGGGGGATACGGCGGCGTGCTGGGCGAGGGCTTCGAGGGTGAGGGGTTCGCCGAGGCGGTGCAGGGCCCATTCGCGGGTGGCGGCGAAGCGTTCGCCGAGCGGTTCGGGGACGCTGCGCGGCACGTACTGGGCCTGGCCGCCGCTGCGGTAGGGGGCGGCGACCAGGCGGCGGGCGGCGTGGTTGGAGGCGGCGATGCCGAGGTCGCGGCGCAGGACGTGCAGGCACAGGTCGATGCCGGAGGCGGCGCCGGCGGAGGTGAGGACGCTGCCCTCGTCGACGAAGAGGACGTTCTCGTCGACGTGGACGAGGGGGTGTTTGGCGGCGAGGGCGCGGGCGTAGTGCCAGTGGGTGGTGGCCCGTTTGCCGTCGAGGAGGCCGGTGGCGGCGAGGGCGAAGGCGCCGGTGGAGATGGCGGCGAGCCGTGCGCCCCGGTGGTGGGCGGCGGTGAGGGCGTCGAGGACGGGGCGGGGCGGGTCGTCGCGGTCGGGGAAGCGGTAGCCGGGGACGAAGACGATGTCGGCCCAGGCGAGTGCGTCGAGGCCGTGGGTGACGTAGTACGAGAGGCCGTCGCCGCCGGTGACGAGTCCGGGTGCCGCTCCGCAGACGCGTACCTCGTACGGCATGCTCGCGCGGGTCGTGAAGACCTGTGCGGGGATGCCGACGTCGAGGGGTTTGGCGCCCTCGAGCACGAGGACGGCGACGCGGTGGAGGGGGGAGGACGGCACGGGACAAAGGGTACGCGGGTGGGCCCGTCGGGCGGCGGCGCGGTGCGGTGGCCGCCCGACGGGAGGGGTCGGGGCGGGTCAGGTGCCCCGGACCCGCAGGGCGCGGGCGAGGTCGTCGAGCTGGTCGGTGAGGGCGCGGCGCAGCATCGGGATGATCTCGGGGTTTTCGAGGCAGGTGTGGCCGGCCTGGAGGTTGGCCCGGTCGACGGCGTGGGTGGGGAAGGCCCAGCGGCCGGCGGCTTCCGCGATGGCGGGGCCGCGGCGGGCGGCGAGGGCGACGGCCTCGGGGTAGTAGCGGGGTACGTAGTCGCGTACGAGGTCGGCCTGTTCGGGTTGCCAGAAGCCGTGGGCGGTGGCGGTGAAGAGGTAGTTGGACAGGGTGTCGTCGTGGAAGAGGCGCTGCCAGGCGGCGGCCTTGGCTTCGGGGGTGGGCAGGGAGGCGTGGCAGCGGGCGGCGCCCTGCTGACCGGTGGCGCTGGGGTCGGCGGCGAGGGCGGCGTCGATGGCGGTGGCGTCGGCGGCGCCGAGTACGCAGAGGCGGGCGAGGATGCGCCAGCGCAGTTCGGGGTCGAGTTCGGGGCCGCCGGTGACGGTGCCGTCGGTGAGCCAGGCGGTGAGGGTGTCGGGCTGGGTGGCGCTGTCGATGAGGGCGCGTACGGCGGCGAGGCGCAGGCCGGGTTCGGTGCCGTCCTCGGTGCGGCGCAGGAGGGCGCGGGCGATGCCGGTGAGGGTGGTGAGGGCGGCGGTGCGCTGGTCGGGGGCGGTGTAGGAGTCGGCGACGTGGTCGCGGGCGAAGGTGAGGACGCCCTGGACGACGGCGAGGTCGGTTTCGTCGGGGAGGTGGGCTTCGGCGGTGGCGAGGTAGGCGGCGGGTGCGAGTTCGCCGTCGCGGACCATGTCGCGCAGGGAGCCCCAGACGACGGCGCGGGTGAGGGGGTCGGGGATGCGGGAGAGGTTGCGCCGGGCGGTTTCGAGGGAGGTGTCGTCGAGGCGGATCTTGGCGTAGCTGAGGTCGCCGTCGTTGAGGACGAGGAGGGCGGGGCGGGGGCCGGTGGCGGAGAGGACCTCGTCGGTGGGGACGTCGAGGTCGAGGAGTTCGGTGCGTTCGAGGGTGCCGTCGGCGGTGTGGTCGTAGGTGCCGGCGGTGATGCGGTGGGGGCGGCTGCCGTGGCGGTCGACGGTGAGGGTCCAGCCGCCGGTGTTCTCCTCGATGCGGGGGGTGAGGGTGTCGATGCCGGTGGTGCGCAGCCAGGTGTCGGCCCAGGTGTGGACGTCGCGGTCGGTGTGGGCGGCGAGGGAGTCCACGAAGTCGGCGAGGGAGGCGTTGGCGAATTTGTGGCGGGTGAAGTGGGTGTTGATGCCGGCGAGGAAGTCCTTCTCGCCGAGCCAGGCGACGAGCTGGCGCAGGGCGGAGGCGCCCTTGGCGTAGGAGATGCCGTCGAAGTTGAGGAGGGCGGAGGCGGTGTCGGGGACGTCGTCGGGGCCGGGGGCGACGGGGTGGGTGGAGGGGCGTTGGTCGGCGGCGTAGCCCCAGGGCTTGCGTTCCATGCCGAATTCGGTCCAGGTGCCGGTGAAGCGGGTGGCTTCGGTGAGGGTCTGGTAGCCCATGTATTCGGCGAAGGATTCGTTGAGCCAGATGTCGTCGAACCAGGCGAGGGTGACGAGGTCGCCGAACCACATGTGGGCCATTTCGTGGGCGATGACCATGGCGCGGCGCTGGCGTTCGGTGTCGGTGACGGCGGAGCGGAAGACGAATTCGTCGCGGAAGGTGACGAGCCCGGGGTTCTCCATGGCGCCCGCGTTGAATTCGGGGACGAAGGCCTGGTCGTAGGAGTCGAAGGGGTAGGGCTCGGTGAACTTCTCGTGGTAGCGGTCGAAGCAGGCGGTGGTGACGGAGAGGATCTCGTCGGCGTCGGCGTCGAGGTGGGGGGCGAGGGACTGGCGGCAGTGGATGCCGAAGGGCAGTCCGGCGTGGCTGGTGGTGACGCTGTGCCAGGGGCCGGCGGCGACGGCGGCGAGGTAGCTGGGGATGAGGGGGGTGGTGACGGACTGCCAGAGGCCTGCGGCGGCGGTGTCGCCGGTGGCGGGGCGGTCGACGACGCGGGTGGTGACGCTGTTGGTGAGGACGGTCCAGTGGGTGGGGGCGGCGACGGTGAATTCGAAGACGGCCTTCAGGTCGGGCTGGTCGAAGGCGGGGAAGACGCGCTGGACGTCGTCCATGAACATCTGGGAGTAGACGTACGTCTCCCCGTCGGCGGGGTCGGTGAAGCGGTGGAGTCCCTCGCCGGTGCGGGAGTAGCGCATGCGGGCGTCGATGCGCAGCTCGTGGGGGCCGGGGGTCAGGCCGGTGAGGGGGAGCCGGTTGCCGGTGAGGGTGGCGGGGTCGAGGGGGGTTCCGTCGAGGGTGGCGGAGTGCAGTGCGTCCGGCTTGAGCTCGATGAAGGTGTCCGCGGCGGTGCGGGCGGTGAACCGGATGACGGTGGCGGATTCGAAGGTCTCGTCGCCGGTGGTGAGGTCGAGGCCGACGACGTAGTGGTGGACGTCGAGGAGCTGGGCTCGGAGCTGCGCTTCGTTGCGCGTCAGTGCGGTCATGGGCCCATGCTGCCGGATGGCCGCGGCGGCTCCCAGGGCTGGCGGGGCCGGTCGTCGGCGGGGGTGTCTGCCGGGGCGGGGCGTCGTCCGGGGCTCGGCCGGGGCCGGGCGTCTGCCGGGAGCCGGGGCCGGGGCTCGGCCGGGGCCGGGTGTCGGCCCGGCTGCCGGCCCCGGTGGGTGCTACTCCTCGCCCGCGGCGATGGTCTCGTGGTGGCGGATGACCTCGGCGATGATGAAGTTGAGGAGTTTTTCGGCGAAGGCCGGGTCGAGTTTGGCGCTCTCGGCGAGCTGGCGCAGGCGGGCGATCTGGCTGGCCTCGCGGCCCGGGTCGGCCGGGGGCAGCTGGTGCTTGGCCTTGAGGTGGCCGACCTGCTGGGTGCACTTGAAGCGCTCGGCGAGCATGTGGACCACGGCCGCGTCGATGTTGTCGATGCTGTCGCGCAGGCGGGACAGTTCGGCGGTGACGTTCTCGTCGATCTCGTCGATGTCGCTGTTGTTCATGGTTCCCGAGAATACGTGCCGGGCGTCGCCGTCACCTCTGTCAGTCGGTCCGTGAGACGCGGGGTGCGGCCGGGGGCTCACGGCGGCCGGCGGCGGGGGCGGGCCCGGCCGGGAGGGAGCCGTCGGGGCGGGTGGCGGTCCGGCGGTGCGGATCAGGGCTTCGGGGCCGGTGCTGGTGCCGGTGACGTGGTGGTGTCCGGGGCGTCGCGCTCGTCCTTCCGGCCGGTTCGGTCCGGCCGGAAGGACGGGCGGAGGGGCCGGGACTAGAGGGTGGCCGCCGCGGCCTTGATGTCGGCGGCGAAGGTGGACACCTCGGTGTACACGCCGGGGTAGCCGGCCCGGGCGCAGCCCTCGCCCCAGCTGACGATGCCGACCTGGATCCAGGCGTTGCTGCTGTCGCGGCGGAACATGGGGCCGCCGGAGTCGCCCTGGCAGGTGTCGACGCCGCCCTGGGCGTAGCCGGCGCAGATCTCTTCGCTGGGGACGAGGTCGTTGCCGTAGGCGCTCTGGCAGGAGGCGTCGGAGACGAAGGGGACCTGGGCCTTCAGGAGGTAGCGCTGCTGGCTGCCGCCTTCGCGGGCGGCGCCCCAGCCGGCGACGGTGAAGGTGCCGCTGTCGTAGGCCTTGGTGTCGGCGATCTTGAGGGTGGCCAGGTTGATGGGCTGGGCGAGCTTGATCAGGGCCCAGTCCTTGCCCTTGCCGTTGTAGCCGGGGGCCTGGAGCACCTTGGTGGACCTGACCTTGATCGCGCTGGAGCTGTTGAGGTCGACGACGCCGGCGGTGGCGGTGATGGAGGTGTTGTTGCCGGAGCCGCTGACGCAGTGGGCGGCGGTGAGGACGATCTGCTGGGTGTAGAGGGATCCGCCGCAGCCCATGGAGAGGCGCACCATGAAGGGGAACTCCCCCTGGGCGGCGCGGGTTCCGCCGACGACGGGGGTGGGTGAGGCGTTGGCGCCGGCGGGCTGGAGGCTGACGGCGGCGAGGGTGACGGCGCCGACGGCGAGGGCGCGCTTGACGATCCGGCCAAGGGTGGTCACGGTCAACACACTGCCTTTCGTGGGGGGTTGGGCTGTGCGTGCCATCGGGTGAATGACGCGTCCATGACACAACCGCCGGAGCGGCGCCATCAAGACCGCCTTTTCGGACAAGTTCCGGCCCGCCCGTCCGGGGGACGGAACACCATTCATCGGGCGGCCACGAAAAGTTTCCTACCGGCCAGTAGACAGGGGTGCGGTTCTGGCCAACCCTGGTCAGTACATGTCAAGCCGTGACCGAGGAGCGCCCCCCATGCGCAGCACCCGCCGCATCCCCATGTCCCGTACCGCCGCCGCCGGCGTGGCCGTCGCCGCCGCCGTGATGACGCTGCTGCCGGCCACCGCCGCCGAGGCGGCCCCCGCGGCCGCCCCGGCCGCGGTCACCGCCTCCGCACCCGGCGGCAACGCGGCGATCCTCGGCATCGACTACGCCACGTGGCAGCGCGACGTGGCCGCCGTCATCGACGCCGCGCGCCCCGCCATCGAGCAGCGCATCGCCGCCTCCCCGGCCGGCGAGAAGCCCGCGATCGTCCTCGACATCGACAACTCCTCGCTGGAGACGGACTTCCACTGGTTCTGGACCTTCCCCACGCCCGCCATCGAGAAGGTGCGCGCGCTGACCCGGTACGCGGACGACCGGGGCGTGGCGATCTTCTTCGTCACCGCCCGGCCCGGGATCGTGTACTCCCTGACCGAGCACAACCTGAAGGCGGTCGGCTACCCGGTCGACGGACTGTACGTACGGGACCTGCCGGCACTGTTCGAGCAGGTCAGCGCGTACAAGACGGCCAAGCGCGCGGAGATCGAGGCGCGCGGCTACACGATCATCGCCAACATCGGGAACAACGAGAGCGACCTCGTCGGCGGCCACGCCGAACGCACCGTCAAGCTGCCGGACTACGGCGGCAAGCTGTCCTGACCGGCGCGGCCCGGGCGACCGCCGCGGGCGGTCGCGGCGGTCGGCGGACAACCTGGTGGTCCGGCCGCGGTTCAACGCGCCGACGTAGCGGGTAGTCATATGGCAACGCACGAGTGAAGCCGCGGGCCCGACCCCTCGCCAGGGGGCCGGGCCCGCGGCCTTTCGCGGCTCCGGGTCTTCCTCGGGTTGGGCCTTCCTCGGGTTAGGCCTTCTTCGGGCCGCCGCCCGGGCAGACCTGCCAGGCGAGGTGGTAGAGGGTGCTGACACTGGCGTCGGTGGAGTCCATGGCCATGAAGCTCGTGGAGGTCTGCGGGTTGGAGGTGCCGGCGTTCACGCGCAGTTCGGTGTTGATGTTGAAGTTCCGCTTTTCACCGCAGGGAGCCCAGACGAGGTCGGCGTATTCGGTCTTGTCGCTCGTCTGCCAGTTGTCGTTGAGGGGGCCGGTGAACTGGTGGGTCCGCTGGGACGTCTGCGGCATTCCCTGGAAGTAGTAGCTCGCCCTCTCCTGGCCCCAGGCGCCGGGCTGGAGGAACGCGAATCCGCGGTAGTCGGCCTGCACGATGGCGTAGGTGAAGCCGGACGGCACGTGGACGCGGAGATTGAGCTGGCAGTTCCTGCGGAAGGCGGTCGGCGGGGCGCCCGGGCCGACCTGCGCCATGTAGTCGCTGTACGTGACGGTGAAGGCCGTGTTGTCGGGGGCGACGGCGACCTGGGCGGTGCCTTCGCGGCAGCCGGAGCCGTTGACGGTGGCGAGTTCGATCACGATCTTGTCGGGCGGGGCGGTGATCGGGCCCGCGGCCACGGCGGGAGTGGACGCGGTGACCAGGGCGGCGGCCGCGGCGCCGACGAGCAGGACGCGGGTGCGGGTGCGGGTGCGGTTGCGGGACAGGGGGTGAGACATCGTTGTCACTCCTGACCTCCGGATCGGTCTCAGGCGCTGGCGTCAGCTGGCGGGGCATTCCTTCCACTCGAAGTGGTAGACGGTGCTGACGCTGCCGTCCGTCGAATCCATGCTCATGAAGCTCAGCGTCTGCGGGCTCGACGTGCCCGCGTAGACCCGCAGTTCGGTGTTGACGTTGAGGTTGCGCTCCTCGCCGCAGGGAGCCCAGACCAGGTCGGCGTACTCGGTGCGGTCGCCGGCCTGCCAGTTGTCCGTCAAGGGACCGTTGAACTGGTGGGTGGTGCGGGCCGTCTGGGGCGCGCCCTGGAAGTAGTAGTTCGCGCGCTCCTGTCCGTAGGCCCCGCGCTGGAGGTGGGCGAAGCCGCGGTAGTCGGCGCGGGCGATGGCGTACGTGTACCCCTGGGGGACGTGGATCCGCAGGGCCAGTTGGCAGTTCTTGCGGAACTCGGTGCCGCCGGAGCCGCCTCCGGTCTGCGCGAGGTAGTTGCTGTACGTGACGGTGAAGGCCGTGTTGTCGGAGGCGGCGGCGACGTTGGCGGTGCCCTGGGGGCAGCCCGAGCCGTTGACGCCGACGACGTCGACGGTGACGCGGCCGGGCGGCGGGACGTAGGACGGGCCTGCCTGGGCCTGGGCGGGCAGGGCCACGGCCGACAGCACTGCGACGGCGGCGCCGACGGCGATTCTGCGGAGCGGCATGTTCGGTTCTCCCTTTCACGCGGACGGGAACGTTTGCCGGATTCGGCGTGCACATGCCATCACGCTGCCGTCGGGGTGGGGAGGACGGGATACGGCCAAGGCCGCCGTCGCGCGTACCGCGCCCCTTTCCTGGCCGGAACGGGCGCGCCCCGCCCGTGCCCGGGGCCGCCCATCAGCGCGACCACGGACGGGCTGATCCACCGCGGCCCGCACGATGGCCCTTTTGATGCACCACCCGCCCGGGCCGCGACCGGGGCCGCCCCCGACCGCGCGCGTTCCGACCTCCAGCACCCGGGGCTCCGCGCCCGCGCCTCGGAGGCCGGCATCCGAGGCGCGCCACCCCAGAGGGGCCGTTCGCAGCCCGGGGAACGGGCGGAGGCCGGGGGCGCGGCAAGGCCCCCGCACGGCCGGGCCACACCACGCCGACCCGTCGGGCCGCGCCGGGGTGCCGGACGGGACCGGCCCTCGGACAGGTCCGAACCCGCGCAGGGCCGGACCACCCGGGCCGCACCATCCGAAGCCGGCCGACCGGCGCCGGAGAGGCCGGATCCCCGCGAAGCCGAACCCCGCGACGGCCGCACACGGCCGGCCGGACCGCGCCGGGCAGGACCGCCCGAGGCCGGACGGGACCAGACCCCCGCGGGACCGGCCCCTCCAACCACTGGGGGCCGGACGGCTGGCCGGAGCCGGACCGCGCCGGACCACCCGAAGCCGGCCGGACGGGACCCGACCCGCGCGGGACCGGCCCCTCCAACCGCTGGCCCGCCCAGAGCCGGGCCGCGCGGGCCTTGGGGCCCGGCGGCCGCGCGGGTCTGGAACGTCCCCGGGACCCGGAGCGTCGCCGCCCGGCCGTGGCGCGGGTCGACTCGGTGCCGGGAGGCCGGGCCCGGTCGTCGGAGGCCCTCCCCCAGCCGCCGCTACCCCGCCTACCGGGCTCCGTACACCGGCAGCGGCGGCTGCGATGCCGCCAGGAGTTTCGCCGCCGCCTCGCCCGCCTCCGACGGGGTCCAGCGGGCGCCGCGGTCGGTGGTGGGGCCCGGGCGCCAGCCCTCCATCACCGTGATCCGGCCGCCCTCCGCCTCGAACACCCGCCCCGTGACCCCCGCGGAGGCGTCCGAGCCGAGCCACACCACCAGCGGGGACACGTTCTCCGGGGCCATCGCGTCGAAGGCGCCTTCCCCCGGCGCCGCCATCGACTCGGCGAAGGTCTCCTCGGTCATCCGGGTCCGCGCCGCCGGGGCGATGGCGTTGACCTGGACCCCGTACCGGGCCATCTCGGCCGCCGCCACCAGGGTCAGGCCGAGGACGCCCGCCTTGGCCGCGCTGTAGTTGCCCTGGCCGACCGAGCCCAGCAGCCCCGCGCCCGAGGAGGTGTTGACCACCCGGGCGGCCCGCTGCCGCCCGGCCTTCGCCTCGGCCCGCCACCACGCGGCCGCCGACCGCAGCGGCAGGAAGTGTCCCTTCAGGTGCACCCGCATCACCGCGTCCCAGTCGGCCTCCCCCAGGTTGACCAGCATCCGGTCCCGCAGGAACCCGGCGTTGTTCACCAGGGTGTCCAGCCCGCCGAAGGAGGAGACGGCGCAGTCCACCAGCGAGGCCGCGCCCCCCTCCGACGCGATGTCCCCGCCGTGCGCCACCGCCTGCCCGCCCAGCGCCCGGATCTCCTCCACGACCAGCGTCGCCGGGCTGTCGGGCCCCGGCCGCCCGTCGATGTCCACGCCGAGGTCGTTGACGACCACCCGCGCGCCCTCCGCCGCGAAGGCCAAGGCGTGGGCCCGGCCCAGTCCCCGTCCCGCGCCCGTCACGATCACCACGCGTCCCTGCGCCATGCCCATCTCAGCTCTCCTCCCCGACCACTGCCCCGCCGGCCACTGCCCCGTCGCCCCTCGCCCCGTTGACCGTCGCCCCGCCGCCCCTCGCCCCGTTGACCGTCGCCGCGTCCAGGAACGCCGGGCGCTCCCCGCCCCCGTGCACCAGCAGGCTCGCTCCGCTCACGTACGCCGCCCGGTCCGAGGCCAGGAACACCGCCGCCTCCCCCACGTCGGAGGGTTCGGCCAGCCGGCCCAGCGGCACGGTGGCACCGACCGCCGCGATGCCCGCCTCGTCCCCGTAGTGCAGGTGCGCCAGCTCGGTCCGCACCATGCCCAGGACCAGCGAGTTGACGCGTACCCGGGGCGCCCATTCCACCGCCATCGAGCGGGCCAGGTTCTCCAGGCCCGCCTTGGCCGCGCCGTAGGCCGCCGTCCCGGGCGAGGGGCGGGTCCCGCTGACGCTGCCGATCATCACGACCGAGCCCCGGCTCTCGCGCAGCCACGGGTAGGCGGCGAGCGAGGCCGTCATCGGGGCCACCAGGTTGAGCTCGACGACCCGCGCGTGCCGCTCGGCCCCGCCCTCGCCCAGCAGCCGGTACGGGGTGCCGCCCGCGTTGTTCACCAGGCAGTCGAGCCGCCCGTACCGGCCGGCGACCGCGTCGAAGAACTCCCGTACGGCTGCCCCGTCGCGCAGGTCCACGGCGGTGAAGGCGGCCTGCCGCCCGTCCGCCGCCACCGGCTCCCGCGGCTCCCGCCGCGCGCAGACGACGACCTCCGCCCCCGCCGTGAGGAACGAACGCGCGATCCCGGCGCCCACGCCCCGGGTTCCGCCGGTGACGACCACGACCCTCCCGTTGAGCTCCATCGGCTGCTACCTTCCTCACCTAACAAATGTTTGGTGGAAAGGTAGCTGATCCTCTCATGGGTGTCTCCACCTCCGGCCCCGCCAAGGGCATCGCACTCGTCACAGCCGACTTCCCGCCCGTCAACGCGCTGCCGGTCCAGGGCTGGTACGACCTCGCCGACGCCCTGCGCGCGGCGGGCCGCGACCCCGCGGTGCGCTGCGTGGTGCTGGCTGCCGAGGGCCGGGGTTTCAACGCCGGGGTCGACATCAAGGAGATGCAGCGCGACTCCGGGCACGGGGCCCTCGTCGGCGCCAACCGCGGCTGCTACGAGGCCTTCGCCGCCGTGTACGAGTGCGAGGTGCCGGTGGTCGCCGCCGTGAACGGCTTCTGTCTGGGCGGCGGCATCGGCCTCGTCGGCAACGCCGACGCGATCGTGGCGGGCGAGGACGCCGTCTTCGGCCTGCCCGAGCTCGACCGGGGCGCCCTCGGGGCCGCCACCCACCTGGCCCGGCTCGTCCCGCAGCACCTGATGCGGGCCCTGTACTACACCTCGCGCACCGTCACCGCCGCCGAACTGCACGCGCACGGCTCCGTCTGGAAGGTGGTGCCGCCCGAGCGGCTGCGGGAGGCGGCCCTGGAGCTGGCGGCCGAGATCGCGAAGAAGGACGCATACCTGATCCGCCTGGCCAAGGCCGCCATCAACGGCATCGACCCGGTGGACGTGCGGCGCAGCTACCGCTTCGAGCAGGGCTTCACCTTCGAGGCCAACCTCAGCGGGGTCGCCGACCGGGTCCGCGACACGTTCGGGAAGGGCTCCGCCCCCGGGAAGGATTGGGGAGACACCGCATGACGGACAAGAGCATGACCCTCGAAGAGGTCGTCGGGCAGCTGCGCAGCGGGATGACCCTCGGCATCGGCGGCTGGGGCTCCCGGCGCAAGCCGATGGCCCTGGTGCGGGCGCTGCTCCGCTCGGAGATCACCGATCTCACCGTGGTCTCGTACGGCGGCCCCGATGTCGGGCTGCTGGCCGCCGCCGGCCGGATCCGCAGACTGGTGGCCCCCTTCGCCACCCTCGACTCCATCGCCCTGGAACCGAACTTCCGGGCCGCCCGCGAGCGCGGGACCCTCGCCCTCACCGAGTACGACGAGGCCATGCTCATGTGGGGGCTGCACGCCGCCGCGAACCGGCTCCCGTTCATGCCCGTGCGGGCCGGCCTCGGCTCCGACGTGATGCGGGTCAACCCCGAACTGCGCACCGTCACCTCCCCGTACGCCGACGGCGAGGAGTTCGTCGCCGTCCCCGCCCTGCGCATGGACGCGGCCCTGGTCCACCTCAACCGCGCCGACCGGCTCGGCAACGCCCAGTACCTGGGCCCGGACCCCTACTTCGACGACCTCTTCTGCGAGGCCGCCGACGCCGCGTACGTCTCCTGCGAGCAGCTCGTGGAGAGCGCGGAGCTGGCCAAGTCGGGGCCGCCGCAGTCCCTCCTCGTCAGCCGGCACTCCGTCACCGGGGTCGTGGAGGCCCCGAACGGCGCGCACTTCACCTCCTGCGTGCCCGACTACGACCGCGACGAGGCCTTCCAGAAGCTGTACGCGTCCACCCCCTGGCCCGAGTTCGCCGCCCGCTTCCTGGCCGGCGCGAGCGAGCACGACTACCGGACCGCCGTCCGGACCTGGCACGAGGAGCAGCAGTGACCGCCGCGACCGCCACCCGACCGGAGTACTGCGTCATCGCCTGCGCCGAGGCCTGGCGGGGCGACGGCGAGGTGCTGGCCAGCCCGATGGGGCTGATCCCCTCCTTCGGCGCCCGGCTCGCCAAGCACACCTTCGCCCCCGACCTGCTGCTCACCGACGGCGAGGCCATGCTGGTCGGCCTCGACGGTACGGCCGAGGGCTGGCTGCCGTACCGCCGCCACCTGACGATGGTCGCCGGCGGCCGGCGGCACGTGATGATGGGCGCCAGCCAGATCGACCGGTACGGCAACCAGAACATCTCCTGCGTCGGCGACTGGGAGCGGCCCTCCCGTCAGCTCCTCGGGGTGCGCGGCGCACCCGTGAACACCCTGAACAACCCGGTGAGCTACTGGATCCCGAGGCACTCCCCGCGGGTGTTCGTCGAGCGCGTCGACATGGTCTGCGGGGTAGGCCACGACCGTGCGGAGGCGGCCGGGGTGACCCGCTTCCACCGGCTGCCCCGGGTGGTCAGCGATCTCGGGGTGTTCGACTTCGCCGGCCCGGACCGCTCGATGCGGCTGGTGTCGCTGCACCCGGGCGTCACGGTCGGGCAGGTCCGCGCGGCGACCGGGTTCGAGCTGGCGGTCGCGGACGGGGTCCCGTACACGCGGGAGCCGAGCGCCGAGGAGCTGCGGCTGATCCGCGAGGTGATCGACCCCCGGGGCCTGCGCGACCGGGAGGTCCGGGTCTGAGGCGTCGGGCACGGGGAGGGCGAATGGGCGGAACGGCGGGGAGGCGGCGATGGGGACGACGGGGACGATGGAGACGGCGTTGACCCGGCTGGTCGGGGTCCGGTACCCGATCGTGCAGACGGGCATGGGCTGGGTGGCCGGGCCGCGGCTGGTGTCGGCGGCGGCGAACGCGGGGGCACTCGGCGTCCTGGCCTCGGCGACGATGACCATGCCGCAGCTGCGGGCGGCGGTCAGGGAGGTCCGGTCGCGTACGGACGCGCCGTTCGGGGTGAACCTGCGGGCGGACTCCGGGGACGCGGCCGAGCGGGTGCGGCTGGTCATCGACGAGGGCGTGCGGGTGGTCTCGTTCGCGCTCGCCCCTTCCCGGGAGCTGATCGCCCGGCTGAAGGACGCCGGGGTGGTGGTGATCCCCTCGGTCGGGGCGCGCCGGCACGCCGAGAAGGTCGCGGCCTGGGGTGCGGACGCGGTGATCGTGCAGGGCGGGGAGGGCGGCGGGCACACCGGGGAGGTGGCCACGACCGTGCTGTTGCCGCAGGTGGTCGACGCGGTGGACATCCCGGTGGTGGCGGCGGGCGGCTTCCGTGACGGCCGTGGGCTGGTGGCGGCCCTGGCCTACGGGGCGGCGGGCATCGCGATGGGTACGCGTTTCCTGCTGACCTCCGATTCCACGGTCCCGGACGCCGTGAAGGCCGAGTACCTGAAGGCCACGGTCAAGGACGTCACCGTCACCACGGCCGTGGACGGGCTGCCGCACCGGATGCTGCGCACCGAACTGGTGGCGTCCCTGGAGCGGTCCGGCCGCGCCGGGGCGCTGGTCAGGGCGGTCCGGCACGCGGCGGGTTTCCGGAGGCTGTCGGGCCTGAGCTGGACGCGGCTGGTGCGCGACGGCCTGGCGATGAAGCACGGCAAGGACCTGTCCTGGAGCCAGGTCCTGCTGGCCGCGAACACCCCGATGCTCCTGAAGGCGTCCATGGTCGAGGGCCGTACGGACCTCGGTGTCATGGCATCGGGCCAGGTCGCGGGGGTGATCGAGGATCTGCCGTCGTGTGCGGAACTCGTCTCCGGCGTCATGGCCGAAGCACAGCAGGTACTCGAAGCACTGCACTCGCTCCGCACCCTGCCACCCCCAGGGTGATCCCCCTTCTCCGTTACAGGAGTCGCACGATGAGCCGTGCCCGAACCCGCCTGGCCACCGCGGCGGTCGCCGCCGCCCTCGCCCTCGGGGCCCTGCCCGCCTCCGCGTACGCGGCGCCGGCGGACAGCGCCGCCTCCGCCGGGCACCCGCGCCACCGTCCGGCGCAGCACCAGGACCCGCTGGCGGAAACGATCCGTCAGATCCCCCTCCAGGGCGCCGTCAACGTCCGGGACGTCGGCGGCTACCGCACCTACACCGGCGGTCAGGTCCGTCAGGGGCTGGTGTACCGCTCCGACGCGCTGAGCAGGCTGACGGCGGCGGACGTCACCGCCGTCGCGGGTCTCGGCCTCACGAAGGTCGTCGATTTCCGCATCCCGCTGGAGCTCCAGTACGACGGCGCCGACCGGCTGCCGTCCGGGCTCTCCGTCACGTCCCGTCCGATCAGCGACCTGGGCCTGTACGGCACCCTGGTCGGTGCGATAGCCACGGGTGACCCCGTGAAGCAGGAGCAGATGCTCGGCGGCGGGCGCGCGGAGGCGTACATGCGGGACATCTACCGCACCTTCGTGACCGGTCCCGAGAACCGGGCGCAGCTGGCGACGACGCTGCGGGAGATCGCGGACGGGAGCCAGGGCCCGCTGCTGTACCACTGCACCTCCGGCAAGGACCGGACGGGCTGGCTGAGTTACGTCCTGTTGCGTGCGCTGGCCGTGCCGCAGGAGACGGCCGAGCGCGACTACCTGGCCTCGAACACCTTCCGGGCGGCGTACGACGCCCGGGTGCGCGAGGTTCTCAAGCAGTCGGGGCGGATGCAGAACCCGGACCTGCTGATCCCGCTCCAGGAGGTCCGCCAGGACTACCTGGACGCGGCGACGGGACAGCTGGAGGCCGACTACGGGAGCTTCTACGGCTACCTGACGGACGGGCTGGGCCTGGACCTGCGGACGCTGGTGAAGCTCCAGGACAAGCTGGTCCGGTAGCCCTCCGGCAGCCGCCCGGTAGCCCTCCGGCAGCCGTCCGGGGCCGGACATGCCGAGGCCGGGCGGCACGTGCTGCGTGCCGCCCGGCGTCCTCGTCGTCGTGCCGGGGGTCAGACCGCCCGGCGGCGGCCCTGGCCGCCGGTGCCGACGCGGCTGCGCGCGGAGGCCGCGGCGGCGCCGCCGGAGACCGAGCCGCCGGAGCGGCGGCCCTGGGCGGGGGCACCGCCGGTGCCCTGGCCGCCGCCCTGGCCGCGGCGGGCCTGGCCCGAGCCGGAGGCGGTGGCCTGCCCGGAGGCGGCGCCGCCGGAGCGCCGGCCGCGACCGCCGGCCGCGGGGGCGGAGCCGGTGGCGGAGCCGCCGCGGGGGCCGCCGGAGCGGCGGCGCGAGGAACCGGATCCGGATCCGGATCCCGATCCGGTGCGCTTGGGCTGCGGGGGCTGCGGCACCTCCATGACGACGGGGATGCCGGAGGGCTCGCGGGCGCCGGTGAGGCGGGACAGTTCCGCGTCGGAGGACTTGACCTGCGCGGTGCGCGGGCTGATCCCGGCGTCCGACATCAGGCGGGTCATGTCCCGCTTCTGCTCGGGCAGGACCAGGGTGACGACGCTGCCGGACTCGCCGGCGCGGGCGGTGCGGCCACCGCGGTGCAGGTAGTCCTTGTGGTCGGTCGGCGGGTCCACGTTGACGACGAGGTCGAGGTCGTCGATGTGGATGCCGCGCGCGGCGACGTTGGTGGCGATCAGCGCGGTGACCTCGCCGGTCTTGAACCAGTCCAGGGTCCGGTTGCGCTGCGGCTGGGAACGTCCGCCGTGCAGGCCGGAGGCGCGGACGCCGTCGGCGAGCAGCCGCTTGACCATGCGGTCGACCCCGCGCTTGGTGTCCACGAACATGATCACCCGACCGTCGCGGGCCGCTATGCGGGTCGCCACGGCCTTCTTGTCGGTCTCGTCCATGACGTACAGGACGTGGTGCTCCATGGTGGTGACCGCGCCGGCCGACGGGTCGACGGAGTGGCCGACCGGGTCGGTCAGGAACATCTTGACGAGCTTGTCGATGTTCTTGTCGAGGGTCGCCGAGAACAGCATGGTCTGGCCGCCGGGCTCGACCTGCTTGAGCAGGGCGGTGACCTGCGGCATGAAGCCCATGTCGGTCATCTGGTCGGCCTCGTCGAGGACGGTGACGGAGACCTGCGAGAGGTCGGCGTCGCCGCGGTCGATGAGGTCCTTGAGGCGGCCGGGGGTGGCGACGAGCACCTCGGCGCCGCGGCGCAGGGCGCCGGACTGCCGGTTGATCGACATGCCGCCGACGACGGTCGCGATGCGCAGGTTGACGGCCGTGGCGTACGGGCTCAGGGCGTCGGTGACCTGCTGGGCCAGCTCGCGGGTCGGTACGAGGACCATCGCGAGCGGCGCCTTGGGCTGTGCGCGGCGGCCGGCGGTGCGGGCGAGCAGGGCCAGGCCGAAGGCGAGGGTCTTGCCGGAGCCGGTGCGGCCGCGGCCGAGCAGGTCACGGCCGGCGAGCGAGTTCGGCAGGGTGGCGGCCTGGATCGGGAACGGCTCGGTCACGCCCTGGGCGGCGAGGGTCTTCAGCAGCGCCTCGGGCATGTCCATGTCCTCGAACGCGGCGACCGGCGGGAGGGCCGGGGTCTGCGGTTCGGGCATGGTGAATTCCTGGGGCCGGGCGACGGGTGCGGACTTCTGCCGTCCCGCGCCAGCCTTCGGACGTCCCTGGGCCGCACCTCGGCCCCGGGTGGGGCGGCGGCTGGGTCGTGCGGAGCTGGAGCTGGTCATGCGGAAAAGCCCTCCTGAAACCGGCAGGTCGAACAACGGTGGAGACAGCAGACAAGCCGGGGCCCGCACCGTGCGGTGCGGACCCCGGCATGCTGAAGAACTTAGGCGGGGAGGATGTTCTCCGCCTGGGGGCCCTTCTGGCCCTGGGTGACGTCGAACGACACGCGCTGACCCTCGGTCAGCTCACGGAAGCCCTGGGTGGCGATGTTCGAGTAGTGGGCGAAGACGTCCGGGCCGCCACCGTCCTGCTCGATGAAGCCGAAGCCCTTTTCCGAGTTGAACCACTTCACGGTACCGTTAGCCATTTGGATCTCCTGAATAGGCGGCAAGGGCCCCATCCGGGAGATTCCGGGAAAAACAATAAAAGCGCCTGCGGAGCAATCCCGTCAGGCGCACATAATGTTCATGGGTACCACAACTGCAACGGCTCCAAAGCTAGCACACCTCGGGCCCGCGCCGCTGCGACCTGCGCCACTCGAACCGCGGCGGGGCCGCGGCGGGGCCCCGCCGGAGCCGGATCAGAGCCGCTCGATGATCGTCACGTTCGCCTGCCCGCCGCCCTCGCACATGGTCTGGAGCCCGTAGCGGCCGCCCGTGCGTTCCAGCTCGTGCAGCAGCGTGGTCATCAGCTTCGCGCCCGTCGCCCCCAGCGGGTGGCCCAGGGCGATGGCGCCGCCGTTGACGTTGACCCGGTCCGGGTCGGCGCCCGTCTCCTTCAGCCAGGCCAGCACCACCGGCGCGAAGGCCTCGTTGATCTCGACCAGGTCGATCGCGTCCAGGGTGAGGCCGGTCTTCTTCAGGGCGTACGCGGTCGCCGGGATCGGGGCCGACAGCATGCGGACGGGGTCCTCGCCGCGGACCGACAGGTGGTGGACGCGGGCGCGGGGCGTGAGGCCGTGCTCGGCGACCGCCCGTTCGGAGGCGATCAGCAGGGCGGCGGCGCCGTCCGAGACCTGGGAGGAGACGGCCGCGGTGATGGTGCCGCCCTCGACGACCGGCTTCAGGCCGGCCATCTTCTCCGGGGTGGTGTCCCGGCGCGGGCCCTCGTCCACCCGGACCTCCCCGTAGGCGACGGTCTCCCGCCGGAAGCGGCCCTCGTCGATGGCGCGGACCGCCCGCCGGTGGGAGCGCAGCGCGAATTCCTCCATGTCCCGCCGCGAGATCCCCCACTTCGCGGCGATGAGCTCCGCCCCGTGGAACTGGTTGACCGGCGCGTCCCCGTACCGGGCTCGCCAGCCGCGCGATCCCGCGTAGGGGCCCTCGGTGAGGCCCAGCGGCTCGGCGGCCTGGCGGGAGGCGTAGGCGATGGGGATCATCGACATGTTCTGGGTGCCGCCCGCGACGACCAGGTCCTGGGTCCCGGACAGGACGCCCTGCGCGGCGAAGTGCACGGCCTGCTGCGAGGACCCGCACTGCCGGTCCACCGTCACCCCGGGCACCTCCTCCGGGAGGCCCGCCGCCAGCCATGCCGTGCGGGCGATGTCGCCGGCCTGCGGCCCGACGGTGTCCAGGCAGCCGAAGACGACGTCCTCCACGGCGGCCGGGTCGACCCCGGACCGCTCGACCAGCGCCTTCAGGACGTGCGCGCCCAGGTCGGCGGGGTGCACGGCGGACAGGCCGCCGCCGCGCCGCCCCACGGGGGTGCGTACGGCGTCGACTATGTAGGCCTCGGGCATGGCGGGCTCCTCCGGGTCAGGGGCGTACGGCGATCCCGTCCAGCACCATCGACAGGTACTGGCGGGCGATCTCCTCGGGGCTGTGCTGGCCGCCCGGCCGGTACCAGGACGCCGCGACCCAGACCGTGTCGCGGACGAAGCGGTAGGTGAGGCGGATGTCGAGGTCGGCACGGAAGACCTGGGCGTCGACCCCCCGCTCCAGCGTCCCCAGCCACGCCTTCTCGAACTTGACCTGAGAGTCGGAGAGGTAGTGGAAGCGGGGCTGCGCGGAGAGGGCGCGGGCCTCCTTCTGGTAGATCGCGACGGCGGCGCGGTGCCGGTCGATCTCCCGGAAGGACTCGGTGACGAGGGCCTCGATGGTCTCCCTGGGGCCGAGACCGGCGGCGAGGACGGTGTCGTACCCCGCCCACAGCTCGGTCAGGAACGCCGAGAGGATCTCGTCGAGCATCGATTCCTTGGAATCGAAGTGGTAGTAGAGGCTGCCGGCGAGCATCCCGGCGGCGTCGGCGATCTTGCGGACGGTGGTGGCGTTGTAGCCCTGGGCGGCGAAGACCTCGGCGGCGGTGGCGAGGAGCTCCCGCCGGCGCTCCGGTGAGGCGGTCACGTGCGTCTTCTTCTTCGCGCCCGGCTGGGCGTTCGGCCGGGCGTTCGGCTGGTTCGTTGGCACGTGCCCATTCTCGGCCTAGGCGTGCTGGCTGCTGACCGACACCGTCTCGCCCGTCATGTACGAGGAGTAGCCGCTGGCCAGGAAGACGATGACGTTGGCGATCTCCCACGGCTCGGCGTACCGGCCGAAGGCCTCGCGGGCCGTCAGTTCGCGCAGCAGCTCCTCGCTGGTGACCTTCGCCAGGTGCGGATGCATGGCCAGGCTGGGGGCTACCGCGTTGACGCGGACGCCGAACCCGGCGGCCTCCAGCGCCGCGCAGCGGGTCAGGGCCATCACTCCGGCCTTGGCGGCGGCGTAGTGGGCCTGGCCGGTCTGGGCGCGCCAGCCGATGACGGAGGCGTTGTTGACGACGACTCCGCCGCGTCCGGAGGCCTTCAGGGAGCGCAGCGCGGCGCGGGTACAGCGGAAGGTGCCGTTCAGGGTGACGTCGAGGACCCGGTCCCACTGGTCGTCGGTCATGTCCACGAGTTCGGCGGTGCCGCCGAGGCCGGCGTTGTTGACGACGACGTCGAGGCCGCCGTGGAGCCGTTCGGCGTGCGCGAAGAGGGTCTCGACCTGGTGCCCGTCGGTGACGTCGCAGGGCAGGGAGGCGACGCGGCCGGGCCCGAACGCGGCGGTGAGGGCTTCCTCGGTCTCCTTCAGGCGGCGGGCGTGGGCGTCGCTGATCAGGACGGTCGCGCCCTCCTCCAGGAAGCGGCGGGCGGTGGCGCCGCCGATACCGGCTCCGGCGGCGGCGGTGATGACGGCGGTGCGGTCCTTGAGCAGCCCGTGGGCCGGGACGTAGGGGGGCGCGGTCATGCCCGTACCTCCTCTGGAAGGCCGGGGTTCCGCTCGGCGGTGGTGCGGGGGGTGCGGAGCCGGCCGCGGGCTCCGGTGCGCGACTCCTCGACTCTGCTCATGGCCGTACGTTAACCTACCAAACACTTGTTAGGGAAGGATGTGCCGCCTCATGAACCTCGACCACTCCCCCGGGGTGGAGGCCTTCCGGGCCGAGGCCCGCGACTGGCTCCGCGCCCACGTCCCCGCCCGCCCCCTGCCCTCCCTGGAGACCGCCGAAGGCTTCGCGGCGCACCGGGAATGGGAGGCGCTGCTGCACGCGGACCGCTGGTCGGTGGTGTCCTGGCCCGAGGAGTACGGGGGCCGGGGCGCGGACCTCGAGCGGTGGCTGGTCTTCGAGGAGGAGTACTGGGCGGCGGGCGCACCCGGCCGGGTCTCGCAGAACGGCATCAACCTGCTGGCCCCCACCCTCTTCGAGCACGCCACGGCCGCGCAGCGGGCGCGCGTACTGCCCCCCATGGCGAGCGGCGAGGTGATCTGGGCGCAGGCCTGGTCGGAGCCGGAGGCCGGCTCCGACCTGGCCTCGCTGCGCTCGAAGGCGGTACGGACGGAGGGCGGCTGGCTGCTGTCCGGGCAGAAGACCTGGTCCTCGCGGGCCGCCTTCGCCGACCGGGCCTTCGGCGTCTTCCGCACGGACCCCGGGGCGCCGGAGCCGCACCAGGGGCTGACGTACCTGATGTTCGGCCTGCGGGCCCCGGGGGTGACGGTACGGCCCATCGGCCGCCTCGACGGCAAGCCGGCCTTCGCGGAGCTCTTCCTGGACGGGGTCTTCGTCCCCGACGAGGACGTGATCGGCGAGCCCGGGCAGGGCTGGCGGATCGCGATGTCCACCACCGGCAACGAGCGGGGGCTGACCCTGCGCTCCCCCGGCCGGTTCCTGGCGGCGGCCGACCGGCTGGCCCGGCTGTGGCGCGACCGGGGCGACCCCTCCGACACCGCGCTGCGGGACCGGGTCGCGGACGCGGTGGTCGGGGCCCGCGCCTACGCGCTGTTCACCTGGGCGGGCGCCTCCCGCTTCGCGGCGGGCGAGCGGATCGGCGCCGAGTCCAGCCTGAACAAGGTGTTCTGGTCGCAGTACGACATCGCCCTGCACGAGACGGCCCTCGACCTGCTGGGCGCGGACGCGGAGCTCGCGGACGGCGAGTGGGCGGAGCCGTGGCTCTTCTCGCTGGCCGGGCCGATCTACGCGGGCACGAACGAGATCCAGCGCGACATCATCGCCGAGCGGCTGCTCGGCCTCCCGAAGGGCCGCCGCTGATGCGCTTCCTGCCGACCGCGGAACAGTCCGAGTACGTCCGCACCCTGCGCTCCCTGCTGGCCGCGGCCGGGGTCCCGGCGACGGCGCGGGCCTGGGCGGCCGGGGAGCACGGGCCCGGGCGGGCGCTGTGGGCCCGGCTCGCCGGTACGGGCCTGTTCGCGCTGGCCGCGCCGGAGGCGTATGACGGCGCGGGCCCGCTGCCGGTGGAGCTGGCGCTCGGTTTCGTGGAGCTGGGGCGGGCGGGCGTTGCGGGGCCGGTGGTGGAGACGGCGGCGGCCGCGGTGCTCCTCGCCGGGCTGGACGACGGGAAGCCGGCGGAGCGGTTCCTGCCGGGACTGGCCTCGGGCGGGTCCTCGGCGACGCTGACGCTGCCGGGCGGATCCCCGTACGCCCTGGACGCGGACGCGGCGACGCACCGGTTCGCGGTGACGGCGGCGGGCGAGCTGTGGCTGGCAGACGGGCCCGGGGAGCCGCTGGCCTCGACCGATCCGGCGCGGCGGCTGTACCGGCCGGCCGCCGCCGGGGAGCTGCTGGCGGCGGGCCCGGCGGTGACGGCGGCGGCCGGGGCGGCCCTGCGCTGGGCGCGGCTGCTGACGGCGGCCCAGTGCCTGGGCGTCGGCGAGGCGCTGCTGGCGCGGACGGTGGAGTACGCGAAGCGGCGCACCCAGTTCGGGATGCCGATCGGCGGCTTCCAGGCGGTCAAGCACCGGCTGGCGGACACCCTGCTGGCGCTGGAGTTCGCCCGGCCGCTGCTGTGGGCGGCCGCGCTGTCCCTGTCGCGCCGGGACGTGGCGGCGGCGAAGCTGACCGCCGGGGAGGCGGCGTACGCGGCCGCGCTCACCGCCCTCCAGCTGCACGGGGCGGTCGGCTACACCCGGGAACTGGACCTGTCGCTGTGGCTGCTCAAGGCCCGCCCGCTGCGTGACGCGTGGGGCGGCCCGTCGCAGTGCCGGGCGGAGGCGCTGGCATAGGGGGTCCGGCGGATCACGGCCGGGCCGGAAAGCACTTCGGGCGGTTCCCGGTGAACCGGGAACCGCCCGAAGGAAAGGGTGCGCCGCCAGGGACTCGAACCCCGGACCCGCTGATTAAGAGTCAGCTGCTCTAACCAACTGAGCTAGCGGCGCCTCGACAGGAAAAATACCCGGTCCGCCCGGGTGCGCCAAATCGTCCGGCCGTCACCGGCCGCCGCGGCCGCCCGCGGGGGCGCGCCGGCGCCCGGTCCGACGGCGGCGCGCGCGCAGCGACAGCCGCAGCAGCGCCACCGTCTGGAGCAGCAGCAGCGCCCCGAGGCCCACCGTGGCCGGCAGGCCGTGCCCCTCCCAGGCCGCGGCCCCCAGCCGGGCGGCGCCCACCGCGGTGAGAGCGACGAGGAAGCGGCCCGCGAACTCCGCCTCGGTGCCGTGCGGTACGGCCGAGCCGGCCACGAACACCGCCAGCAGTACGGGGATCCACGGCGTCCCGGGATCGCGCAGCAGCGCGGCTGCTCCGGCCTCCACGGCGAGGAGCAGGCAGGCACGCAGCAGGAAACCAGGCATGGACACATCATGCCGGGAATACCCGGTGCGGGGCCCGCCCGGCGGCGGTTAAGATCGCACACAAGCGGGGTCGTAGCACAGAGGCAGTGCGCCTACACAGCATGGAGGAGGACGCCGGTTCGAATCCGGCCGCCCCGCCCCTCTCCCTCAGCCGGTGCCCGCCAGCCAGGCCGCCGCTCCCGCCACCGCCGCCTCCGCCGCCGGCAGCGGCAGGCCCAGGAAGCCGTGGAAGACCCCCGGGTAGAGCCGGACCTCGCAGTCCACGCCCGCCCGGCCCAGGCGGCGCGCGTACGCCAGCCCCTCGTCCCGCAGCGGATCGCAGTCCGCGAGGACGAGCAGCGTGCGCGGGAGCCCCGCGATCCGGGCCGCCCGCAGGGGCGAGACGTGCGGGTGAGCGGGGTCGCCGCCGTACTGGTCCCAGTACCAGCCCATGTGCGCGGCGGTGTGGAAGTAGCCGCGCCCGTACGCCGCCACCGACGCGGAGTCCATCGAGGCGTCCAGCGGCGGGTACGCCAGCAGCTGCCCGGCGACCAGTTCCGGCGCCCGCAGCGCGGTGACCGCCGCCAGGTTGCCCCCGCTGGAGTCCCCCGCCACCACCACCCGGCCCGGATCGCAGCCCAGCCGGACCGCCTCGGCCCGTGCCCACAGCAGGGCGGTGAGCGCGTCGTCGGCCGCCGCCGGCCAGGGGTGCTCCGGGGCCAGCCGGTACCCCGCGGAGACGACCACCGCCCCGGAGGCCGCGGCCAGGGCGCGGCACAGGGCGTCGTGGGTGTCCAGGCCGCACATCACCCAGCCGCCGCCGTGGAAGTACACGGCCAGCGGCCGCCCCGCCGCCCCGGGCGCCGGGTCGTAGACCCGCACCGGCACCCCGCCCGCGGTGGTGTCGTACACCGACGCCACCTCCGGCCCCGCCGGGCGCACCGCGCCCCCCGCGGCCACCGCGGCCCGCAGCGCGCCGGCGTCCCCGGGCCCGGGGAACCGGGCGGCCATCGCGTCGCACAGCCGCCGCGCGGCCCCGGACAGCTCGTCCCGCGTCATCGCGCCGTCATCCCCCCGTCGACCGTGAACTCCGCGCCCGTCACGTACGAGGACGCGTCCGAGCACAGGAACAGCACCAGCTCCGCGACCTCCCCCGGCCTGCCCATCCGCCCCAGCGGCACGTGCGACCAGTCCCGCCCGGCGACCGCGGCGGCCACCATCGGGGTGTCGACGGCCCCCGGGTGCACCGAGTTGACCCGGATCCCGTCCCCGGCGAGGTCCAGCGCCGCCGACCGGGTCAGGCCCCGCAGCCCGAACTTCGTGGACGCGTACGCCGCGTGGCCGGGGATGCCGACCAGCCCGGCGGTGGAGGAGATGTTGACGACGGAACCGCCCCCGCCGGCGCGCAGGACCGGGGCCAGCGCCCGGATGCCGAGGAACGGGCCCAGCAGGTTGACCCTCAGCAGCTCCTCGAAGCCCTCCGCGCTCTGCTCCTCGACGTGCGCGGTGCGCCACAGGGCGGCGTTGTTGACCAGCGCCGAGACCGTACCGAAGGCGGCCAACGCCTCCCGCACCACCCCGGCCCAGCTGTCGGCGTCGGCCACGTCGTGCCGTACGTACAGGCCCTGGCCGGTGCCCAGTTCGGCGGCGACCGCCCGGCCCTCCTCCTCACGCACGTCGGTGACGACGACCCGCGCCCCGGCCCCCGCGCACAGCCGGGCCCCGGCGGCGCCCTGGCCGCGTCCGGCTCCGGTGATGACGACGACCTTCCCCTCCAGCGAGGCCATCTCAGACCCCGCCGCGGGCGCCGGGACGCACCCGGTACGCGGGCTTCTCCTGGAACTTCACGGAAGGTCCCTCCAGCGGGGGTTCGGGAAGAGGACACGGCGCGCCGCACCCCACATGACGAACAGGAATACTTCTAGCAGTCACTTACGGCAGGGGGAAGGGCCCTCGCGCGACCGGTCGTAGACTGCGCTGCGTGGCAGACGAGACGGCCGAGACGGCAGACGAGACGCCGGCGGGGGCGCACCCGCGCGCCCTCCCCGCGACCAGCTGGGCGGTCCTCGGACTGCTCTCCTTCGGCGAGGAACTGTCCGGCTACGACCTGAAGAAGTGGTCGGACCGGTCGCTGCGCTTCTTCTACTGGAGCCCCTCCTTCAGCCAGATCTACAGCGAGCTGAAGCGCCTGGAGAAGGCCGGCTACACCTCCTCGCGGATGGTCTCCCAGGAATCCGGCACCCGGGACAAGCGCGTGTACCGGATCACCGACGAGGGCATGGCCGCCGTACGCAGGTGGGCGCGCGAGGCACCGGTCGACCCGCCGGTCCTCAAGCACGGGCCGATGCTGCGGCTGTGGCTGGGCCATCTGCTGGAGCCGGAGCAGATGCGCGAAGTACTGCTCGGGCACCAGGAGTTCGCGGAGGGGATGCGCCGCCGCGCGGAGGCCGACGCGGAGGGCGCCCAGGACGAGGCGGCCTGGGCGTACCCGGCGCTGACCCTCAGGTGGGCGGAGCGGTACTACACCTCCGAGCGGGACCTCGCGGCCGCGATGCTGGAGGACATCGACGCCCTGGAGGCGGCGCGCGCGGCCTCCGAAGGCGCGGCAAAGCGCCCGTAGGGGCGCCGGGCTCCCGCGGCGCGAGCACGGGCGCGTCCGCGCGTCCGCGCGTCCACCGGACAGAAGCGGCATCCGAGCGCCCGCTTCACCGAAGATGTCCCCACGCCCCCAGACGCCAGGGCAGCAGGGGCCCGGCCTGCGACATCATGCGAGGAGACCGAGATGACGACGAACAACTGGGCAGCGTTCGAGAAGGCGGAACCGGAATTCGCGGCGGCCGTGCGGGCCCGCTTCGCCCAGTTCCCGCACCACGTCCTGGCCACCCTGCGCAAGGACGGCTCGCCCCGGGTGACCGGACTCAACGTGGAGTTCCGGGGCGGGGAACTGTGGCTCGGCATGATGGCGGGCTCGATGAAGGCCAGGGACCTCCAGCGCGACCCGCGCTTCGCCCTGCACACCAACCCCGGCGAGGGCGACACCATGCCCGACGGCGACGTACGGATCTCGGGGCGCGCGGTGGAGGTACTGGAGCCGCCGGAACTGCACCGGTACGCGGAGGAGACCGACGCCCCGGCACACCCCTTCCACCTCTTCCACGCCGACCTGACCGAGGTGGTCCACATCGCCGTCGACGGCGAGGACCTGGTGATCCGCTCGTGGACCCCGGCCCACGGAACGCGCACCCTCCGCCGCGGCAACGACGACGAACCCCCACGCGAGGACCCCACCCCCTGAAGCACGGCGGCGCTGGGACAACGCCCCCTTGGCCGGACACGCCACCGCGCCCGCCATCCCTGGTCGGGGACATGGCGGGCGCGGTGTCGGAGTTCCGTACGCCCTTGTACGGACCGTATGAGGGGACCCGCCGCTCGCACGGCGGGGGCACTGCCGGGGACACGGGCCGCGCACCGACGGCCGGAGGCCGGCGCAGCCGGGCGAAGCCCGGGAGGCCGCCCGCGGCCGAGCGGTGCGAGCCCGGCATCCCAAAGGAGCCATGGCGGGCGCGGTGTCGGAGTTCCGTACGCCCTTGTACGGACCGTATGAGGGGACCCGCCGCTCGCACGGCGGGGGCACTGCCGGGGACACGGG
>NZ_JBVHWK010000007.1:0-38990 GCF_055569445.1 Streptomyces sp. NPDC029122 | reverse complement strand
GCCGCCGACGGCCGGAGCCCGGCGTCCCGAAGGGGCTACACCGTCAGCGAGCGGTCCGTCGGCTTGACCGGGTACGGGAGGGTGCTGGTGCCCGTCAGGTAGCGGTCCACGCCGCGGGCGGCCGAGCGGCCTTCCGCGATGGCCCACACGATGAGCGACTGGCCGCGGCCCGCGTCGCCGGCGACGAAGACGCCGTCGGCGTTGGTGGCGTAGGAGGCGTCGCGGGCGATGTTGCCCCGCTCGTCCAGCTCCACGCCGAACTGCTCGACCAGGCCGTTGGCCCGGTCCGTGCCGGTGAAGCCCATCGCCAGGGTGACCAGCTGGGCCGGGAGGACCCGCTCGGTGCCCGGCTTCTGCACCAGCTTGCCGTCGACGAACTCGACCTCGACCAGGTGCAGGGACTGGACGTTGCCGTCCTCGTCGCCCTCGAAGTGGGTGGTGGAGACGGAGTAGATCCGCTCGCCGCCCTCCTCGTGGGCCGACGTGACCTTGTACAGCATCGGGAAGGTCGGCCACGGCATGGACGCGGGGCGGTCCTCCGACGGGCGCGGCATGATCTCCAGCTGGGTGACCGAGAGCGCGCCCTGGCGGTGGGCGGTGCCGACGCAGTCCGCGCCGGTGTCGCCGCCGCCGATGACGACGACGTGCTTGCCCTCGGCGGTGATCGGCGGGGCCAGGAAGTCGCCCTCCTGGACCTTGTTCGCGAGGGGGAGGTACTCCATCGCGAAGTGGATGCCCTTGAGGTCGCGGCCCGGGACCGGCAGGTCGCGGGAGACCGTGGCGCCGGCGGCGACGACGACCGCGTCGAAGCGCTTGCGCAGGTCGGTGGCCGTGATGTCGCGGCCGACCTCGATGCCGGTGCGGAACTTGGTGCCCTCCGCGCGCATCTGCTCGATGCGGCGGTTGATGTGCACCTTCTCCATCTTGAACTCGGGGATGCCGTAGCGCAGCAGGCCGCCGATGCGGTCGGCGCGCTCGTACACCACCACGGTGTGCCCGGCCCGCGTCAGCTGCTGGGCGGCGGCCAGGCCGGCCGGGCCGGAGCCGATGACGGCCACGGTCTTGCCGGACAGGCGCTCGGGCGCCTGGGGGGTGACGTCGCCGTTGTCCCAGGCCTGGTCGATGATCGAGACTTCGACGTTCTTGATCGTGACGGCCGGCTGGTTGATGCCGAGGACGCACGCCGACTCGCACGGGGCGGGGCAGAGGCGGCCGGTGAACTCCGGGAAGTTGTTCGTGGCGTGGAGGCGCTCCGACGCCGCCGTCCAGTCCTCGCGGTACGCGTAGTCGTTCCACTCCGGGATCAGGTTCCCGAGGGGGCAGCCGTTGTGGCAGAACGGGATGCCGCAATCCATGCAGCGGCCGGCCTGCTTGCTGATGATCGGGAGCAGCGAGCCCGGGACGTAGACCTCGTTCCAGTCCTTGAGGCGTTCGGCCACGGGACGGGTGCAGGCGGTCTCGCGCGGGGTGGTGAGGAAGCCCTTCGGGTCAGCCATTGGTCGCCGCCTCCATCATCTTCTCGGTGGTCTCGGACTCGGAGAGTCCGGCCAGCTCAGCGGCGTCCTTGGCGGCGAGCACTGCCTTGTACGTGGTCGGGATGATCTTGCTGAAGCGGGCCGCGGCGGCGTCCCAGTCAGCCAGGAGCTTCGCGGCCACCGTCGAGCCGGTCTCCTCCTCGTGGCGGCGCACCACATCGTGCAGCCACAGCTTGTCGGCCTCGGAGGGGGCCTCGATGGCCTCCTTGTTGCCGACGTTGACCTGGCGGGGGTCGAGGTCGATGACGTACGCGACACCGCCCGACATGCCGGCCGCGAAGTTGCGGCCGGTCTCGCCGAGGACGACGGCCGTTCCGCCGGTCATGTACTCGCAGCCGTGGTCGCCCACGCCCTCCGAGACGACCAGGGCGCCGGAGTTGCGGACGCAGAAGCGTTCGCCGGTGCGGCCGCGCAGGAACATCTCGCCGCCGGTGGCTCCGTAGCCGATGGTGTTGCCGGCGATGGTGGAGTACTCGGCGAGGTGGTCGGCGGCGCGGTCCGGGCGGACCACGACGCGGCCGCCGGAGAGGCCCTTGCCGACGTAGTCGTTGGCGTCGCCCTCCAGGCGCAGGGTCACGCCGCTCGGCAGGAACGCGCCGAAGGACTGGCCGGCCGAACCGGTGAAGGTCAGGTCGATCGTGTCGTCGGGCAGGCCCGCGCCACCGAACTTCTTGGTGACGTGGTGGCCGAGCATGGTGCCGACGGTCCGGTTGATGTTGCGGATCGCGACCCGGGCCCGGACCGGCTGGGCCGTCTCGGCGGACTCGGCGTTGAGCGCGTCGGCCGCGAGCTCGATGAGCTCGTTGTCGAGGGCCTTCTCCAGACCGTGGTCCTGCTCGATCAGGGCGTGGCGGACCGCGCCCTCGGGCAGCTCGGGCACGTGGAAGAGGGGGTCGAGGTCGAGGCCCTGCGCCTTCCAGTGCGTGACGGCCTTGCTGGTGTCGAGGAGCTCGGCGTGGCCGACGGCCTCCTCGATCGTGCGGAAGCCCAGCTCGGCGAGGATCTCGCGCACCTCCTCCGCGATGAACTCGAAGAAGTTGACGACGAATTCGGGCTTGCCGGAGAAGCGGTCGCGCAGGACCGGGTTCTGGGTGGCGATGCCGACGGGGCAGGTGTCCAGGTGGCAGACGCGCATCATGACGCAGCCGGAGACGACGAGCGGCGCGGTCGCGAAACCGAACTCCTCGGCGCCGAGGAGCGCGGCGATGACCACGTCGCGGCCGGTCTTGAGCTGGCCGTCCGTCTGGACCACGATGCGGTCGCGCAGCCCGTTGAGCAGCAGGGTCTGCTGGGTCTCGGCGAGGCCGAGCTCCCAGGGGCCGCCCGCGTGCTTGAGCGAGGTGAGCGGGGAGGCGCCCGTTCCGCCGTCGTGGCCGGAGATGAGGACGACGTCCGCGTGGGCCTTGGAGACACCGGCCGCGACCGTACCGACGCCGACCTCGGAGACCAGCTTCACGTGGATGCGGGCCGCCGGGTTGGCGTTCTTGAGGTCGTGGATCAGCTGGGCCAGGTCCTCGATGGAGTAGATGTCGTGGTGCGGCGGCGGGGAGATCAGGCCGACGCCCGGGGTGGAGTGCCGGGTCTTGGCGACCCACGGGTAGACCTTGTGGCCGGGCAGCTGGCCGCCCTCGCCGGGCTTGGCGCCCTGCGCCATCTTGATCTGGATGTCGTCCGCGTTGACCAGGTACTCGCTGGTGACGCCGAAGCGGCCGGAGGCGACCTGCTTGATGGAGGAGCGGCGCGCCGGGTCGTACAGGCGGTCCGGGTCCTCGCCGCCCTCACCGGTGTTGGACTTGGCGCCCAGCTGGTTCATGGCGATGGCGAGGGTCTCGTGCGCCTCCTTGGAGATGGAGCCGTACGACATGGCGCCGGTGGAGAAGCGCTTGACGATCTCGGAGACCGGCTCGACCTCGTCGATGGAGATCGAGGGGCGGTCGGACTTGCCCCCCTCGATTCCCTTGATGGCGAACAGGCCGCGGAGCGTCATCAGGCGCTCGGACTGCTCGTTCACGCGGTCCGTGTACGTGCGGAAGATGTCGTACCGGCGGTTGCGGGTCGCGTGCTGGAGGCGGAAGACCGTCTCCGGGTCGAACAGGTGCGGCTCGCCCTCGCGGCGCCACTGGTACTCGCCGCCGATCTCCAGCGCGCGGTGCGTGGCGGCGATGCCGGTGGCGGGGTACGCCTTGGCGTGGCGGGCGGCCACCTCCGTGGCGATGACGTCCAGGCCGGCGCCGCCGATCTTGGTGGCGGTGCCGCTGAAGTACTGGCCGACGAACTCCTCGTTCAGGCCGACGGCCTCGAAGACCTGGGCGCCGCGGTAGGAGGCGACGGTGGAGATGCCCATCTTCGACATGACCTTCAGGACGCCCTTGCCGAGGGCGTAGATCAGGTTCTTGATGGCCTGCTCCGGCTCGAGGCCGGACAGGAAGGTACCGGCGCGCAGGAGGTCCTCGACGGACTCCATGGCCAGGTACGGGTTGACGGCCGCGGCGCCGTAGCCGATGAGCAGGGCGACGTGGTGGACCTCGCGGACGTCGCCGGCCTCGACGAGCAGGCCCACCTGGGTGCGCTGCTTGGTGGCGATGAGGTGGTGGTGCACGGCGGAGGTGAGCAGCAGCGACGGGATCGGCGCGTGCTCGGCGTCCGAGTGGCGGTCCGAGAGGACGATCAGGCGGGCACCGGCCGCGATGGCCGCGTCGGCCTCGGCGCGGATCTCCTCGATCCGGGCGGCGAGGGCCTCGCCGCCGCCGGAGACCCGGTAGAGGCCGGAGAGGGTCGCGGCCTTCATGCCGGGCATGTCGCCGTCGGCGTTGATGTGGATGAGCTTGGCCAGCTCGTCGTTGTCGATCACCGGGAAGGGCAGGGTGACGCTGCGGCAGGACGCGGCGGTCGGCTCCAGCAGGTTGGACTGCGGGCCGATCGAGGACAGCAGCGAGGTGACGAGCTCCTCGCGGATGGCGTCCAGCGGCGGGTTGGTGACCTGCGCGAAGAGCTGGGTGAAGTAGTCGAAGAGCAGCCGGGGGCGCTCGGACAGGGCCGCGATGGGCGAGTCCGTGCCCATGGAGCCGAGGGCCTCGCCGCCGGTGCGGGCCATGGGCGCGAGGATGACGCGCAGCTCTTCCTCGGTGTAGCCGAAGGTCTGCTGGCGGCGGGTGACCGAGGCGTGGGTGTGGACGATGTGCTCGCGCTCGGGCAGGTCCGTCAGCTCGATCTCGCCGGTCTCCAGCCACTGGGCGTAGGGGGCGGCGGCGGCCAGCTCGTCCTTGATCTCGTCGTCCTCGACGATCCGCTTCTGGGCGGTGTCGACGAGGAACATCTTGCCGGGCTGCAGGCGGCCCTTGCGGACGACCTTGGCCGGGTCGATGTCGAGGACGCCGACCTCGGAGCCGAGGACGACGAGGCCGTCGTCGGTGACCCAGTAGCGGCCGGGGCGCAGGCCGTTGCGGTCGAGGACCGCGCCGACCTGGGTGCCGTCGGTGAAGGTGACGCAGGCCGGGCCGTCCCAGGGCTCCATCATCGTGGAGTGGTACTGGTAGAACGCGCGGCGGGCCGGGTCCATGGAGGCGTGGTTCTCCCACGCCTCGGGGATCATCATCAGCACGCTGTGCGGCAGCGACCGGCCGCCGAGGTGGAGCAGCTCCAGGACCTCGTCGAAGGAGGCCGAGTCGGAGGCGTCCGGGGTGCAGATCGGGAAGATGCGGTCCAGGGCGCCCTCGCCGAAGGCGTTGGTCGCCAGCTGGGACTCGCGGGCCTTCATCCAGTTCCGGTTGCCCTTGACCGTGTTGATCTCGCCGTTGTGCGCGACGAAGCGGTACGGGTGGGCGAGCGGCCAGGACGGGAAGGTGTTCGTCGAGAACCGGGAGTGGACCAGCGCGAGCGCCGACGCGAAGCGGCGGTCGGAGAGGTCCGGGAAGAAGGGTTCGAGCTGGCCGGTGGTCAGCATGCCCTTGTAGACGATGGTGCGTGCGGAGAGCGACGGGAAGTAGACGCCGGCCTCGCGCTCGGCGCGCTTGCGCAGCACGAACGCCTTGCGGTCCAGCTCGATCCCACTGATCCCTCCCCCAGACTCCGTCCGGGAGGTGCCCCCACTCACGAAGAGCTGGCGGAAGGCCGGCATGGTGGCGCGCGCGCCGTTGCCGAGCAGGTCGGGGGTGACCGGGACCTCGCGCCAGCCGAGGACCGTGAGGTTCTCCTCGGCGGCGATGGCCTCGATCCGCTCTGCGGCGACGGCCTGTGCGGTGCCGTCGGCGGGGAGGAAGGCGATGCCGACGGCGTACGCGCCGGCCTCGGGGAGCTCGAAGCCCGCGACCTCGCGCAGGAAGGCGTCCGGCACCTGGGACAGGATGCCCGCGCCGTCGCCGGAGTCCGGCTCGGAGCCGGTGGCGCCGCGGTGCTCGAGGTTCCGCAGGACGGTCAGGGCCTGCTCAACGAGAGTGTGGGTGGCCTCGCCGGTGAGGTTCGCCACGAATCCGACGCCGCAGGCGTCCTTCTCGTTGCGGGGGTCGTACATGCCCTGCTGGGCGGGGCGACCGTCCATGGGCGACCAGGCGGTGTTGCTGGGGCCGGTCGCGGAGTGCGTGGATGCGGAACGCATCGGCTCTCCCGTCGTCGTCGTGGCAATGTGCTGGCCGAGGGACGACGTTGGCCCTCTGCGAAATTTCGTGCAGGTTACATGATGACGGCAATCCCGAGAACCGGATATGACATTCCAGCATGCGGACACTGCGCGAGGCAGGAAGAAGGGACCTTCAAGGTGTCGCGGAGGCTTCTACGAGGACTGCTGCGGCTCTGCAGGGGCGTCCGCGGAGGCTTCCGCTGGGTACGGCACGGGGCGAAGGTCCCGGCGCGCGAGACGGGCATCGTTGCCCGGCGCCCTGGTGTGATGCCCAGCGGTCTCGGAATCGAAACCACCGGGTAACGGACTACTTATGTTGCGTACTGCATAGTGTCTCACTCCCGCGGCCGTTAGCCTATGGCGCCGCCCAGCCAGGTTCCCAGGATGTACGTCACACCCGCGGCGGCGCCACCCAGGGCGAGCTGGCGCAGGCCGCTGTACCACCAGGACCGGGCCGTGACCCGCGCGACCACCGCACCGCACGCGAAGAGCCCGACGAGCGCCAGCAGCACGGCCGGCCACAGGGCGGTCGCGCCGAGCAGGTAGGGCAGTACGGGCAGCAGCGCGCCCAGCGCGAAGCTGCCGAAGGACGACACGGCGGCGACGAGCGGCGAGGGCAGGTCGTCGGGGTCGATCCCGAGCTCCTCACGGGCGTGGATCTCCAGCGCCTGGTCGGGGTCGCGCGAGAGCTGCATCGCGACCTCGCGGGCGAGGGCGGGCTCGACGCCGCGCGAGACGTAGAGCTCGGCCAGCTCCTCCATCTCGTCGACGGGGTGCTTGCGCAGCTGCTGGCGCTCCACGTCCAGTTCGGCGAGGACCAGCTCGCGCTGCGAGGCGACGGAGGTGTACTCGCCGGCCGCCATCGAGAACGCACCGGCCGCGAGACCGGCGAGACCGGTGATCACGATGGTGTGCGGGGCGACGGCGCCGCCGGCCACGCCGGTCATCAGGGCGAGGTTGGAGACGAGCCCGTCCATGGCACCGAAGACGGCCGGCCGCAGCCATCCGCCGTTGACGTCGCGGTGGGTGTGGTTGTCGCGGTGGGCGGTGTGCAGCGGCGCTTCGACGTCGATGATGGACATACGGCGTATCTCCCCTTCTGCACGAGTGGGTACGGGTGGGTACGCGCGAGCGACGCGCGGCTGCGCCCGGTGCGGGACACTCCCCCTCAACACCTCGAAAGTACGCACGATTTCGGGCTCCCGCCAGCAAGGAAGGCCGTACTTACCTGGGCTTTCGCGGCTCGGCGACCGGGTGACGGGGGTGCGCGGGGGGCGTTTCGCGGCGACCGACAAACCTCATGCCGTGGCACAAATCCCCCAAGGGCTCATGATGAGCCCCCCACCAAGTGGAGAGGCGCGCCATGGAGCTGACCCCATGCAGTCCGCAGGTCCTCCTCGAACGGGCCAGGGGCGCACTTCTCGGCCTCGCGGTGGGTGACGCGCTGGGCGCCCCCGCGGAGAACATGAAGCCGTCGGAGATCCGGGCCAAGTGGGGCCGGATCGAGGGCTTCGTCTCGGACGACCCGGCGGGCACGGACGACACGGAGTACGCGATCTTCTCGGGCCTGCTGCTGGCCCGGCACGGCTCCGCCCTCACCGTCGCGCACGTGGAACGGGCCTGGCACCACTGGATCGCGGACCTGGACGAGGGCCCCTTCCGCGGTGCGGGCTTCTCGGAGCGCGGAACGCTGGAGAACCTCCGCCGGGGCCTGGCGGCGCCGATCTCGGCGCAGCACCGGCACGCCTGGTCGGACGGCCTGGCGATGCGCGCGGCCCCGTTCGGGGTCTTCGCCGCAGGCCGGCCGGCGGAGGCGGCCCGCCTGGTCGCGATCGACGGCTCGGTCAGCCATGACGGGGAGGGCATCTACGGCGGCCAGGCGGTGGCGGCCGGCGTCGCCGCCGCCATGGCCGGCGGCTCGCCCGTCTCGGTGGTCTCGGCGGCCCTGTCCGTGATCCCGTCCGACTCCTGGACGGCCCGCTCGCTGCGCCGCGCGGTGACCGCCGCCCCGCGCGGGGAGCGGGCGGTGCGCTCGGCGGTGGTCATCGGCGGCTACCCCTGGACGGACCTGGCGCCGGAGGCGGTGGGCCTGGCGTTCGGTGCCTTCGCCGCCTGCGCGGGCGACTTCCCCGGCTCCGTCCTGACCGCCGTCAACATGGGCCGGGACGCCGACACCACCGCGGCGGTGGCGGGCGCCCTGGCCGGCGCCCTGTCGGGGGCCGCGGCCATCCCCGCCCCCTGGGCCTCCGCGATCGGCCCGGTCCGGGGCAGCTGCCTCCCCTCGATGCGCGGCTACCACGTCCTGGACGTCGCGGACCTCCTCACCCCCGAAACCGAGCCCGCCCGATGACCCCGGACTCCCTCACCGGCCCCGCCGCACCGGACCGCGCCCCCGCACCGGGCCTCCCCCGGGCCGGCACCCCGGCGCCCCCCGCACCCGCCGACCCGGCACCGGCCACCCCGCCGGCCCGGGAGCCGGGGCCGGGAGCCGCGGCCCCGGGCGGGGGCACGGCCGTCCCGGGGGACCCGGCCCCGGCCGGCGGGCCCCCGCCCGTACCGGCGCCCCCGGCGGCGGTCTGGACCGCGTACCCCGGGCCGGGAGCCAGCCCGCCGGTCCCCGGACCCGGCGGGCTGCCCCCGGCCGGCGGGACCGGCCCGGCGGCCGTGCTCACCGCCCCGCCGGGCGGGACCACCGCGTCCGGCGGGGGCGGCACCGTCACCGCGCCCGTCCCGGCCGGCCCGGGCCGGGACGCGGCCGCGGGGTCCGGGGGGCCGCCCCGGGCTCCGGGGAGGGGCGCGGCGGGGGAAGCCTCCGCCCCCGCCCGCATCCCCGGGATGCCGCGCCCCACGCCCCGCGCGGAGCCCCGTGCCCCCGGCCCGCCGGCGGAGGCGGGCCGGCGGATCGAGGGGCTGCTCCTCGGCCTCGCGGCGGGCGACGCCGCCGGCTGGCCCGCCGCCCGGCACCGGGCCAGCCGGATGCCGGAGTGGACCCGCCGCCTCACCCGCGAGCTCGACACCTTCGCGGAGCAGAACGCCACCACCACCCTCCCCGTGCCCATCGCCCTCAACCAGCCGCCCGAGCCCCTGCGCCTCGGCCCCTCCGACGACGCCGAATGGGCCGCCTTCGCCGCCGAGTCCGTACTCACCGCCGCCGGGGCCCTGCTCAGCGACCTCTCCCGGTCCCGCCGCATGCGCGCCGCCATCGACCTCGCCTGGAACGCCCTGGCGAGCGAGGTCGCCGCCGCCGCCGAACGCGCCCCCGAGGTCGAGTCCGCGGTGCTGCCGATGCGGGCCCGGATCTCCGTACGCGCCGGGCTCGGCAACCTCGCCGCGGGCCTGCGCCCGCCCGCCACCGGCCACGACAACCCGCACTACTTCGACGACGCCGCCTGCGTCCGGGCCTGCGTACTCGCCGTCGTGCACCCCGGCGACCCCCGGGCGGCCGCGGACCTCGCCGAGTTCGACGCCCGCTACACCCAGGACGGCGACGGGGTCCACGGCGCCCGCGCCATGGCCGCCGCGGTCGCCGCCGCCCTCGCCGGGGCGGACGCCGACACCGCCGTCGACGCCGCGCTGGCCCAGCTGCCCGCAGCCACCGAGATCGGCCGCAACGCCCGGCACGCCGTCGGACTCGCCCGGGCCCGGCAAGGCCCGGAGGACGAGGGCGCCTTCGCCCTCGTGCCCCTGCTGGAGCACCAGATCGTCGACCACGTCTACAGCTACGGCATCGCCGCCGCCGAGACCGTCCCCGTCGCCCTCGCCCTCACCACCGCCGCCCGCGGCAAGGTCTGCGGGGCCGTCCCGGCCGCCGCCTGCCTCTCCCGCGTCGCCGACTCGGCCCCCGCCCTCGCGGGCGCCCTCACCGGCGCCCTCGGCGGCGGTGATTCGCTGCCCGCCGCCTGGCGCGAGGCCTGCCGCACCCTCTCCGGCTGCGCCCTGCCCCGGCTGGCCGGAACCGACCTCGTCGAACTCGCCGCGCTGCTCTCGCGTACGGAACTCACCTCACCGAAGGGATGATTCGGGCATGACCCTCACACTGGAGGACCGGTTCTCGGGCGCTCTCGTCGGCGCCGCCGTGGGCGACGCCCTCGGCGGCCCGGTGGAGGGCTGGTCCCCGGAGCAGATCGCCGAACGGCACGGCGGCCGGGTGCGCGGCATCGTCGGCCCCTGGTACGAGGACTGGCGCACCGCCCGGCCCATCGCGCCGTACCACAAGGGCGACGGGCACGTCACCGACGACACCCTCATGACGCACGCGCTGGTACGCGTCTACACGGCCGTACGCGACCACTTGGACGCGTACGCGGTCGCCGAGCACCTCGTGCCGGACCTGATGGGGACCCCCCGCTGGATCCCGGAGCTGGAGGCCGAGGCGCTGCCCCTCCAGCGGATCTTCCTCGCCGAGAAGTGGATCGTGGCGCGGCTGCACTACGCGCACGCGGACCCCCGCGAGGCGGGCACCGGCAACATCGTCAACTGCGGTGCGGCGATGTACATGGCGCCCGTCGGCCTGGTCAACGCGGGCAACCCGGCCGCCGCGTACGCCGAGGCGCTGGACGTCGCGGGCGCGCACCAGTCCTCGTACGGCCGGGAGGCGGCCGGAGTCTTCGCGGCGGCGGTCGCGGCGGCGTGCTCTCCGGGGGCGACGGCCGCGTCGGTGGTGGACGGCGCGCTGGCCCTGGCCAAGGACGGCACCCGCGCGGCGATCGCGGCGGTCCGCGAAGTCGCCCTGCGGCACCGGGACTTCGAATCCGCGCTCGCGCCGCTGCGGGCGGCCGTGGCCCCGTACGACTCGGTCGGACCGGACTACCGGGCGCCCTCGCTCGGCGCCCGCCGCCCCTCGCGCCTGCACTCCGTCGAGGAACTCCCGATCGCCCTCGGCATGCTGCTGGTCGCGGACGGCCGGTACGAGACCTCGGTGCTCGGCGCCGTCAACTACGGCCGCGACTGCGACTCCATCGCCACCATGGCCGGGGCCGTCGCGGGCGCCCTGGGCGGGGAGTCCGCGGTGCCGGCCGAGTGGGCGAAACGGGTCGCGGAGGCCAGCCGGCTCGACCTGCACGCCCCCGCGGCCGCACTGGCCGCCGTGGCCCGGGAGGTCTTCGACCGGGACCTGTCCCGCCGGCGCGCCCACGAGGACGCCTTCGCCGCGATCGCCTCCCCGCGGTGACGGGCCCCCGCGCCGCATGCCCGGCCCCCGCCGCCCGGGACCGCGTACGGCTCACCTGGGTCCAGCCCGAGGACCTGCTCGGCCACGAGCTGCGCCAGGCCGCGGAGGACGGCCGGGACCCCGGGCCGGCCCTGCGCACCTGGCTCGCGGCGGGGGGCCGTCCGGCCCCCGCCCGGGCCGGGGCCTCCCCCGCCCCGGCCGCGCCGGAACTGCGCGCGCTCGCCACCCGCCTGCTGGCCGGGCTCGCGGACCTCCCCGTCCCCTCCGCGGCGGCGGAGCCCACCGCCTGGCCGGCCCTGCGCGCCACCTGGCCCGCACCGCCGCCGGGAGCCACGGGCCGGGAACCGGGAGCCCCGGGCCGGGAACCGGGCCGGGCGCCCGCGACGGCCTCGGGCCGCCCGGCCCCGGCCGACGGGCCGGACCCCGGCCCGGACACCCTGGGACCGGCCGGCCCGCCCAGCGCGGCCGGCCCCGTGGATCCCGGGCTGCGCCGCAGGCTGGAGGCCGCCTGGGTCGGCCGGGCCGCCGGCTGCGTGCTCGGCAAACCCGTGGAGAAACTCCCCCTGGACGGGATCCGGGCCCTCGCCCGCGCCGCCGGGAACTGGCCGCTGGACGACTGGTTCACCGCACGCGGCGTCCCGGCCGAGCTCCTGGCCGCGTACCCGTGGAACCGCCGCTCCGCCGCCACCTCCCTGGCCGAGAACATCGACGGCACGCCCGAGGACGACGACCTCGACCACCCCCTCCTCGGCCTGCTGCTGCTCCAGCGGCACGGCAAGGGCTTCGGCACCGCCGACCTGGCCCGCCTCTGGCTCGACGAGCTGCCCGCCGGCCGCACCTTCACCGCCGAGCGCGTCGCCTACCGCAACCTCCTCCGGGGGCTGGAACCCCCGCTCACCGCCACCCACCACAACCCCTTCCGGGAGTGGATCGGGGCCCTCATCCGCGCCGACGTCCACGGCTGGACCCATCCCGGCGACCCGGCCGCCGCAGCCGAGCAGGCCTGGCGGGACGCCACCCTCACCCACACCGCCAACGGGGTCTACGCCGCCCTCTTCGCCGCCGCCGCCATCGCCGAGGCCGCCGGCGGCCGGGCCGACGTGCACGCCGCGCTCCGGGCCGGGCTGGCCGTCGTACCGCCCGGCTCGCGCCTCGCCGAGGCCGTCCGCTTCGGCATCCGCGCGGCCGGCGAGGAGGCCCGCTTCGACCGGGTCGCGGACCGGCTGCACGCCCGCTACGGCCACTACCACTGGGTGCACGCCGTCCCCAACACCGCCCTGATCGCCGCCGCCCTCACCCACGCCGACGGGGACTTCACGCACTCCGTGTGCCGGGCGGTGTCCGGCGGCTGGGACACGGACTCCAACGGCGCCACCGCCGGGTCGGTCGCCGGACTGCTGGCCGGGTCCCCCGACCGGATCCCGGAACGCTGGACCGCCCCGCTCAAGAACCGCCTCGCCACCACCGTCGCCGGTTTCGACGGCGTCGGCTTCGACACCCTCGCCCACCTCACCGCCCAGGAGGCATCCCGACCATGACGGCCATCGCCGTGCTCGGCAGTACCAACATGGACCTCGTCGCCTACGTGCCCAAGGCCCCCCGCCTCGGGGAGACCGTCACCGGGCGGGAGTTCCGCACGGTCCCCGGCGGCAAGGGCGCCAACCAGGCGGTGGCCGCCGCCCGCCTCGGCGGGGAGGTGGTGATGATCGGCGCGGTCGGGGCGGACGCGTTCGGCGTACGGCTGCGTGCCGCACTCGCCTCGGCCGGGGTCGAGACCGCGGCCCTGCGCACCGTCGAGGGCGCCAGCGGCACCGCGCACATCACCGTGGACGACGAGGGCGGCAACAGCATCATCGTCATCCCCGGCGCCAACGCCCGCGTCACCGGCCTGGAGGCGGGCGACGCATCGCGGATCGGCGCCGCCGACTGCCTGCTGCTCCAGCTGGAACTGCCCCTGGAAGCCGTCCTCGCCGGCGCGGAGGCCGCCCGCGCGCGGGGGGTCCGTACGGTCCTCACCCCGGCCCCCGCCCAGCCGCTGCCGGCCGGGCTGCTCGCCGCCACCGACCTGCTGGTCCCGAACGAGCACGAGGCCGCCGCCCTGACCGGGCTCACCGACCCGCACCGGGCCGCCGAGGCGCTGCTGCGCGAGGTCCCGGAGGTGGTGGTCACCCTGGGCGGAGCCGGCTGCCTGTACGCGGCCCGGGGGCGCCGGCCCCTCGTGGTGGCGGCCCCCCGGGTCCGGGCGGTGGACACCACCGCCGCCGGGGACACCTTCGTCGGGGCGCTCGCGGTGGCCCTCGGGGAGGGCCGCGCCATGCCGGAGGCGCTGCGCTGGGCCTGCGGGGCGGCGGCGCTGTCCGTCCAGCGGCCGGGCGCGCAGGACTCCATGCCCACGCGGGCGGAGACGGACGCCTTCGCCGCGGCCGGGCCGGAGCCCGATCCGGCGGCCCCGCCCGGCGACGGGGCCGGCTCGGGGACCGGCTCATGACCCCCGCCGGCAGGGAGCCCGGGGCGCCGCCCGCGGGCGCCCCCGGCCTCGGCGGCGGCCCGCTGGCCGGGCTGCGGGTGCTGGACCTGGCCACCCTGTTCGCCGGGCCGCTGGCGGCGACCCTGCTCGGGGACTTCGGCGCCGAGGTGGTCAAGGTCGAGCACCCGCACCGGCCCGACCCCTCCCGCGGGCACGGGCCGGCCAAGGACGGCGTCGGGCTGTGGTGGAAGCTGCTCGGACGGAACAAGCGGACGATGACCCTCGACCTGTCCACGCCCGGCGGCCGGGACACCCTGCTGCGGCTGGCCGCCACCGCCGACGTGGTCGTCGAGAACTTCCGCCCCGGCACCCTGGAGCGGTGGGGGCTGGGCTGGGAGGCCCTGTCCGCCGCGAACCCCCGCCTCGTCCTGGCCCGCGTCACGGCCTTCGGCCAGCAGGGCCCGTACGCCCACCGCCCCGGCTTCGGCACCCTCGCCGAGGCCATGAGCGGGTTCGCCGCGATCACGGGGGAGCCGGACGGGCCGCCGACCCTGCCGCCGTTCGGTCTCGCGGACTCCATCGCCGCCCTGACCTGTGCGTACGCGGTGATGACCGCGCTCGCGGGGCGCGACCGCACCGGGCAGGGCCAGGTCGTCGACCTGGCGATCATCGAACCGATCCTCACCGTGCTGGGCCCGCACCCTCTCTGGTACGACCAGCTGGGCTACGTCCAGCCCCGCACCGGCAACCGCTCCGCCAACAACGCCCCCCGCAACACCTACCGCAGCGCGGACGGCCGCTGGCTGGCGGTGTCCGCCTCGGCCCAGTCGATCGCCGAGCGCGTGCTGCGGCTCGTCGGCCGGCCGGAGCTGATCGCCGAGCCCTGGTTCGCGACCGGATCCGGGCGGGCCGCCCACACCGGGGTCATCGACGAGGCGGTCGGCGGCTGGGTCGCCCGCCACAAGGCCGACGACGTGGTCGCCGCGTTCGAGGAGGCCGAGGCCGCCGTCGCCCTGGTCTACGACGTCCGGGACGTGATGGCCGATCCGCAGTTCGCGGCCCTCGGCACGGTCACCGGCGTCGAGGACCCCGAACTCGGTCCGCTCCGGATGCAGAACGTCCTCTTCCGGCTGTCCGGGACCCCCGGCGGGATCCGCTGGGCCGGCCGCCCGCACGGCGCGGACACCGAATCCGTCCTGACCGAGCTCGGCCTCACCGGGGCCGAGATCTCCGCTCTCCGCCTGGAGGGAGCCCTGTGATCCTGACCTGGTTGTACGCGCCCGGGGACCGCCCCGCGGTGGTGGCGAAGGCCCTGCGCAGCGGGGCCGACGCCGTCATCGTCGACCTGGAGGACTCGGTGTCGGCCTCGCGCAAGGAGTACGCCCGCGCGGCCACCGCCGAGCTGCTGACGGAACGGCCTCCGCTCCCCGTCCACGTCCGCGTCAACGCCCTCGGCTCGCCCTGGTCGGGCGCCGACCTCACCGCGCTGGCCCGGCTGCCCGGGCTCGCGGGACTGCGGCTGCCCAAGATCGACGCGCCGGAACAGATCACCCGGGTCGCGGACCGCACCGGAGGGGTGGCGCTGTACGCGCTGCTGGAGTCCGCGCTGGGGGTGGAGAGGGCGTACGAGATCGCCCGCGCCCACCCCTCCCTGCACGGGCTGACGCTGGGCGAGGCGGACCTCTGCGCCGACCTCGGCGTCTGCGCGGAGAGCGGGCTCGACTGGCCGCGCTCCAGGGTCGTCGTCGCGGCCCGCGCCGCGGGGCTGGCGCCGCCCGCGCAGTCGGTGTTCCCGGACATCCGGGACCTGGAGGCGCTGGCCGCGTCGTGCGCGCGGGGCCGGGCGCTGGGCTTCCTCGGCCGGGCGGCCATCCACCCCCGCCAGCTCCCGGTGATCGAGCGGGCCTACCTCCCCGGGCCGGAGGAGGTCACCGCCGCCGAGGAGGTCGTCACCGCCGCCCGCGCCACGCCGGGGGCCCTCGCCCTCCCGGACGGCCGCTTCGTCGACCCGGCGGTAGTGGCCGCCGCCCACCGCACCCTGGCCCTGTCCCAACGCGCCCCTTCCTGACCCCACCCGCGCGCCGCCGCACCACCCTCCGGCCGCCGGACCCAGCGTCGGGACCGGCGCGGAGGCCGACCCCGGTGGGCCGCAGCGCGGCGCTCGCCCCGCACAGGCCGGGTACGCCGGAGGGGGCGCCGCGGTACGCGCGGCGCCCCCTCCGGTGAAGACCCGGTCAGCCCTTGTCGGCCTCCGCGGCCTTCGTGAGGCTCGTGGGCTTCGCCTCGGCGTCGGCGGCCTTGGCCTCCGCACCCGCCGGGACGGCCTGGGCGTCGGCCTCGGCCTTCGTGAGACTCGTGGGCTTCCCCTCCGCGTCGGCTGCCTTGACCTCCGCACCCACCGGGACGGCCTCGGCATCGGCGGCACCCGGACCGCCGGAGGCCACCGGTTCCACGACCGTCTCGCGCCCCGGCCGCAGCTTCGCCGAGAGCACGAAGTAGACCACCGCGGCCACGAAGACCACGATCGCGGTCCAGACGTTCAGCCGCAGCCCCAGGATGTGGTGCGCCTCGTCGACCCGCATGTACTCGATCCAGCCGCGCCCGGCGCAGTACGCCGCGACGTACAGGGCGAAGGCCCGCCCGTGTCCCAGCTTGAAGCGCCGGTCGGCCCAGATGACCAGCGCGGCCACGCCCAGGCACCACAGGGACTCGTACAGGAAGGTCGGGTGGTAGGTGCCCGCGACCCGGTTCGGGCCCTCGCTGATCTCCAGCGCCCACGGCAGGTCGGTCCGGCGGCCGTACAGTTCCTGGTTGAACCAGTTGCCCCAGCGCCCGCAGGCCTGGGCGATGGCGATGCCCGGGGCGAGCGCGTCGGCCCAGGCGGGCAGCGGGATGCCGCGCAGCCGGCAGCCGATCCAGGCCCCGACCGCGCCGAGCGCGATCGCGCCCCAGATGCCGAGGCCGCCCTCCCAGATCTTGAAGGCGTCGACCCAGTTCCGGCCTTCGCCGAAGTAGAGCTGGTAGTCGGTGATCACGTGGTAGAGGCGACCGCCGACCAGGCCGAAGGGAACGGCCCACACGGCGATGTCCGCGACCGTGCCCGGCCTTCCGCCGCGCGCGATCCACCGCTTGTTGCCGAGCCAGACGGCGACGAAGACGCCGACGATGATGCAGAACGCGTAGCCGCGCAGCGGGATCGGTCCGAGATCGATCACGCCGGTCGACGGGCTGGGGATGTAAGCAAGGTCCATGGCAGACCTGACGCTACCCTGCCGGGCGGTACGCACCGCAACCCGCCCGGCAAGCTGAAATCAAAACCACACACGGCGGGGGCCGCCGCTCAGCCTCCCGAGCCGGCTCCCGCCCCGGTCCGGGAGCCGGAAGCGGAACCCGATCCGGCGGTGGGGGTGCTCCTGGTGCCGCTCCTCGCCCCTCCGTTGCCGGACGGGGACGCGGAGGGGGAGGCGGAGGCTGACGGGACGGCCTTGCCGCCCGTGCCCTCGACCTTCTCCTTCAGCTTCTGCGGGGTCAGCGGGTTCGCCTGGTCGGAGAAGATGTCCTTGCCGTCGAGGAGCACGGTGGGGGTGCCCCGGAACTTCCCGGTGCGGAAGGCCTCGTGCGACTTGAGGACCCAGCTGTTGTGGGTCCCGTCCTCCACGCAGGAGCGGAAGGCCGGGGTGTCCAGACCGTCGATCTTGCCGGCCAGCTCCAGCAGCCTGGCGTTCTTGCCGAAGGCGTCGTCGGTCTCCTGCGGCTGGTTCTGGAAGAGGAGGTCGTGGTACGGGGCGAACTTGCCGGCGTCCTGGGCGCAGGCGGCGGCGTTCGCCCCCTTCAGGGAGCCGGTGCCGCCCATGTTCCCGTCGATCAGGGTGACCAGGTGGTATTCGACCTTGAGCAGCCCCTTGGCCTCCAGGTCGTGGATGGTGGCGCGGTAGTTGTCCTCGAAGGCCTTGCAGGCGGGGCAGCGGAAGTCCTCCCACACCGTGAGGGTGGACTTGGCGCTGTCCTTGCCGGTCTGGATGGCGAGCGCGTCCTTGCCGGTGGCTCCGGAGGGCGCGGCCACCGGGCCGTCCTTGCCCGGCTTGTCGCCCTTGCCGGCGTTGGCCGCGATCACGCCGACGACGGCGGCCAGGCCGAGCACGCCGAGGACCGCTCCGGCCACCAGGAAGGTCCGCCGGCGCTTGTCCCGGGTCTTCTGCCGCTCGCGCTCCTCCTGGAGTCGCTCCCGGGCCGATCGTTTCGTCGCATCGCGGTTCGCACCGTCGTTCTTCTCGCTCACGCCCGGCCAAACGAAGCGGGGAGGCACTCGCGTGCCTCCCCGCTCACGTTTCCACCCGATCGGGCTACAGAACCCCTTCCGGGGCCCGCCCCGGGTCAGGACCTGCGTACGCCTTCCGCAAGCTCGCCCGCCAGTGCCCGCACGGCCGACAGGCCGGCCGGCAGGTCGGGGGCGTCCAGGAGCAGCTTCACGAAGGCCGAGCCGACGATCACACCGTCGGCGAAGCCCGCGACCTGCTTGGCCTGCACGGCGTTGGAGACCCCCAGGCCCACGCAGACCGGCAGGTCGGTGGTGGCGCGGGTGCGGCGCACCAGTTCCTGGGCCTCGTTGCCGACGGACTCGCGGGTGCCGGTGACGCCCATGAGGGAGGCCGCGTAGACGAAGCCGGAGCCGGCGGCGGTGATGGTCGCCAGGCGCTCGTCCCGGCTGCTGGGGGCGACGACGAAGACGGTCGCCAGACCGTTCTTCGCCGCGTGCTCGCGCCACAGCGCGGACTCCTGGACCGGCAGGTCGGGCAGGATGCAGCCGGCCCCGCCGGCGGCCGCCAGCTCGGCGGTGAACCGCTCGACGCCGTAGCGGTCGACGGGGTTCCAGTACGTCATGACCAGGATCGGGACCCCGGTGGCCTCGAAGGCCTCGCGGACGGTGCGCAGCACGTCGGCGATCCTGACGCCGCCGCGCAGGGCGATGTCGTCGGCGGTCTGGATGACGGCGCCGTCCAGGACCGGGTCGCTGTGCGGCAGGCCGATCTCGACGATGTCGGCGCCGCCCGCGATGACGGCCTTGACGGCCTCGATGCCGCCGTCGACGGTCGGGAAGCCGGCCGGGAGGTAGGCGACGAGGGCCGCGCGGTCCTCGGACTTGGCCTTGGCGAGGGTGGCGCTCAGCAGTTCGATGTTTCCGTTGGCGCTCACTTGTCGTCCCCCTGGGAGAACTCGTCGGCGGCTACTTCGCCGTCGGTGTCGTACAGCCCGAAGTAGCGGGCGGCCGTGTCCATGTCCTTGTCGCCCCGGCCGGACAGGTTGACCACGATCAGCCCGTCCTGGCCCAGTTCCCTGCCCAGGTCGAGGGCGCCCGCGAGGGCGTGCGCCGACTCGATGGCCGGGATGATGCCCTCGGTGCGCGACAGCAGGCGCAGGGCCTGCATGGCGGCGTCGTCGGTGACCGCGCGGTACTCGCCGCGGCCGCTGTCCTTGAGGTAGGAGTGCTCGGGGCCGATGCCCGGGTAGTCCAGGCCGGCCGAGATCGAGTAGGGCTCGGTGATCTGGCCCTCCTCGTCCTGGAGGACGTAGCTGCGGGAGCCGTGCAGGATGCCGGGCTCGCCCGCGGTGAGGGTGGCGGCGTGCTCGCCGGTCTCCACGCCGTGTCCGGCGGGCTCGAAGCCGACCAGGCGGACCCCGGCGTCCGGGATGAAGGCGTGGAAGAGGCCGATGGCGTTGGAGCCGCCGCCGACGCAGGCGGCGACCGCGTCGGGGAGCCGGCCGGCGCGCTCGATGATCTGGCGGCGGGCCTCGACACCGATGACGCGGTGGAAGTCGCGGACCATGGCGGGGAAGGGGTGCGGGCCGGCGACGGTGCCGAAGAGGTAGTGCGTCCGGTCCACGTTGGCGACCCAGTCGCGGAACGCCTCGTTGATGGCGTCCTTGAGGGTCCGGGAGCCGGACTTCACGGCGATGACCTCGGCGCCGAGCATGCGCATGCGGGCCACGTTGAGGGCCTGGCGCTGGGTGTCGATCTCGCCCATGTAGATGGTGCAGTCGAGGCCGAAGAGGGCGCAGGCGGTGGCGGTGGCCACGCCGTGCTGGCCGGCGCCGGTCTCGGCGATGACGCGGGTCTTGCCCATGCGCTTGGTGAGCAGCGCCTGCCCCAGCACGTTGTTGATCTTGTGCGAGCCGGTGTGGTTGAGGTCCTCGCGCTTGAGGAAGATCCGGGCGCCGCCCGCGTGCGCGGCGAACCGGGGCACCTCGGTCAGGGCGCTGGGCCGGCCCGTGTAGTTGACCATGAGGTCGTTGAGCTCGGCGGCGAAGGCCGGGTCGCCCTTGGCCTTCTCGTACTCGACGGCGACCTCGTCCACGGCGGCGACGAGGGCCTCCGGGATGAACTTGCCGCCGAAGTCACCGAAGTAGCCCTCGGCGTTGGGGACGTGACCCTCCGGGTCCGGGATGAAGAACGAACTGGTGGACATGGCCACTACTCCTACGGGTGCGGAATGCGAGGCTTCGCTCGACGCGGGCTGGATGCACCGTATTGCGCCGCCGGTCCGTCGCCCGCGCACCCCGCTGAGGGGTGGGCGGCGTACGGACGGGTACGGTCCGCGCCCGTGAAGGGGCGGGGACCGTACGCGGCCGCCCGCGCCCGGTACGTCAGGGGTACCGGGCGGGGAGGGCCGTCGTCACGGCGCGGCTCCGGCGCGCCATCGCATGCCGTTGACCTGTCCGGGCTCGGACCCGATCACGTAGCGCACCCGCCTGCCGTGCACGCGGCGCGCCGGGGCGCGGCAGCCGCGGGGGCGGCAGCCGCGCGCCAGGGGCGCGTGCGCCGTCGGCACGCCGGCCGGGCCGTGGCCCGGGCGGGTGCGGACGGAGGAGCGGGCGGGGGGCATGGGTGTGGTCAGCTCCGCCCGTGGCGCAGGGCGGGGTGGGCGCCGGCGGCGACGAGGTCGGCCACGGCCGCCTTCGGGTCGCGGCCGGTGACCAGGGACTCTCCGACGAGGACGGCGTCGGCGCCCTCGTTGGCGTAGGCGATCAGGTCGTGCGGTCCGCGGATTCCGGACTCGGCGACCTTCACGATGTGGGGCGGGATCTCTCCGACGATCCGCTCGAAGGTGGAGCGGTCGACCTTGAGGTCCTTCAGGTTGCGCGCGTTGACGCCGATGATCTTGGCGCCCGCGGCGACGGCGCGCTCGATCTCCTCCTCGTCGTGGACCTCGACGAGCGGGGTGAGGCCGATGGACTCGGCCCGCTCGATGAGGGAGACCAGGGCCTCCTGCTCCAGGGCGGCGACGATCAGCAGCACGAGGTCGGCGCCGTAGGCGCGGGCCTCCCACAGCTGGTACGCCGTGACGATGAAGTCCTTGCGCAGGATCGGGATGTCCACGCGTGCGCGGACGGCCTCGAGGTCGGCGAGCGAGCCGCCGAAGCGGCGCTGCTCGGTGAGGACGGAGATGACCGCCGCCCCGCCGGCCTCGTAATCGGCGGCGAGCCCGGCCGGATCCGCGATCGCGGCCAGCGCGCCCTTGGAGGGGCTGGAGCGCTTGACCTCGCAGATCACCTTGACGCCGTCGCCACGCAGGGCGGCGACGCCGTCCTTGGCCTGGGGCGCCTTGGCGGCACGCTCCTTGAGCTCGTCGAGGCTCACGCGGGCCTGCCGTTCGGCAAGGTCTTCGCGGACCCCTTCGATGATCTCGTCGAGCACACTCACGCGAGCGGCCCCCTTCCGGGTTGATGACGGTCGGCCGCCTTGCAGACACGTTCCACTGCAAGGTCAGCACTCAAATGGTATCCGCAGGTCGCCGAGGCCTCCGCACGGACTTCTCGGTGTCCCATGGACTGGACACTCGGAATATGGCCCTCCCGTAGTTCCCGCAAGGGCCTCCGCCGGGTCAGGGGGCCAAGGCCGAACCGAACGGGAGGTTCCGGACAATCGAGAAGGCGAGCACCAGGGCCCCGATGCCCCACCAGGCGGCCGGCCCCGGGGCGATCCGGGGGGCGGGGCCGCCGCGGAAGGCCCGCAGCAGCCACAGCGCCGTGAACGCGGCGAAGACCAGGTATCCGGCCACCGCCACGGCGTTGGCGCCGAGGGCGGCCGGCAGGTCCCCGGTGGCGAAGGCGTGCGCGCTGCGCAGCCCGCCGCACCCGGGGCACAGCACCCCGGTCAGCCGGAACAGCGGGCAGACCGGGTAGTGGCCGGGCTCGTTGGGGTCCACGGCACCCACGTACGCGAACGCCGCCACCGCCCCGGCCAGGGTGAGCACGGGGGCGGCCAGCCGCCGGGCCCTGGAGGCCCGTACGGGCGCCTGGGCGGGCGGCGGCGGCTGCCGGAGCGCCGCGTGCGGGGCGTCGGTGTCAGAGGCGTCCACGCGCTGATTCTCTCCGCTCATGACAAAAGGCGCAGCCCGACGGGGCCGCGCCTTTCGAAAGCGGGCCGGCAGACCCGCGGGATCGCGCTCAGACCTTGGCGGGGACCCGGTTGGCGGCGATGACCTCGGCGAGGTCGCGGTGGCTGGTCTTCGGCGCGCCCATGCCGGCGGCCCGCATCGCGAGGCCGACCACACCGCCGAGCGCGACGACGACCAGGCCGGCCCAGAACCCGAGCGGGTTCGCCAGCACCATGAAAGCGCCGGAGACGCAGAAACCGATGAAGGCGATGATGACACCGGTCCAGGCGGCCGGGGTGTGTCCGTGGCTCGTGCCCGCCATGAGTTGCTCCTCGTTGCTCTGTCTCAAGCGTGTAGAGAGCGTGGCCTGTGTCGCACGCTCGCTGTCGTTGTCATTCTCCCGCACGGGGCCGCCGGTTTCGCCAGTGGGTGGGGGTCCGCGGCGGGGCCTGCTCAGCCGGTGGGGTCCTCGCCGCGGTCCAGCGCCTTCCACAGGTCCTCCGGCCGGTCCGGGTCCACCGGGGCCGGGGTGCGCCGACGGGGGCTCCCGTCGCGCTCGTAGCGGCCTCCCATCGCGGGCCAGTCGCGGCCGAAGCGCAGCGCGAGCAGTCCCGCGAGCAGGATCAGCGCCGCGCCGGAGGCGGTGACGTACGGCCACGCCGTGTGGCTCAGCTCCATCACCCGGGCGGCGGTGTCGGCCGTCGCGGTGGCGGCCCGCTCGTCCAGCGCCCGCCGGTCGTCGGCGGCGGCCACCGCGGCCAGCGCCGCGCCCAGGCCGCTGAGCGCGAGCAGTCCGGAGACCAGCAGGCGCCCCCGGCCGCGTACGGCGAACACGGCGACCAGGGCGGCGAGACCGACGATGGCCAGCGCCGCCGGGAGGCCCGTGACGGCCCGCCCGTCCGCGGTCAGGGGAAGGCTTCCGCCCCCGATGGAGGCGCTGCCCCGGGCCCAGGTGCGGCCCGAGGCGAGCAGGACGACGGTGGCGCCGAGCGCGCCGAGCAGCAGGGCGGCGGCCACGGTGCGGCGGCCGGTGCTGCTCCCGGCGGCCTCGGCCTCGTTGGGGGGGTGGGGTACGGCGGTCACGTACCCACTATCCCCTACGTCCTCAGGCGCGGTGGAGGCGGTTCGCCGCTCCCACGGCGCGGAGCACGGCGGCGGCCTTGTTGCGGCACTCCTGGTCCTCCAGCTCGGGCACCGAGTCGGCGACGACCCCCGCTCCGGCCTGCACGTACGCCGTCCCGTCGCGCAGCAGCGCGGTGCGGATGGCGATGGCGGTGTCGGAGTCCCCCGCGAAGTCGAGGTAGCCGACGCAGCCGCCGTACAGGCCGCGGCGGGAGGGCTCGAGCTCCTCGATGATCTGCATGGCGCGCGGCTTGGGCGCGCCGGAGAGGGTTCCGGCGGGGAAGCAGGCGGTGAGCACGTCGAAGGCGGTCCTGCCCTCGGCGACCCGCCCGGTGACCGTGGAGACGATGTGCATGACGTGCGAGTACCGCTCGATGCTCATGAAGTCGACGACCTCGACGGAGCCCGGCTCGCAGACCCGGCCCAGGTCGTTGCGGCCCAGGTCGACGAGCATGAGGTGCTCGGCGCGCTCCTTCGGGTCCGCCAGCAGCTCCTCGGCCAGGTCGTTGTCCTCCTGCGGGGTGGCGCCCCGGTGGCGGGTGCCGGCGATGGGGTGGACCATGGCCCGGCCGTCCTCGACCTTGACCAGCGCCTCGGGGCTGGACCCGACGACGTCGAAGCCGTTCTCGAAGCGGAAGAGGTACATGTACGGGGACGGGTTGGTGGCCCGCAGCACCCGGTAGACGTCCAGGGCGGAGGCGTGGCAGGGGGTCTCGAACCGCTGCGAGGGCACCACCTGGAAGGCCTCGCCGGCCCGGATGCGTTCCTTGACGTCCTCGACGGCCGCCTGGTACTTCTCGCCGCCCCACAGCGCGTCGAAGGGCGGCAGCTCCGACTCCGGGAGCGGGGCGGGCGCGTAGGGCGCGGGCCGCGCCAGGTCGGCCTCCATCGCGTCGAGACGGGCGACCGCGTCGGCGTGGGCCTCGTCCGCACCGGTGTCGAGGGCGTTGTGGTTGATGGCGTTGGCGATGAGCAGGACGGTGCCGTCCCAGTGGTCGAGGACCGCCAGGTCGGAGGTGAGCAGCATGGTCAGCTCGGGGAGTTCGAGGTCGTCCTCGGTGTGGTCGCCGATGCGCTCCAGGCGGCGGACGATGTCGTAGCCGAGGTAGCCGACCATGCCTCCGGTGAAGGGCGGCATGCCGCCCGCGAGGTCGCGGGGGGTGTGCAGGGCCTCGACGGTGGCGCGCAGGGCGTCGAGGGGGTCGCCGTCGGTGGGGACCCCGACGGGCGGCGTGCCGATCCAGTGCGCCCGGCCGTCCTTGACGGTGAGGGTGGAGGCGCTGCGGACGCCGACGAAGGAGTAGCGGGACCAGGAGCGGCCTCCCCCATGGCCTCCGGTATGGGAGGTACCCCCGAGGGCGGATTCCAGCAGGAAGGTGCCGGGGCGTTCGGCGGCCAGCTTCCGGTAGAGCCCGACGGGGGTGTCCCCGTCGGCCAGCAGCCTGCGGCTCACGGGGATGACGCGGCGGTCGGCCGCGAGCTTGCGGAACGTCTCGAGATCCATGGGGTGGGACCCTAACTGGCTAGCTGGCGTCGCTGAGGAGGACATCGTCGTCGAAGCAGGTACGGGCACCCGTGTGGCAGGCGGCACCGACCTGGTCGACCTTGACGAGCACGGTGTCCGCGTCGCAGTCGAGGGCGACGGACTTCACGTACTGGAAGTGGCCGGAGGTGTCCCCCTTGACCCAGTACTCCTGCCGGCTGCGGGACCAGTAGGTGCAGCGGCCGGTGGTGAGGGTGCGGTGCAGGGCCTCGTCGTCCATCCAGCCGAGCATCAGCACCTCACCGGTGTCGTACTGCTGGGCGATGGCCGGAACCAGGCCGTCCGCGGAGCGCTTGAGGCGGGCGGCGACGGCGGGGTCGAGGGAGGACGTACTCATGGGCCCCATTGTGCCGGGCGGAAGGCCCTGTTACGGATCACCGTCCGCCTGATGAGCGGCGGCGGGGTGGCCTCCGGTCGTAGGCTGGCCCGCATGTCTACCCATGCGAAGCGTGAACGCCTGCTGCTGGCGGACCTTCTGGAGGCGGCGGGACCGGAGTCGCCGACGCTGTGCGACGGCTGGACCTGCCGGGAACTGGCGGCGCACGTGGTGGTGCGAGAGCGCCGCCCGGACGCGGCGGGCGGGCTGCTGCTGAACGTGCTGAAGGACCGCCTCGACCGGGCGATGGCCGAGTACGCGGCCAAGCCGTACGAGGAACTGATCCAGCTGATCCGCACCGGCCCGCCGAAGCTGTCCGTGTACGCGCTGAAGCAGATCGACGAGGCCGCGAACGCGGTGGAGTTCTACGTCCACGCCGAGGACGTGCGGCGCGCCCAGCCGGACTGGTCGCCCCGGACGCTGGACCCGGTGTTCTCGGACGCGCTGTGGTCCCGGCTGGAGAAGCTGGCCCGTCTCACGGGCCGCCGCTCGCCGGTGGGCCTGGTGCTGCGCCGCCCGGACGGGCGCACGGCGGTGGCCCACAAGGGCGTACCGGTGGTGACGGTGACCGGGGAGCCGGGTGAGCTGACGCTGTTCTGCTTCGGCCGGCAGGACGCCGCCGCCGTGGAGCTGGACGGCGAGAAGGAGGCCGTGGCCCGGCTGACGGTGGCCCAGCTGGGGATCTGAGGCCCGGGACCCGGCCGGGCCTCCCTCGCGGGGGACCCGGCCGGACGGCCGGGGTCAGCGGACCGGGTGGCCGGCTTCGCGGAGGGCCGACTTGACCTCGGAGATGCGCAGGTCGCCGAAGTGGAACACCGAGGCGGCGAGCACCGCGTCGGCGCCCGCGCCGATGGCGGGCGCGAAGTGCTCCAGCTTGCCGGCACCGCCCGAGGCGATCACCGGGACCGTGACGTGCGCGCGCACGGCGGCGATCATCTCGGTGTCGTAGCCGTCCTTGGTGCCGTCGGCGTCCATGGAGTTCAACAGGATCTCCCCGGCACCCAGTTCGGCCGCCCGGTGCGCCCATTCGACGGCGTCCATGCCGGTGCCCCGGCGGCCGCCGTGGGTGGTGACCTCGAAGGATCCGGTCCCGGTGCGGCGGGCGTCGACCGACAGGACGAGGACCTGGCGGCCGAAGCGCTCGGCGATCTCCTGGATCAGCTCGGGCCGGGCGATGGCGGCCGTGTTCACGCCCACCTTGTCGGCGCCGGCCCGCAGCAGCTTGTCGACGTCGTCGGCGGTGCGGACGCCGCCGCCGACCGTGAGCGGGATGAAGACCTGCTCGGCGGTGCGCCGGACCACGTCGTAGGTGGTCTCGCGGTTGCCGGAGGAGGCGGTGATGTCGAGGAAGGTCAGCTCGTCGGCGCCCTCGGCGTCGTACAGCTTGGCCATCTCCACCGGGTCGCCGGCGTCGCGCAGGTTCTGGAAGTTCACACCCTTGACGACCCGGCCGTTGTCCACGTCCAGGCAGGGGATCACGCGTACGGCGAGGGTCACGGCGCCACCTCCCCGTAGGCCTCGACCTCGACCTCGACGACCATGCCGGGGTCGACGAAGCCGGAGACGATGAGCATCGTGGCGGCGGGGCGGACGGTGTCGAACAGCGCCTTGTGGGCGCGGCCCACCTCGTCCACGTCCCGGGCGTGCGTCAGGTACATCCGGGTGCGGACCACGTGCTCGGGGCCGAGTCCGGCTGCGGCGAGCGCCTTGAAGGCGACCTCGAAGGCCTTGACCGTCTGGTCGTACGGGCCGCCGGCGTCGGCCGCCGTGCAGCCGGAGACCAGGACCAGGCCGTTGGGGAGGGCGACGGCGCGGGAGTAGCCGATGACGTCCTCGTAGGGGCCGCCGGAGGAGATGCGGCGTACGTCGGGGGAGCTCATGCGCGGACCGCCTCCAGGGCTTCTTCCAGGGTGAAGGCCTTGGCGTACAGGGCCTTGCCGACGATGGCGCCCTCGACGCCGAGGGGGACGAGCCCGGACAGGGCCCGCAGGTCGTCCAGGGACGAGACGCCGCCGGAGGCGACGACGGGCCGGTCGGTGGCGGCGCAGACGTTCCTCAGCAGCTCCAGGTTGGGGCCGGTGAGCGTGCCGTCCTTGCCGATGTCGGTGACGACGTAGCGGGCGCAGCCCTCGGAGTCCAGGCGGGCGAGGGTCTCGTAGAGGTCGCCGCCCTCGCTGGTCCAGCCGCGGCCCTTGAGGGTGGTGCCGCGTACGTCGAGGCCGATGGCGATCCTGTCGCCGTGCTCGGCGATGGCCTTGGCGGCCCACTCGGGGGTCTCCAGGGCGGCGGTGCCGAGGTTGACGCGGGTGCAGCCGGTGGCGAGGGCGGCGGCGAGCGTGGCGTCGTCGCGGATGCCGCCGGACAGCTCGACCTTGATGTCCATGGCCCGGGTGATCTCGGCGACCAGGGACCGGTTGTCGCCGGTGCCGAAGGCGGCGTCCAGGTCGACGAGGTGCAGCCACTCGGCACCGGCGGCCTGCCAGGCGAGGGCCGCCTCCAGCGGGGAGCCGTAGGAGGTCTCGCTGCCCGACACGCCGTGCACGAGGCGTACGGCCTGGCCGTCGCGGACGTCGACCGCGGGAAGGAGTTCCAGAGTCTTCGGCATCACAGGGTCTCGATCCAGTTGGTGAGGAGCTGGGCGCCGGCGTCGCCGGACTTCTCGGGGTGGAACTGGGTGGCCCACAGGGCCCCGTTCTCCACCGCCGCGACGAAGCGCTCGCCGTGGGTGGCCCAGGTGACCCGGGGGGCGCGGATCACCGGGTTGGTGACTTCCAGGCTCCAGTCGTGGGCCGCGTAGGAGTGCACGAAGTAGAAGCGCGCGTCGGCGTCGAGACCGGCGAAGGCCCGGCTGTCGGCCGGGGCCTCGACGGTGTTCCAGCCCATGTGCGGGACCACGGGGGCCTTCAGCGGGCCGACGGTGCCGGGCCACTCGTCGAGGCCCTCGGTCTCCACGCCGTGCTCGATGCCGCGCTCGAAGAGGATCTGCATGCCGACGCAGATTCCCATGACGGGGCGGCCGCCGGAGAGCCTGCGGCCGATGATCCAGTCGCCGCGGGCGTCCTTCAGGCCCCGCATGCAGGCGGAGAACGCGCCGACACCGGGGACGAGGAGGCCGTCGGCGTCCATGGCCTTGTCGTAGTCGCGGGTGATCTCGACGTCTGCGCCGACGCGCGCGAGGGCGCGCTCGGCGGAGCGGATGTTGCCGAAGCCGTAGTCGAAGACCACGACGTTCTTCTTGGCGCTCATTCCCAAATTCCCTGGATTCGCAGGACTCCCGCGGCGAGGCACATCACGGAGCCGAGGGCGAGCAGAACGATCACCGATGTGGGCATCTTCTGCTTCTGGAAGGAGTAGACGCCCCCGGCCAGGAACAGGCCGAGGACGATGAGGATGGTGTTCAGGCCGTTCACGGCTAGAGGGCGCCCTTCGTGGAGGGCAGGATCCCGGCGGCGCGCGGGTCGAACTCGGCGGCGTAGCGCAGGGCCCGGGCGAGCGCCTTGAACTGGCACTCCACGATGTGGTGGGCGTTGCGGCCGTACGGGACGTGGATGTGCAGGGCGATCTGGGCCTGCGCGACGAAGGACTCGAAGATGTGCCGGGTCATCGTCGTGTCGTACGAGCCGATCATCGGCGCCATGTTCTCGGGCTCGGTGTGCACGAGGTAGGGGCGGCCGGAGAGGTCGACGGTCACCTGGGCGAGGGATTCGTCCAGCGGGACGGTGCAGTTGCCGAAGCGGTAGATGCCGACCTTGTCGCCGAGGGCCTGCTTGAAGGCGGCGCCCAGCGCGAGGGCGGTGTCCTCGATGGTGTGGTGGCTGTCGATGTGCAGGTCGCCGTCCGTCTTCACCGTGAGGTCGAAGAGGCCGTGGCGGCCGAGCTGGTCGAGCATGTGGTCGTAGAAGCCCACGCCCGTCGAGACGTCGACCTTGCCCGTGCCGTCGAGGTTTATCTCGACGAGGACCGAGGTCTCCTTCGTGGTCCGTTCGACCCGTCCGATGCGGCTCATGCGTGCTGCTCCTTCTTCAGTGCGCGAACCGCTTCCAGGAACGCGTCGTTCTCGGCCGGGGTGCCGGCGGTGACCCGCAGCCGGCCCGGTACGCCGTTGTCCCGGACCAGGACGCCCTGGTCGAGGATCTTCTGCCAGGCGGTGTGGGAGTCCTCGAACTTCCCGAACTGGATGAAGTTCGCGTCGGACTCGGTGACCTCGTACCCGATGGCCCGCAGCTCGGTGACCAGGCGGTCCCGTTCGGCCTTGAGCTGCTCGACGTAGCCGAGCAGGGTGTCGGTGTGCTCCAGCGCGGCCAGCGCGGTCGCCTGGGTGACGGCGGACAGGTGGTACGGCAGGCGTACGAGCTGCACGGCGTCGACGACGGCGGGGTGCGCGGCGAGGTAGCCCAGGCGCAGGCCCGCGGCGCCGAAGGCCTTGGACATGGTCCGGGACACCACCAGGCAGGGGCGGCCCTCGATCAGCGGGAGGAGGGAGTCGCGGTGGGAGAACTCCACGTACGCCTCGTCGACGACGACCAGGGAGGGCTTGGCGGCCTGCGCGGCCTCGTACAGGGCGAGGACGGTCTCGGCCTCGACGGCGGTGCCCGTGGGATTGTTGGGCGAGGTGATGAAGACGACGTCGGGGGCGTGCTCGGCGATCGCCCGCTCCGCCGCCTCCACGTCGATGGTGAAGTCCTCGCGCCGGGGGCCGGAGATCCAGCCCGTGCCGGTGCCGCGCGCGATGAGCGCGTGCATCGAGTACGAGGGCTCGAAGCCGATCGCCGTGCGCCCCGGGCCGCCGAAGGCCTGGAGCAGCTGCTGGAGGACCTCGTTGGAGCCGTTGGCGGCCCAGACGTTCTCCTTGGCGACGGGGTGCTTGCCCGTACGGGTGAGGTAGGCGGCCAGCTGGGTGCGCAGCTCGACGGCGTCCCGGTCGGGGTAGCGGTTGAGGGTGCGGGCCGCCTCGGCGACGCGTTCGGCGATGCGCCGTACGAGCGGCTCGGGCAGCTCGTACGGGTTCTCGTTGGTGTTCAGCTGGACGGGCACGTCGAGCTGCGGGGCGCCGTAGGGGCTCTTGCCGCGCAGTTCGTCCCGGATGGGGAGGTCGTCGATGCCGAAGGTCACTGTCCGGGCACCTTCCATCCGAAGCGCGCCTTGAGGGCCGCGCCGTGCGCGGGCAGGTCCTCGGCCTCGGCCAGCGTCACCACGTGGTGGGTGACCTCGGCGAGGGCGTCGCGCGTGTAGTCGACGATGTGGATGCCGCGCAGGAAGGACTGTACGGACAGGCCCGAGGAGTGGCAGGCGCAGCCGCCGGTGGGCAGGACGTGGTTGGAGCCGGCGCAGTAGTCGCCGAGGGAGACCGGCGCCCAGGGGCCGACGAAGATCGCCCCGGCGTTGCGCACCCGGGCGGCCCAGGCGGCGGCGTCGGCGGTCTGGATCTCCAGGTGCTCGGCGCCGTACGCGTCGACGACCTTGAGGCCGTCCTCCAGGGTGTCGACCAGCACGATCGCGGACTGCTTGCCCGCGAGGGCGGGCTTGATCCGGTCCTCGACGTGCTTGGTCGCGGCGACCTGCGGCTCCAGCTCCTTCTCGACGGCGGCCGCGAGCTCCGCGGAGTCCGTGACGAGGACGGCGGCGGCCAGCGGGTCGTGCTCGGCCTGGCTGATCAGGTCGGCGGCGACGTGCACCGGGTCGGCCGTGGAGTCCGCGAGGACCGCGATCTCGGTGGGGCCGGCCTCGGTGTCGATGCCGATCTTCCCGGTGAAGTAGCGCTTGGCGGCGGCGACCCAGATGTTGCCGGGGCCGGTCACCATGTTCACGGGCAGGCAGTCCTCGGTGCCGTACGCGAACATCGCGACGGCCACGGCGCCGCCAGCGGCGTACACCTCGTTCACGCCGAGCAGCGCGCACGCCGCCAGGATCGTCGGGTGCGGCAGGCCGCCGAACTCCTTCTGCGGCGGCGAGGCCAGCGCGATCGACTCGACGCCGGCCTCCTGGGCCGGGACGACGTTCATCACGACGGAGGACGGGTACACCGAACGGCCGCCCGGCGCGTAGAGCCCGACGCGCTCGACCGGAACCCACTTCTCGGTCACGGTGCCGCCCGGGACCACCTGGGTGACGTGCTCGGTGCGGCGCTGGTTGCGGTGCACGATCCGGGCGCGCCGGATGGACTCCTCGAGGGCGGCGCGGACGGCCGGGTCGAGCTGCTCCAGGGCGGCCGCGAGGGCCTCCGCGGGTACCCGGACCTGCGTGAGCTCGACGCCGTCGAACTTCCGCGCGTACTCGATCAGCGCCGCCGTGCCACGATGATGGACGTCCTCGCAGATGGGCCGCACCTTCTCCAGGGCGGCTTCCACGTCGAACTCGGCACGGGGCAGCAGGTCGCGCAGGGCGCCGCCCTCGGGGAGGGCGTCACCGCGCAGGTCGATACGAGAGATCACGCCCCAATTCTCTCAGACCGCCTCCCACGACCGTCCGCCCGTATCACTGGCTGATACACGCCCCGGACGTCACCGCCGCCCCTTAGCGTTCTCGTACACGTAAATGACAGCGGGGGGCTGCCATGACCGAAGCGCGCGGGGACGGGCCGCCGGACGGCCTCACGGGGGCCGAGCAGCGGATGTGGGAGGCCTTCCGGGCGGGCGCCGTCTGCGACCTCGGCGCCGGTACCGCCGGCCTGGACGATCCGCACTCCGGCCCGGCCTGGGGCCCCGGGCGCCGGGTCCGTGCGGAGGTGGTGGCGCACCTGCTGCTCGCCGGGCCGGCACCGGTCCCGGGCCGGGTCGGGTGCCTGAAGCTGCGCGGTGCGCAGATCACCGGGCGGCTGGATCTGTCCGGTGGCACGGTGGCCCCGTACGTGGAGATCCGCTCGTGCCGCTTCGACGGCGAGGTCCAGGTGTCCGAGACCCGCTTCGGCACGCTGCGGCTGGACAACTGCGCGATACCCCGGCTGGAGGGGGCCCGGCTGCACACCGAGGGGGACCTGCACCTGGCGCGCTGCCGGGTGGCGCGCGGGATCCGGCTGACCGACGCGCAGATCGGCACCGACCTGCTGCTCGGCCGGGCGGTGGTCCGGCGGGACGGCCGGGGCCGGGCCGTCGCCGCCGACGGGATGGCGGTCGCGCAGGACTTCCACGGCGACATGCTGGAGACGCACGGGGAGGTGAGCCTGCGCGGGGCGAAGGTGGGAGCGTCGATGAGCCTGCGCGGGGCGCGGCTGAGCAACCGGCACGGCCGGCGCGCGCTGAACGCCCCGACCCTGACCGTCGAGCGGACCCTGTACCTGTCCTCCATCGGCCTGGCCTCCCCCACGGGCGACCCGGACCGCCCGTACGACTGGAGCACGACCCCCACGACCGGCGGGCCGGTGCAGCACTTCGAGTGCCGGGGCGGGCTGCGGCTGGACGACGGCCGGTTCGGCGACTCGGTCGATTTCCACGGGGCCCGGTTCGAGCTGCTGCCCGACCAGGAGATGTCGCTGCGGCGGGTGCAGACGCCCGAGCTGCGGTTCGTCGGCGAGGCCCCGGGGGCGGGCCGGGTGGTGGTGTCCGGCGCGAAGGTGGTCAAGCTCGTCGACCGGTCGACGAGCTGGCCCGGGCGCGGGCGGGTGTCCATGGAGGGATTCGTCTACGAGGACCTCGCGCCCCGGGGCCACTTCCCGCTCTCCCGCCGCCTGGAGTGGCTGGAGGCGGCCACGCCCGAGTACTCGCCGGGGCCGTACGAGCTGCTCGCCGCCGTGCTGCGCGCCGGAGGGGAGGACGCCGGCGCCCGCGAGGTGCTGGTGGCCAAGCAGCGCCGCCGCCGGGCCACGCTGCCGCCGGCGGCCAGGGCGTGGGGGTACCTCCAGGACTGGACGGTGGTCTACGGGTACCGGCCGGGGCGGGCGGCGCTGTGGATGGCGGTGCTGTGGGCGGCGGGCACCCTGCTGTACCTGCGGCACGAGCCGTCGCCGATCAAGGCGGACGAGCATCCGCAGTGGGACGCCGCCCTGTACGCGCTCGACCTCCTGCTCCCGGTGATCGACCTGGGCCAGCAGGGCCAGTGGAAGCTGGAGGGCGGCTGGCAGTGGGGGTCGGCGGTGCTGGTGCTGCTGGGCTGGATCCTGGCCACGACGGTGGCGGCGGGCGCGTCGCGGCTGCTGAGGCGGGGGTGACGGCCCGGGCCGTCCGGCCACTACCCTGTGCCAGGTGACCACCGTTCGCCTGCCCCTCTTCCCGCTGAACTCGGTGCTGTTCCCGGGCCTCGTGCTGCCGCTGAACGTCTTCGAGGAGCGGTATCGCGCCATGATGCGCGAGCTGCTGAAGACCGGGGAGGACGAGCCGCGCCGGTTCGCGGTCGTCGCGATCCGCGACGGCCGGGAGGTCGCCCCGACCGCGCCCGGACTGCCGGACCAGACGGCCCTGCCCGAGAAGGGCCCGGCGGCGGGCTTCGGTCCGGACCCGATCCAGGCGTTCCACCGGGTGGGCTGCATCGCGGACGCGGCGACGATCCGGGAGCGGGAGGACGGCAGCTTCGAGGTGCTGGCCACCGGCACGACCCGGGTGCGGCTGCTCTCGGTCGACGCGTCGGGGCCGTTCCTGGTCGCGGAGCTGGAGGAGCTCGCGGAGGACGCGGGCGAGGGTGCGGGCGCCCTGTCGGAGGGGGTGCTGCGGGCCTTCCGCAGCTACCAGAAGCGGCTGGCCGGGGCCCGCGAGCGGTCGCTGGCCTCCGCGGCGGACCTGCCGGACGAGCCGTCGGTGGTGTCGTACCTGGTGGCGGCCGCCGCCGTGCTGGACACGCCGTCGAAGCAGCGCCTGCTCCAGGCCCCGGACACCGCGACCCGTCTCGCGGAGGAGCTGAAGCTGCTCCGTGCCGAGACGGCCGTGATCCGGCACCTGCCGTCCCTGCCGGCGGTGGACCTCACCCGCACCCCGACGAGCCCGAACTGAGCCCATGGCGAAGAAGAAGCAGCAGCCGGCCGGCACGCCGGCCATCACCGCCCTCACCGCGTCGGGCGTCGACTTCACCACCCACGCCTACGAGCACGACCCGGCGCACCCCTCGTACGGCGAGGAGGCGGCGCAGGCCCTGGGCGTCTCCCCGGACCAGGTGTTCAAGACCCTCGTCGCCGACGTGGACGGGGCCCTGACGGTGGCGGTGGTCCCGGTTTCCGGCTCGCTGGACCTCAAGGCCCTGGCGGCCGCGGTGGGCGGGAAGCGGGCGGCGATGGCCGATCCGTCGCTGGCGGAGCGCACCACGGGGTACGTCCTCGGCGGCATCTCCCCGCTGGGGCAGCGCAAGCGGCTGCGTACGGTGCTGGACGCGTCCGCCTCGGGCCATGCCACGATCTGCGTCTCGGCGGGCCGCCGGGGCCTGGAGGTGGAGCTCGCCCCCGAGGCGCTGACCACCCTCACGGGCGCCACGCTGGCCCCCATCGCCCGCCCCCAGGGCGTGCCGTCGAAGTAGCGCCGTCGAAGTAGCGCCGCCGAAGCGGCGCCGGTGCAGCGGCCCGGGTGCGGCGGCGCCGGTCAGGAGGAGTGCACGTGCGGCGGGGGGTACGCGTCCCCCGGGTGCCAGTCGTCCTTCGGCTCGGGGTCGCGCGGCCCCCACAGGGCCGTCAGGCCCAGGTGCACCGCCACGCCCGCCATCGGCCACACCAGCAGCACCCCGTGCGCCAGCAGCTGGAGCGGCGCGTCGAACGGCACCCCCTTGCCGGCCTTGGCGGCGGCGGCCGGGACGTTCACGGCGGGGTCGAGCCACAGCCCGAACCGCCATCCCGCCAGCGAGGCGAAGCAGGCCCCGAGGGCCAGCCCGATCACCAGCGGGACGCCCCCGCGCCGGCGCCACAGGAAGACGCCCACCGCGCTGAGCACGCCGAGCCCCAGGGCCAGCAGGAAGAAGGTGCCGTCGGCGCCGATCCGCGCCTCGCTCTCGGTGTTGCGCAGGAAGACGGCCTCGCCGTTGGAGACGTACTGCACGCGCGGCGCGAGCCATGTCCACAGCAGTCCGAGCAGTACCCCGGACACGCCCACCACGAGGGTGACGGCGGCCCCGTCGCGGATGTCCGCCGGGGTGACGGCGGCCTCCGGCTCGGGGAGCGGGGACACGGTCGGCTGCTGCTGCGGGGTCACGGCTTCGGTCACTCCCACATCGTGCCAGGTCTCGGAACGGAAGGGGCGTCCGGGCGGCGCCGTCAGCGGACCGCCGCCCTCCGGTACGCCCAGGTCGCGAGGGCCAGGGACAGTACGCCGACGGCCGCGCACACCCCGAGGTCGAGGACGACCGCCGCCCAGTCGGGTTGCGGGGCGAAGGTCTCCGCGAAGGCCTCCACCCCGTACGTGGACGGCAGCAGGTCCCGCGCCCACACGATGACGTCCGGCATCCGTTCGGCGGGCAGCACGCCCAGCAGCAGCGCCGCCGACATGCCCAGCTGCCCGGCCAGCGTGGCCAGTTCCTGGCGCGGCGCGAGCAGTCCCAGCGCGGCGCCCAGCCCGGCGAGCGCGGCCCCGGCCAGGGGCACCACGGCGGCCAGGATCCACAGCCCGCCCATCGGCAGGCCGAACAGCACGCAGCCGAAGACGGCCGTCACCAGCGTCCCCGGCAGCGTGAAGGAGGCGTACGCGGCCGCGGCGCCCAGCACCACCGAGGCGGGCGGCACCGGCAGGGTGGCGTAGTGGTCGAGGCCACCGCCGGCCCGCAGCTGCCCGAAGTACTGCGCGAGCAGGTTCAGCGCGACGAAGGCGACCACCAGGACGGAGGAGCCCGCGACGACGGCCCGCGCCTCCGAACCGCCGTCCACCACGCCCCGCATCAGGACCATGATCCCGACGGACTGGAAGGTGGCGACGAACAGCAGCGGTATCCGGGCGACCCGGGCCCGGGACAGCTGGGCCCGGTACACGGCGGCGAGCGCCGGGAACAGCCGAGCGCGGGGCGCGAGGTCCGCGGGAGCGGGGGCGGCGGCAGCGGTGGTCACGACTTGACCAGACCCTTCGTACGGCCGCCCAGCGCGAGGTACACGTCCTCCAGGCTCGGCGTGGCCAGCGTGAAATCGTCGAGGGCGGCGAAGGCCGGGCCGCCGGTCACGGCGGCGACGGCCGCGCGGGCCTCGGCCTGTCCCAGCCGCAGCACCCAGCGGCGGCCGGACTCGGCGGCCAGCGGGGCGAGCGACGCGACCTCGGGCACGTCCAGCGGCGGGGCGGTGCGCCAGACCAGCTCCAGGCGGACCTCGTCGGAGACCTTGGCCTTGAGGCCGGCCGGGGTGTCGCAGGCGATGACCCGGCCCTGGTCGACGACGGCGACCCGGTCGAGGACGGTCTCGGCCTCGATGACGTTGTGGGTGACGAGCAGGACCGTGGCTCCCTGGCTCCGGCGCCGCCGGTCCACGGCCTCCCAGACGGCCCGCCGGGCCACGGGGTCCATGCCGGTGGTGGGCTCGTCCAGGACCAGGACCGGCCGCTCCCCCACCAGTGCGGCGGCGAAGCAGGCGAGCCGGCGCTGTCCGCCGGAGAGCTTCTTCAGGGGGCGCGCGGCGATCTCGGTCAGCCCGAGTTCCTCCAGTACGCCGTCCCGAGCGGCCCGCGCCTCGCGCACCGCGAGCCCGCGCAGCCGGCCGGTGGTCTCGGCGGCCAGCGCGACGGTGAGCTCGTCGAGGGCGGTGGACTCCTGTCCGAGGTAGGCCAGCAGCCGCGAGGCCCGCTCGGGGTGGCGTACGAGGTCGTGGCCGAGCAGGTGCACGGATCCGGAGTCGGGCCGCAGCAGCCCGGTGAGCTGGCGGACCAGGGTGGACTTGCCGGCGCCGTTGGGGCCGAGCAGGCCGAAGACCTCTCCGCGCCGGACCTCCAGGGAGATCCCGTCGTTGGCCCGGGTCCGGGGCAGGGCGGGGGCGCCGCGCCGGCCGCGTACGGCGGGGTAGGTCTTGACCAGGTCACGCACCGCGCAGACCACGTCCGAAGCGGCCTCCGCGGCCGCTGCCGTGGTGGGTCCTGCCTGTGCTGTGCCCGTACTCACGAGGGAGCAGCCTACGCGGCTTCCGGCGCTACTCGGCCGCCGGGGTCGTCGGCGACCCGGGTACGGCGGCCGTGGGGCCGCCGACGTGCTCGGCCGCGGCGCGGACGTCGATCTCCCTCCAGAACCCGGCGCGGATGGCGTAGCGGTCGTGCTCGTCGATCTGGTCGTCCTTGTGGGCGAGGAGCCCGAAGCGGGCGGCGTAGCGCAGCAGCTCCCCGTCGATCCGGTGCGGGACCCGGGGGTACATGGTGGCCAGTTTCTGCAGGTGGGCGGTCTCGGGGAGGCGTTCCATCCAGCGCCGGGCGAAGACCTGGCCGACCTCGAAGGGGTCGCCGCCGACGGTGGTGATGTCCTCCTCGCGGTCGGCCCAGCGCTGTTCGGCGCTGGTGAGCTGGGCGAGGGTGGGCAGCGAGGCGGTCTCGGCGGGTTCGCCGAGCGGTCCGGCGCGGTCGATCCAGCCCTTGTCGGAGGACCAGCGCAGGGCGCTGCCGGCGGGGCTGGGCGCTCCGTGTCCGGCCGGGGCGGCGGCGTGGACCGGGGAGGGCGCGCGGAGTGCGGCGAGGTCCTTCGGGGTGGGGACGGGCTTGGCCCCTTCGGTGGCGGGCGCCGGTACGGGTGCTCCGTTCGGGCGGGCCTCGGGGGTGGCGGGGGTGCCGTTGCGGGCGGCTTCGGCGAGGGCCGCCTCGGGCAGGGGCGCGGAGAGGATCGCGGCGATCTCGGGGCGGGGGGCGGGCGGCGGGGCGCAGAGTCCGGCGAGGTCGCGGGCGCGGACGGCGCGGGTGATCCAGGCGCGGTCGAGGACGCGGCGTTCGTCGGCTTCGGCGACGAGGTCCTCGGACTGGTTGTAGTCCCCGTCGGCGGCCTGGACGGCCCACAGGTGGACGGCGACTCCGTGTTCCTTGGCGGACATCAGGCCGGGCAGCAGATCGCCGTCACCGGTGACGAGGACCACGTCGGAGCAGGCCCGGTTGCGGGCGAGCTCGGTGAGTTCGGCGTGCATGGCGGCGTCGACGCCCTTCTGCGCCCAGCGGCCGTCGCTGCGGGTCAGGGCGCCGAGCCGGACGGTGACGCGGGGCATGACGCGCAGCCGGCGGTGCTCGGGCTGGGGCACCCGGTCGGGGGCTCCGTCGAACCAGTAGATCCGCAGGAGGGGCTGTTGGGTGTCGGCCTCGGCGCGCTCGCGCAGGCCCTGGATGAGGGCGGAGTGGTCGACGGTGATGCGGGAGCGGGAGGGTTCCCCGGCGAGGAGGCTCGCGGCGGCGCCCAGCAGGTATCCGGCGTCCACCAGGACGACGCAGCGGTCCACGCGTTCCACCCTCTTCCGTGGGGGTCCTCACAGGTTTTCCCCGAGTCTGCCCGACCGCAAGGGTGTTGACGGCCGGAACTCGATCATCGGCGTGGCGTATCTCCCGGGCGGCGGCGGCAGGGGCCGTCGCTACGCTCGACAATGATCCAAAATGCGCGGTTTGTAGGGTTGTGTGAATGTGAAGGCGGCCCCGGTCCCTACACCCCCACGGAGGCGTTCCATGGCCAAGAACAAGAATCAGAAGCAGCCCGCGAAGCAGCAGCAGCGTTCGTCCGCCCAGGAGCGGAGTTCGGCCGAGGCCGCGCCGCAGGAGCGCTCCTCCCAGTCGCCGAGCCCGCTGGACATGGCCCACAAGAGCAAGCAGAAGCGCTTCGGCCACAACTGACGCCGCGGGGGGGGGGGGGGGGGGGGGGGGGGGGGGGGGGGGGGGGGGGGGGGGGGGGGGGGGGGGGGTGTTGTTGTCTATGTCCCCTGTCTCCCCTATCGCAGTGGAGAGGGAGAC
>NZ_JBVHWK010000006.1:202966-305313 GCF_055569445.1 Streptomyces sp. NPDC029122 | reverse complement strand
AAACGCTCGGCTGGGAAACCCCAGCCGAGCGTTTGCATAAACTCCTCGCGGCCTGATCAACCGACCACGTGTTGCCACGACCCCTAGAAACCGCCCCTGGAGGGGGTGCGGGGCCTTCGGCGTTCGTGCGCGCGCTGCTCAGCCGCGCCAGCTGTGGGGGGCCTGGAAGCCCCGGCTGCGCTCCAGTCGGCGCCAGCCCGCGGTGGAACGGCGGGTGACGGCGGCCTCTTCCGGGGTGGCGGCGGCGCGGGCGAGGAGGATCGCGGTGATCGCGGCCAGTTCCTCGGGCTCGGCGTTGCCCTTCTCGACCTTCAGCAGGGTGTCGGTGGCGGTGCTCATCGTCGGCAGGTCTCCTTCGCTCGTTACTGCGGCGGGTTGCCGTGCTTGCGGGACGGCAGGTCGGCGTGCTTGGTGCGGAGCATCGCCAGGGCGCTGACGAGCACCCCCCGGGTCTCGGCCGGGTCGATGACGTCGTCCACCAGGCCGCGCTCGGCCGCGTAGTACGGGTGCATCAGTTCGGCCTTGTATTCCTTGACCATCCGGGCCCGCATCGCCTCGGGGTCCTCGGCGTCCGCGATCTGCTTGCGGAAGATCACGTTGGCGGCGCCTTCGGCGCCCATGACGGCGATCTCGTTGGTGGGCCAGGCGTAGGTGAGGTCGGCGCCGATGGACTGGGAGTCCATGACGATGTACGCGCCGCCGTAGGCCTTGCGCAGGATGAGCGAGATCCGCGGCACGGTCGCGTTGCAGTACGCGTACAGCAGCTTGGCGCCGTGGCGGATGATGCCGCCGTGCTCCTGGTCGACGCCCGGCAGGAAGCCGGGGACGTCCAGCAGCGTGACGATCGGGATGTTGAAGGCGTCGCACATCTGGACGAAGCGCGCGGCCTTCTCGGACGCGTGGATGTCCAGGACACCGGCGAGGTGGCCGGGCTGGTTGGCGACGATGCCGACGACCTGGCCGTCCAGGCGGGCGAGGGCGCAGATGATGTTGCGCGCCCAGCGCTCGTGGATCTCCAGGACGTCCCCGTCGTCGACGAGCTCCTCGATGACCTTGAGCATGTCGTAGGGGCGGTTGCCGTCGGCGGGGACCAGGTCCAGCAGGACGTCCGAGCGCCGGTCGGCGGGGTCGGAGCTCTCGTGGACCGGGGGGTTCTCGCGGTTGTTGGAGGGCAGCATCGTGATGAGGTACCGGACCTCGGCGATGCAGGTCTCCTCGTCGTCGTACGCGAAGTGCGCGACGCCCGAGGTCTCGGCGTGCACGTCCGCGCCGCCGAGGCCGTTCTGGGTGATCTCCTCGCCGGTCACCGCGCGGACCACGTCCGGGCCGGTGATGAACATCTGCGAGGTCTCGCGGACCATGAAGACGAAGTCCGTCAGGGCCGGGGAGTACGCGGCTCCGCCGGCGCACGGGCCGAGCATCACCGAGATCTGCGGGATGACTCCCGAGGCCTTGGTGTTGCGCTGGAAGATGCCGCCGTAGCCGGCGAGGGCGGAGACGCCCTCCTGGATACGGGCGCCCGCGCCGTCGTTGAGGGAGACCAACGGGGCGCCGGCCGCGATGGCCATGTCCATGATCTTGTGGATCTTCGTGGCGTGGGCCTCGCCCAGGGCGCCGCCGAAGATGCGGAAGTCGTGCGCGTAGACGAAGACCGTGCGGCCCTCGACCGTGCCCCAGCCGGTGATCACACCGTCCGTGTAGGGCTTCTTCGCCTCCAGGCCGAAACCGGTCGCCCGGTGCCGGCGCAGCTGCTCGACCTCCCTGAAGGAACCTTCGTCGAGCAGGAGCGCGATGCGCTCGCGCGCGGTCAGCTTGCCCTTGGCGTGCTGCGCTTCGGTCGCGCGGTCGCTGGGGCCGCGCCGGGCCTCCTCGCGGAGGGAGTGCAGCTCGGCCACGCGCCCACGGGCGTCCGTCGGCTCGCTCGAAGTCTGGTCCACAACGGTCATGTACCGACCTTACGGAGCGTGGCCATGAAAACCCTCCGTCGGTTCTACACAGTCTCCGGCCCCGTCCGCTGTCCGGCCCGGACAGAACCTCCGAAGTATGCATGGACTCCCCCAGCAGGGACCCCCGACCTTTGTGGGGTTCCTATAAATCCGCGCACGCGGACCCAAGAAGTTGAAATTTGAACGGAATGGGTCTAGCGTCGTTCTTGTTGAAAGTTCAACGAAACAAGGATCTCCTCAGGAGGAAGTCATGGGTCTCTTCTCCCGCCGCGGCACCCGCAGCGCGTCCGTCCCGCAGGGTCCGGTCGCCACGCTCGACGTCGACCCGGCGCTCGCCGCGCTCACCGGCGACTACGTCATCGACGCCGCCCACAGCAGCATCGGCTTCACCGTGCGCCACGCCATGGTGACCAACGTCCGCGGCAGCTTCGCCCGGCACGAGGGCACCCTGCACCTCGACGGCAGCGACCCCTCGCGCTCCACCGCCTCCATCGACGTCCAGATCGCCTCGGTCAGCACCGGCATCGCCGACCGCGACGCCCACCTGCTGGGCAGCGACTTCTTCGACGCCGAGCTCTTCCCGCTGATGACCTTCCGCTCCACCTCCGCGGCGCGGCTGGGCGGTGACGCGTACCGGATCACCGGCGAGCTGACGATCAAGGACGTGACGCGTCCGCTCTCCATCGACCTGGACTTCTCCGGTTCCGCCACGGACGTCTACGGCAGCGAGCGCGTCGGCTTCGAGGGCTCCGCGGAGATCCTCCGCTCCGACTGGGGCCTGACCTGGAACGCGGCCCTGGAGGCCGGCGGCGTGATGGTCAGCGACAAGGTGAAGCTGACCTTCGACATCTCGGCGGTCAAGCAGGCCTGATCCCGGCCGCGCGGAACCCCGGGGGCGGCTACCAGCCGCCCCCGCCGTCGAAGCCGCCGCCACCGTCGAAGCCGCCACCGCCGCCGAAGTCCCCGCCGCCGAAGTCGGACGGGTCGAAGTCGGCTCCCGAGGCCTCCCCGCCCTCGAATCCCCCGCCGCCGTACCCGCCGCCGAAGTCCGAGGCGTAGGCGGGAGTGGCCATCATCGAGCCGAGCATCGTGCCCATCAGCAGGCCGGGCAGGATGCCGCCGCCGAAGTATCCGCCGGCCCACGGGCCGTACGCCGGGCCGGCGTCGTAGTACGGGCGCGGGCCGTGCTCCGTGTCCACGGTACGGACCGCCGGGTCCACGCCGTCGCGCAGCCGTACGGCGTCCGCCGTGCAGACCGGCACCGTACGGGCCGCCCCGCCGGCCGGCGTCCAGGCCGCGTCCTGCGTACTCGGACCGTGGCGCGGGTCGAAGAAGCAGGGCGGGCGGCGCTCGGGCAGCGGCTTGCCCTGGCGGCGGGCGTCGAGGCTGGCCAGCGCGTAGCGGCCGTCCTCCAGCGCCTGGGTCACGCTCCGCACCTCGTGCGGCTCCCGCACCGAGGCCATGATCCGTTTGGCCTTCTCGTAGGAGTCCAGGGCGTGCTCGTAGTCCTTGCGCATGGCGTCGTCGGCGCCGGGCTCACCGGGGTGGAAGTCGAGGCGGTCGAGTTCCTCGCCGAAGGCGGTGATGTCCTCGTCCACCACCACCGCGAGCCGGGCGATCGCTTCGCGCCGGGTCTCTTCCTTCTTCTTCCGGTTCCGCTTGACCAGCAGGTACGCGCCACCGCCGCCGGCCAGGGCCACCGCGCCGAGGGTGATCAACGCCCCGGCGGAGGATCCGCCCCCGCCGGACCCCTCACTCCAGGAGGCGGGGGCCCGGCCCTTCAGCTGCGGGAGGGCCTGGTCGGCGAAGTCGTTCAGCTGGGCGGCGGCGTCCACCGCCCCGCCGGCCTTCACCGCGTCGGTGAGGTTGCGGACCGCGTTGCCCGGCATGACGGCCGGGTCGGCCCCGGCGTTGAAGCCGTCGCCGAGACGGATGGCGTAGAGCCCGGTGATCCCCGTCTGCGTGCGCACCGTGCGCAGCACGCTGTCGGCGGGGAAGGCGGCGGTGGCGGGCAGCACGGCGACGAAGAGCGGCTTGCCGGCCGCCTCGATCTTCGCCGCCAGGGCGTCCACCTGGGCGGGCGACAGCTGTGCGGCGGCCCCGGGATCGACGTAGACCGGGCCCTTCTTGAGCGCCTCCGCCACGGCGGCGGTCCCCCCGTCGGCCGCGACGGCCCGCGGGGCGGCGCCGAGCGCCCCGGCGGACAGGGCCAGCAGCAGACCGGACAGCATCGATCCCACGCGTATGGATATCAGCCTGGTCCTCATACTGACGACGCTACCCGAACCGGCAATTTCCCGTGTAAGCCGGACATAAGCCTCACGCTCGGGGGTCGAGGACCTCGCCGGGCCGGAGCCCGGCGAGGTGTGCGCCGGAGCTACTCGGCCGGTTCGACGCCCGCGTGGAGGAGGCCGAACGTGTAGGCGTCCTCCAGGGCCTGCCAGGAGGCCGCGATGACGTTGGGGGCGACGCCCACCGTGTTCCACTCGCGGGTGCCGTCCGTCGTGGAGATCAGGACGCGGGTCGTGGACTCCGTGCCGTGCTTGCCCTCCAGGATGCGGACCTTGTAGTCCACGAGCTCGAACTTGGCCAGCTGCGGGTAGAAGCGCTCCAGAGCTACCCGGAGTGCGCGGTCGAGGGCGTTGACGGGGCCGTTGCCCTCCGCCGTGGCGACGATCCGCTCGCCCTTGGCCCACAGCTTGACGGTCGCCTCGTTGGCGTGGGTCCCGTCGGGGCGGTCCTCGACGATGGCCCGCCAGGACTCGGTACGGAAGTACTTGCGCGCCCGGCCCTCGGCCTCGGCCCGCAGCAGCAGCTCGAAGGAGGCGTCGGCGGCCTCGTACGTGTAGCCCGCGAGCTCGCGCTCCTTGACCCGCTCGACCACGCGGGCGATCAGCGCCCGGTCCCCGCCGAGGTCGACGCCGAGCTCCTTGCCCTTGAGCTCGATGGAGGCGCGGCCGGCCATGTCGGAGACCAGCATGCGCATGGTGTTGCCGACGCGCTCGGGGTCGATGTGCTGGTACAGGTCCGGGTCGACCTTGATCGCCGAGGCGTGCAGGCCGGCCTTGTGCGCGAAGGCGGAGACGCCGACGTACGGCTGGTGCGTGGAGGGGGTGAGGTTGACGACCTCGGCGATGGCGTGGGAGATGCGGGTCATCTCGGCGAGCGCGCCCTCGGGGAGGACCTTGCGGCCGTACTTGATCTCCAGCGCGGCGACGACCGGGAAGAGGTTGGCGTTGCCGACCCGCTCTCCGTATCCGTTCGCGGTGCACTGGACGTGCGTGGCGCCGGCGTCGACGGCGGCCAGGGTGTTGGCGACGGCGCAGCCGGTGTCGTCCTGGGCGTGGATGCCCAGGCGGGCGCCGGTGTCGGCCAGTACCGTCGAGACGACCGCGCCGATCTGGGCGGGGAGCATGCCGCCGTTGGTGTCGCAGAGGATGACGACGTCGGCGCCGGCCTCGTGGGCGGTGCGGACGACGGACTTGGCGTACTCGGCGTTGGCGCGGTAGCCGTCGAAGAAGTGCTCGCAGTCGACGAAGACGCGGCGGCCCTGGGCGACGAGGTGGGAGACGGTGTCGCGGACCATCTCCAGGTTCTCTTCGAGGGTGGTGCGCAGCGCGAGTTCGACGTGGCGGTCGTGGGACTTGGCGACGAGGGTGATGACCGGCGCGCCGGACTCCAGGAGGGCGCGCACCTGCGGGTCCGAGGCGGCGTCGCCGCCGGCCCGGCGGGTGGCGCCGAAGGCGACCAGCTGGGCGTTCCTGAAGCGGATCTCGGCCCGGGCGCGGGCGAAGAACTCGGTGTCGCGGGGGTTGGCGCCGGGCCAGCCCCCCTCGATGAAGCCGACTCCGAACTCGTCGAGGTACCGCGCGATCGTCAGCTTGTCCGCGACTGTGAGGTTGATGCCCTCACGCTGGGCGCCGTCGCGCAGGGTGGTGTCGAAGACGTGGAAGCCGTCGTCGAGTGCCTCTGTCGGCTGGCTCGCCTCTGTCGTCGTCATGCTGATCTGACTCCTGTCGGATGAGTGGTTCCGGAGACCGGGGATCCACTGCCCCCATCATCGCGCGCTGTCCGGTTCCGGCATGTTTCTGCCCTGGAAACGAAAAGACCCCTCGCGGGTGCGAGAGGTCTGCGCGCGGGTCTGAGGCACGGTGGCCGCTGCCGCGGAGGTCGTCCACGGTTTCAGCGGTCACAGAGGACCGGCGCGCTGCTGTCCATAATCATGAGCCGAGCAGACACGCCCGCAGTGTGACACAAGGCCTTCGGCCCGTGGACGCCGGTCTCAGCATGCGGGCACCCGCCGTCCGGCAGGCGGCCCGCCGCGCGGGGACGGCCTACCCGGCCAGGGTCTCTGCGAGGAACTCCCCGACGTGCACCAGGATGTCCTCCCGCTCGATGCCGGGCAGTCCGACGGCGACCTGGATGCTGAATCCGTCGAGCAGGGCCCGCAGCCTGGCCGCGAAGCGGTCGGGGTCGACCGCGCGGAACTCGCCGCGCGAGATGCCCTCGGCGAGCAGGGCGACCAGGTCGCGGTGCCAGGCGCCCTCGATGGCGGCCTGCCGTTCGCGTTCCTGGGGGCCCGCGTTCTGGGACCGGTTCCAGACCTCCAGCCACAGGGTCCAGTGCGGGTCCCGGGCGCCGTCGGGCACGTACAGGTCCACGTACGCCTGTACGCGCTCGCGCGCCGGCCCGCGGCGGGCCAGCAGGGCCCTGCGCTGGTCGCCGAGGGCCGCCTCGCTCCATTCCAGGGTCTGCAGCAGGAGCTCGTCCTTGCTGCCGAAGTAGTAGAGGAGGTGGCCGCTGCTCATGCCGACCTGCCGGCCCAGGCCGGCCATGGTCAGGCCCTCCAGTCCGCGCTCGGCGATCGTGGCCATGGCGGCGACGAGTACGTCCTCGCGCGGGGGCGCGTTCTTGCGCGCCGCCCGTACCGGTACTCCACCCGCCGCCATGGGCCGCTCCTTCACGAGGTCCGCCTCGGGTCAGACCTTCGGCTGCTGCTGGGTGATGCAGTGGATACCGCCACCCCCGGCGAAAATCGTACGTGCGTCAACGAGCGTCACGGTCCGCTCGGGGAAGAGTCCGCGGAAGATCTCCGCGGCCTCCTCGTCGCGCGGGTCGTCGAAGGCGCACAGCACCACGCCCCCGTTGCAGAGGTAGTGGTTGATGTAGGAGTAGTCCACCCACTCGCCGTCCTCCTCGAGAACGGTCGGCGCGGGAACCTCCACGACCTCCAGCAGCCGGCCCCGCGCGTCGGTGGAGGCGCGCAGGAGGGCGGCGATGGTCTTGCAGCGCTCGTGGTCCGGGTGGGCCGGGTCGGGCTGGGTGTGGACCATGACGACGCCGGGGCGGGCGAAGGCGGCGACGATGTCCACGTGGCCCTGGGTCCCGTAGGTGCCGTAGTCGCCGGCCAGGCCGTACGGCAGCCAGATGGCCTTGGTGGTGCCGAGGTGGGCGTGGATCTCCTCCTCGACCTGCCGGCGGGTCCAGCCGGGGTTGCGGCCTTCGCCGAGCTGCACGGTGTCGGTGAGGAGCACGGTGCCCTCGCCGTCGACGTGGATGGCGCCGCCCTCGTTCACCAGCCGGGTGCTGTAGGTGCGGGTGCCGGCGAGGTCGGAGACGTGCCGGGCGATCTTCGAGTCGTGGTCCCAGCGGGCCCACTCCTGGGCGCCCCAGCCGTTGAAGGTCCAGTCGACGGCCGCCAGTTCACCGGCGTCGTTGGTGACGAAGGTCGGGCCGATGTCGCGCATCCAGGCGTCGTCGAGCTCCCGCTCGACGAGCTGGACGTCGTCCCCGACGACCGCCCGGGCGCTCTCGGCGTCGCCCGGGGAGACGACGAGGGTCACCGGTTCGTACGCGCGTACGGCGCGGGCCACCGCGCCCCAGGCCTCGCGGGCCTCGGCCAGCTCCTGGGCGTTGGTGAAGGTGGGGTTGGGGCTGGGCCAGGCCATCCAGGTGCGCTCGTGGGGGGTCCACTCGGCGGGCATCCGGAAGCCGTCGTCCGAGGGCTTGGCGGGCTGTGCAGTCATGGCGGGGGTCCTTACGGGCTTACGGGCTGTGCCGTTTACAAGAAGTAGAGGCGGTTGAGGGAGACCGAGTCGGCCGCTTCGGAGCGCAGCGGTTCCCCGTCGAGGGAGACGAGTCCGCTGCGCGCGTCGACGTCGACCGCGCCCACCCGGGAGTTGAGGAGCATGTCCTTGGGGCCGATGCCCCGGGTGCCGCGTACGGCGACCCGGCGGCGGCGGGTCGGCATCGCGTCGCCGCCCAGCGCCGCCGCGGCGGCGGAGACGAAGGCGACGGAGATGTCGGCGGCGGTGGCCCCGTACGAGCCGAACTGCGGCCCCAGCACGAGCGGTTCGCAGGTGTCGGTGGCGGCGTTGGGGTCGCCGGTGACTCCGTAGGCGGGGAAGCCCGACTTGAGGACCAGCTGCGGCTTGGCGCCGAAGAACTGCGGGCGCCAGAGCACGATGTCGGCGAGCTTGCCGGTCTCGATGGAGCCGATCTCGTGGGCCAGGCCGTGGGCGATGGCCGGGTTGATGGTCAGCTTGGCCATGTAGCGCAGGACGCGGGCGTTGTCGTCGCCCTCGCCGTCGCCGTCCAGGGGGCCGAGCTCGCCCTTCATCTTGGCGGCCATCGCGAAGGTGCGGCGGATGGTCTCGCCGGCCCGGCCCATGCCCTGGGCGTCGGAGGAGGTGATGCCGATGGCTCCGAGGTCGTGCAGGACGTCCTCGGCGCCCATCGTCCCGGCGCGGATCCGGTCGCGGGCCATGGCCGCGTCGCCGGGGAGGTCCGGCTTGAGGTCGTGGACGGAGACGATCATGCCGTAGTGCTCGGCGACGGCGTCGCGGCCGAAGGGCAGGGTGGGGTTGGTGGACGAGCCGATGACGTTCGGCACGCCCGCCATCTTCAGCACGTTGGGGACGTGCCCGCCGCCGCAGCCCTCGATGTGGAAGGCGTGGATGGTCCGGCCGTCCAGGACGCGCAGGGTGTCCTCGACGGAGAGGCACTCGTTCAGGCCGTCGCTGTGCAGGGCGACCTGTACGTCGTGCTCCTCGGCCACGCGCAGGGCGGTGTCCAGGGCGCGGGTGTGCGCGCCCATGTCCTCGTGGACCTTGAAGCCCGAGGCGCCGCCCTCGGCGAGGGCCTCCACCAGGGGCGCGGCGTCCGAGGAGGAGCCGCGGGCGAGGAATCCGATGTTGACGGGCCAGGCGTCGAAGGCGTTGAAGGCGTGCTTCAGCGCCCAGGGGGAGTTGACGCCGACACCCCAGACGGGGCCGAACTCCTGGCCGATGACGGTGGTGACGCCGGCGGCCAGGGAGGCCTCCATGATCCGCGGGGAGAGCAGGTGGACGTGGGTGTCCACGGCTCCGGCGGTGGCGATCAGGCCCTCCCCGGAGACGATGCTCGTACCGGTGCCGACGACGACGTCGACCCCTTCGAGGGTGTCCGGGTTGCCGGCGCGGCCGATCGCGTGGATGCGGCCCTCGCGGATGCCGATGGAGACCTTCTTGATGCCGAGCACGGCGTCGATCACCAGGACGTTGCTGATCACGACGTCGCAGGTGTCGCGGACGGCGGCGCCCTTCAGGTGCAGGCCGTCGCGGGCGGTCTTGCCGAAGCCGGCCAGGAACTCGTCGCCGGGCTTCTGCGCGTCGTACTCCACCCGGACGGTCAGCCCCGAGTCGCCGAGCCGGACCCGGTCGCCGGCGCGGGGGCCGAAGACGGAGGCGTACTCGTGCGGGTCGATGTGGCGGCTGCCCGGGGCGCAGTGCGCGCTGTGGTCGCTGTGGGGGGTCTGACGGCTCACGCCTGGTTTCCTTCCGGGGCGTCGTCGGTCGGGGCGGCGGCGCCGAGGTAGCCGCAGGCGGCGGCGCGGGCCAGGGCCTGCTCCTTGGCCCCGGGGGCGTCCAGCGGGCCGTCGACCAGCCCGGCGAAGCCGATCGCGATCCGCTCGCCGCCGATCGGGACCAGTCCCACCTCGCCCTCGCCGTGCGGGTCGAAGCGCACCGAGGAACCCGCCGGCACGCACAGCCGCATGCCGTAGGCGGCGGCGCGGTCGAAGTCGAGCCGGGGGTTCGCCTCGAAGAAGTGGAAGTGGGAGGTGACGCTGACCGGCACGGACGCGGTGTTGCGCACGCGCAGGAGCAGCCGCGGTTCGGGCTGGGGCGCGCCGGGACCGGGTACGACCGCGCCGGGGGCGTCGTCACCGAGCGGCACGGCGCCCTGGATCGGCGCGGAGACCACCGCCAGGCGGGAGCCGTCGTCGAAGACGGCTTCCACGTGCACCTCTGTGACCACGTCGGCCACGCCGGGCAGCACGTCGTCGGGGCCGAGCACGCAGCGGGCCTCCTCGACGGCCTCCGCCAGGCGCTTGCCGTCGCGCGCGGCCTCGCAGACCGTGTCCGCGATCAGCGCGGTGGCCTCGGGGACGTTGAGCCTCAGGCCCCGGGCCCGTCGGGCCCTGGCCAGTTCCGCGGCGCTGCGCAGCAGCAGCCGGTCGCGCTCCGTAGGGGTCAGCCGCACGCCGATCCACCACCTTTTGAGTCGATGGGTTAGAGCATCACTCTAACTCCTCATTTCCTCTCGGTGAAGGATTGACCTGGGCCACCGGCACAGGTCACATTGAATGACGCTCAAACGCATGCGCAACCATCCCCGCCCTGCCAAGGGAGTCCCCCATGCCCATCGAACAGCGCGGAGTCGACACCATCCCCGAGGAGGAACGGACCAGCGGTCCCCGTGACCTGGTCTCGATCCTCCTCGGCTCCAACCTCTGCCTCGGCGTGATCGTCTTCGGCTGGCTGCCCCCGTCCTTCGGGCTCGGGCTGGTGCCCTCCGTCACCGCCATCGTGACCGGCACCCTGGTCGGCATCGCCTTCACCGCGCCGCTCGCCCTGGTGTCCCTGCGCACCGCGACCAACCTGTCCACCTCCAGCGGCGCCCAGTTCGGCGTACGCGGACGGCTGGTCGGCTCCGTCGTCGGCCTGCTGCTCTCCCTCGGCTACACCGCGCTCACCCTGTGGATAGGCGGTGACGTGATGGCCGCGACCCTGTCCCGCCTCACCGGGCTGCCGGACACCGGCCTCACCCGCGCCGTGATGTACGGCGTACTCGCCGTGTGCACCGTCGTGGCCGCCGTCTTCGGCTACCGGCTGCTGCTGCGCATGAGCAAGGTGCTGTCGGTGGCCATGGTCGTCCTGCTGGCCGTCGGCGTCGTCGCGTACGCCCCGGACTTCACGACCGCCGCCCCGCCGGACACGGCGTACCTGCTCGGCTCCTTCTGGCCGACCTGGCTGCTGGCCGCCGTCGCGGCCGGGCTCAGCGGACCCGTCGCCTTCATCACCCTGCTGGGCGACTACACCCGTTACGTCTCCCCCCGGCGCCACGGCTCCCGCAAGGTCTTCCGGGCCACCTGCCTCGGACTGCTGGCCGGCCTGCTGGTCCCGCAGCTGTTCGGCACCTACACCGCCCTCGCCGCCCGCGCCGGCGCCGACTACGCCGGGCCGCTCGTGGAGGCCGCGCCCTTCTGGTACCTCCTCCCGCTGCTCGCCGCGGCGGCGGCCGGCTCGGTGGGCAACGCCGGGCTCATGCTCTACTCCATGGGCCTGGACCTGGACGCCATCGTGCCGGGGACCACCCGCACCAAGGCCACGGTGATCGCCGCGGCGGTGGCCACCGCGTTCGTCTTCTTCGGCTCCTTCGAGTGGGACGTGCAGTCGGCGATGACCTCGTTCGTCCTGCTGCTCACCGCGATCGGCACCCCGTGGGCCGTGGTCACCCTGATCGGCTTCGTGCGCTGCCGCGGGTCCTACGACGCCGATGCCCTCCAGGTGTTCAACCGTCGGGCCCGCGGCGGCGTCTACTGGTACAGCGGTGGCTGGAACCTCCGCGCCACGGCCTCCTGGGCGGCGGGCGCGGCCGTGGGACTGGCCGCCGTGTCGACCCCGGTGTACGAGGGCCCGCTGCTGGCCCTCACCGGCGGGGTGGACTGTAGTTTCATCCTGTCGGGGCTGGTCGGCGGGGCGGTGTACACCGCCCTGACGGTCCGGCCGCAGGCGGCACCGGCCGCCGGACCGGCGGGGAACGCAGTGGTGGCGGCGGCCGAATAGGACGGGGCCGGCGCCCGACACGGGGAGGCATCGTGGAAGAAGTCGTGTACGTGGCGGGAAGGATCGCCCATGGGATCGCGGGCCTGGCCTACGCGTTCGGCGACGCCGTCGTGGGGCTCGGCCCGGAGGGGACGGGTAAGGAGCGCAAGGAGAAGAAGGACGACGGCGAGACGGAAGACGAGCGCTGACCCTCGCTCCCTCCCGGAACGCCGGAAGGCCCCCCGCGCACCGCGCGGGGGGCCTTCCTTCCGTCCGGCCATGATCCGCCGGACACCCCCTAGCCGAGCGGGTGCATCCAGCCGTGGGTGTCGGGGGTGCGGCCGGTCTGGAGGTCGAGGAGCGCCTTGCGGAGCTTCATGGTGACCTCGCCGGGCTGCCCGTCGCCCTGGGTCCAGCCGGCGCGCTCCGACTTGACCGAGCCGACCGGGGTGATGACGGCGGCCGTGCCGCAGGCGAACACCTCGGTCAGGGTGCCGTTCTCGTTGTCGCGCTTCCAGTCCTCGGTGGTGATCCGGCCCTCCTCGGCGGTGTAGCCGAGGTCGCGGGCGATGGTGAGGAGGGAGTCGCGGGTGATGCCGGGGAGGAGAGAGCCGGTCAGCTCGGGGGTGACGATGCGGTCGCCGTACACGAAGTACAGGTTCATGCCGCCCATCTCCTCGATCCAGCGGTGCTCGACGGCGTCGAGCCAGACGACCTGGTCGCAGCCGTGCGAGGCGGCCTGGGCCTGGGCGACGAGGGAGGCCGCGTAGTTGCCGCCGGTCTTGGCGGCGCCGGTGCCGCCCTTGACGGCGCGGACGTACTCCTCGGAGAGCCAGACGGAGACGGGCTTGACGCCACCGGGGAAGTAGGCGCCGGCGGGCGAGGCGATGACCATGAAGAGGAACTCGTTGGCCGGGCGGACGCCCAGCCCGACCTCGGACGCGAACATGAACGGGCGCAGGTACAGGGACGCCTCGCCGGAGTCCGGCACCCAGGCGCGGTCCTGCTTGATCAGGGCGTCGCAGGCCTCGATGAAGAGATCGGCCGGCAGCTCGGGCATCGCCATGCGGCGGGCGGAGGCCTGGAACCGCTCGGCGTTGGCGCGCGGGCGGAAGGTGGCGACGGTGCCGTCGGGCTGGCGGTAGGCCTTGAGGCCCTCGAAGATCGTCTGCGCGTAGTGCAGGGTCATGTTCGCCGGGTCGATCGCCAGCGGGGCGTACGGGACGAGCTCGGCGTCGTGCCAGCCGCGGCCTTCGGTCCACTTGATGGTCACCATGTGATCGGTGAAGTGGCGGCCGAAGCCCGGGTTGGCCAGGATCGCTTCGCGCTCCGCGTCGGACAGCGGGTTCGAGGAGGGCTTGAGCTCGATCGTGGGCGTCGTCATGAGTGCTTGTCCTTCACCGGTTGGGTAGGGCGGACCGCGCTCATGCGTACCAGGACGTCCGAGCTTCCCCGTATTCCGCGGCCTCGCGTTCGATTATCGCTCGTGGGCACGCTTCGGAGAAACGGGGCTGAGCGGCCCAGGGAGATGGTGGCACCGGGGGCCGCACAGGAGAAGCCGCCAGGTCCCTTTGTGACCTGGCGGCTTCCTGGAGGGAACGGCCGGGTCAGCCGGCTACTCGCGCGGCGAGGGCGTCGCCGATCGCGTCGGTGGAGCGGAAGGTGCCGTCGCGCTCGGCCAGGTCGGCGGAGACGGCGTCCTCGATGCGGACGGCCTGGTCCTCGTAGCCGAGGTGACGCAGGAGCAGGGCCACCGAGAGGATCGTCGCGGTGGGGTCGGCCTTGCCGGTGCCCGCGATGTCGGGGGCCGAGCCGTGGACGGGCTCGAACATGGACGGGAAGGCGCCGGTCGGGTTGATGTTCCCGGAGGCGGCCAGGCCGATGCCGCCGGTCACGGCCGCGGCCAGGTCGGTGAGGATGTCACCGAACAGGTTGTCCGTGACGATGACGTCGAAGCGCTCGGGCTGGGTGACGAAGAAGATCGTCGCGGCGTCGACGTGCAGGTAGTCGGTGGTGACCTCGGGGTACTCCTGGCCGACCTTGTCGAAGATGTTCTTCCACAGGTGGCCCGCGTACACGAGGACGTTGTTCTTGTGGACGAGCGTCAGCTTCTTGCGGGGACGCGCGTTGGCCCGCTCGTACGCGTCGCGCACGACGCGCTCCACGCCGTAGGCGGTGTTCACGCTGACCTCGGTGGCCACCTCGGCGGGGGTGCCGGTGCGCAGGCTGCCGCCGTTGCCGGTGTACGGGCCCTCGGTGCCCTCGCGGACCACCACGAAGTCGATCTCCGGACGGCCGGCCAGCGGGGTGGCCGTGTTCGGGAACAGCTTCGAGGGGCGCAGGTTGATGAAGTGGTCGAAGGCGAAGCGGAGCTTCAGCAGCAGACCGCGCTCCAGGACGCCCGACGGGACCGAGGGGTCGCCGATGGCGCCCAGCAGGATCGCGTCGTGGTGCTTGAGGGCCTCGAGCTCCGCGTCCGGGAGGGTCTCACCGGTGCGGTGCCAGCGCTGGGCGCCGAGGTCGTACTCCTTGGTCTCCAGCTTCACATCCTGGGGCAGGACCGCGGTAAGGACCTTGAGGCCCTGAGCCACGACTTCCTGGCCGATGCCATCACCGGGGATCACTGCGAGATTGATGCTGGTCGCCATGTCGGAACCGTACTCCGTGTCCCAGCCCTCAGACATATCGCGTCCACCATTCGGACCGCCGGGGCGGCCGGCGGGGACGCGACATGTCCGGTGCGGACGGGCTCGGCGATGCCCGCCGGGAGCCCGGTCAGTGGCCGGTCGAGCCGCCGTTGTCACGGCGGTCCAGGGCGCGCTGGAGGGCGGCGGCGGCGTTCTTGCGGTCGGCGTCGGCCGGGGAGGAGTGGCGGACGCGGCGCGCTGCGGCGGTGGTGGGGGTCATGGTGATCGACTCCTTGGGATCACGGCGTGGCGGGGCCACGGATGAGGGGTGTTCCTTCAAGGCGCCGGAAGAGGCGGGGAGCCGTGCGCCGCAGGGGTTGCCTGCCAGGGGGCGCGCGCTCTCGACCGCCATTCGCAGGATCAGCGAGACGTTCGGCTCCTACAAAGCTAGGGCAGGTCCGGCTGTCTGTCTCCGCAATTACTCGGACTTCCTAGTATCTGAGACGGGAAACCGCCCGAAGGGAGCCCTCCGGTAGTTCCGTTTCAGACCTTCTCAGCTCGAAGTTCCCTGATCAGAGCCCTGACAGCATGGGTCGACGCCAATTCCGGTGTGGTGACGTATCCCACCTGCCTCACTGGCCTCCGGGGCCCCAGACCGGTGATCTCGACGGTGTCCGGCGCCTCGCGCAGCGACAGCTCCGGCATGATCGCCATCCCCAGCCCCCGGCCGACCATGGTCAGCACCATGGCATCGTCCTCGGCCTTCACGGTGGCCCGGGGGATCCAGTCCTGGGCCCGCCACCACTCCCGGGTGTAGGAGCCGCAGTTCTCGTCCCAGTCGAGCAGGGGCAGCGCCCTCGGGTCCGGCTGCCCGGCCGGGTGCACCAGCGCGTACGCCTCCTCCACGAGCACCCCGGTCAGCAGCCCCGGCGGTACGTCCTCCCGCGCGCCCAGCGTCGCGATGCCCAGGTCCGCCCGGCCCGCGGCCACCTCCCCCGCCGTGCCGGCACCCAGTTCCCGCACCACCCTCACCTCGGGGCGGATCCCGGGGTACAGCGCGGCCAGCCGCTCCAGCGCGGGCGGCAGCAGGTGCAGGGCCGCGCTGCGGAAGGCCGCGACGCGCAGCACCCCCTCCCCGGCGTCCCGCCCGGCGGGAGCCCGGGCCGCGCCGCGCGCCTCCGCGCCCAGCACCTCGTACAGCCGCAGGATGCGCCGGCCCAGCGCGACGGCCCGCTCCCCGGCCGGGGTGGGCGAGGCCCCGCCGCGCCCGCGCTCGAAGAGCACCGCGCCGACCTTGCCCTCGCTGCCGCGCACCGAGTGCGAGACGGCGGACTGGCTGATGCCCAGCACGGCGGCCGCGGCGGAGAAGCCGCCCGTCTCGGCGACGGCGACCAGCACCCGGAGTTCCTGCGGGGCCAGCTCGGCCATGGGTTCCCACCTCGGTGTATGAGCCGCGTTCATGGATGTGCGGCTTCCATGAGCGCAACCCCCTGCCCGGCTCCGGGATTCCTTCCTACGGTCGGGGCCATGAGCACCGAAACGGCCCGTGCCGTCCACCAGATCGCCCGCCCGACCGGCTTCCCGGCCGCCTCCGACTTCGCGTACGTCTCCTCGCCCGTCCCCGAACCCGCCCCCGGGACCGCCCTGGTGGAGAACCTGCTGCTGTCGGTGGACCCGTACCACCGCGGGATGATGGACGGCGGCGAGGACGGCTTCGAGCTGCACGCCCCGCTGGAGGGCCGCACGGTGGGCCGGGTGACCGCCTCCCGCGACCCCGGCCTGGCGGAGGGCGACCTGGTCTTCCACCGCGCGGGCTGGCGCACCCACTCCCTGGTCACCCTCGGTGTGGACGGCACCCGCAAGCTGCGCGGCCACGCGGGCGTCCCGCTGGAGGCCTACCTGTCGATCCTCGGCGGCACGGGCCTGACGGCCTATGCCGCCCTCACCCGGACGGCGGCCCTGCGCGCGGGCGAGGACCTCTTCGTCTCCGCCGCCGCCGGCGGGGTCGGCACCGCCACCGGGCACATCGCCCGGCTGCTCGGAGCCCGCCGGATCATCGGCAGCGCCGGCTCGGCGGCGAAGACCGCCCACCTCACCGGGACCCTCGGCTTCGACGCCGCCTTCGACTACCACGACGGGCCCGTCGCCGAGCAGCTGGCGCAGGCCGCGCCGGACGGCATCGACGTCTACGTGGACAACGTGGGCGGGGAGCACCTGGAGGGCGCGATCGAATCCCTGCGCGAGTACGGCCGGATCGCCTGGGTCGGCGCCATCTCGATGTACAACGGGGACCGTTCCCCCGCCGCGCCGCGCAACCTCTTCGAGGTGGTCCACAAGTCCCTGCGCCTGGAAGGGGTGTTGGTCCGCAACCACACGGATCTCCAGGACGAGCTGGAGGATTTCCTGGTCCCCCACCTGCGCAGCGGCCGGATCGGCACCGACACCACCGTCGCCCAGGGCTTCGACCGCACCGTGGAGGCCTTCCTGGGCATGCTCCGCGGGGAGAACCTGGGCAAGATGCTCGTACGTGCCGGCGACTGATTCCGGCCCCGGCTACAGGACGTCCCCGTCCCGCCAGTCGAAGTCGAGCCGCCCGGCGGCGTCCGGCGCGACCCCGCCGGGCGGCGTCCACACGTAGGCCGAGCCCTCCTCCTCGGCCAGCCGCTCGGGCCCGGCCGGGCCGAGCACGCCGATCTGCCCGGCGTACGGCTTCCAGCCCCGGCTCTGGTACAGCGCCGCGCCCTCGTCGGACGCGGACAGGGCGCCGAGCACGTACGCCCCGGCGATGACGCCCTCCAGCCCGGCCATCACCGCCGCGCCGAGCCCGCGCCGGCGCCGGTCGGCGCGTACGGCGACGGCCTCGACGTACCCGGTCCGCAGGGCCCGCCCCTGGTGCAGCACCCGCCGCTGGACGACGCTGCCGTGCGCGACGAGCGCACCGCCCTCGTACACCAGGGCGTGCATCCCGCCGAGGGCGTGCTCGAAGTCCTCGTCCCCGAAGTCCCCGTCGAAGGCCGCGTCGAGCAGGTCCCTGATCACGGCGAGGTCGTCCGCGCCGAGCTGCGAGGTGTGCGCGAGACGGGTGTGCGTGGCGTCGCTCATGCCCCCAGTCTGCCCCGGAGCCGGCCCAGTTCGGCGGCCGTCAGCCCCGCCCCGCGCAGGTAGCCCAGACCGCAGTGGAAGGCGACCCCGCCCGGCGGGGCGGTGGCGACGGCCCGGGCGACGGAGGCCACGCGGTCGGGGAACCGTTCCAGGAAAGGCCGGAAATACGCGGGGGTGCCGAAGCCGGGAGTGCCCCACCACACGTCCCAGAAGTCCCGGTGTTCGATGCCGTCGAGCGGGATCCGCAGGGTGGTCAGCCCGGGCGGACGCGGGGCGTGGTCCAGCTCGGCTTCGCCGTCGTTGCGCAGGTCGATGACGGTGCGCACCCCGTCGCGGGCCAGTGTGGTCCAGCCGCGGGCGGTGAGCCCGTCGAGGCTGTCGGCCCGTACCAGCGTCCCGGGCCGCACCGCTCCCAGCCCGCCGAGGTCACGGGCGTTGAAGCAGCCCTCCCACGCCACGAATCGACCGACGTTCGACACGGTCATAGCCCCCCTGTCAGTACACAACGGACATTGGCTGATGACGCTCCCCTGGCCTCGGGAGTTCCCTCGCTGGAAGATCTGCGCATGTCGCCTGAGACCCAGCAGTGGACCCCCACCCATGGCCGACCCTACCGGCCCGTCCCCTACCGTCCCGCGCGCATGCCGGGCCCCGAATCGCTCGCGCGCGCGGCGGAGTTGCGGGCCCGGATGGACGAGCGGCGGACGGTGCGCCACTTCTCCCCCGATCCCGTCCCCGAGCAGGCCGTCCGCGACGCGATCGCCTGCGCCGCCACCGCGCCCTCCGGTGCGCACCAGCAGCCGTGGACCTTCGTCCTGGTCAAGGACCCGGGCATCCGGCAGCAGATCCGCGCCGCGGCCGAGCAGGAGGAGCAGATCTCCTACGACGGCCGCCTCGGCGACGAGTGGCTCGCCGCGCTGCGACCCATCGGCACGGACGCCGTGAAGACCCACCTGACGGACGCGCCGGCGCTGATCGTGGTCTTCCAGCAGCGCTACTGGCTCGGCCCCAACGGCACGAAGCGCAAGCACTACTACGTCGACGAGTCGGTCGGCATCGCGGTCGGCATGCTGCTGTCGGCCCTGCACCTGTCGGGCCTGGCGGCGCTCATCCACACCCCGAGCCCGATGCGCTTCCTGGGGCACGTCCTGAACCGCCCGGAGAACGAGAAGGCCTTCGCGGTCATCCCGGTCGGCTACCCGGCGGACGACTGCGAGGTCCCGGACCTGGTCCGCAAGTCCCTGGACCAGGTCCTGGTGGAGGTCTGAACCCGCGGGCCGCCCCCGCGACCTGGACCGCCCCCGCTCCGGGCTTGGGGGTACCGGAGCGGGGGCGGGATTCAGGGGTCGAGCCGGGTCAGCCCATGTGGGGGTAGCCGTACTCGGTCGGCGGGACCAGGGTCTCCTTGATGGAGCGGGTCGAGGTCCAGCGGAGCAGGTTGGACGCCGCGCCCGCCTTGTCGTTCGTACCCGAGGCGCGGCCGCCGCCGAAGGGCTGCTGGCCGACGACGGCGCCGGTCGACTTGTCGTTGATGTAGAAGTTGCCCGCCGCGAAGCGGAGCTTCTCCATCGTGTCGGCGGCCGCGTAGCGGTCCTGGGCGATGACGGAGCCGGTCAGGGCATAGGCCGAGACGTTCTCCATCTGCGCCAGCATCTCGTCGTACTTGTCGTCCTCGTACACGTGGATCGCGAGGATCGGGCCGAAGTACTCGGTCGTGAAGACCTCGTTCTCCGGGTCGGTGCACTCGATGACGGTGGGGCGGACGAAGTAGCCCTCCGAGTCGTCGTACGTGCCGCCCGCGACGATCGTGCAGGTCGGGTCGGCCTTCGCACGGTCGATCGCGGCCTTGTTCTTCGCGAAGGAGCGCTCGTCGATGACCGCGCCGATGAAGTTGGACAGGTCGCGGACGTCACCCATGGCGATGCCGTCGACCTCGGCCGCGAACTGCTCCTTGAAGCCGTCGTTCCAGATGGAGGCCGGGACGTAGGCGCGCGAGGAGGCGGAGCACTTCTGGCCCTGGAACTCGAAGGAGCCGCGGGTCAGGGCGGTCTTCAGGATCGCGCGGTCCGCGGACGGGTGCGCGACGACGAAGTCCTTGCCGCCCGTCTCGCCGACCAGGCGGGGGTAGGAGCGGTACTTCTCGATGTTGTTGCCGACCGTCTTCCACAGGTACTGGAAGGTCTTGGTCGAGCCGGTGAAGTGGATGCCGGCGAGCTCGGGGTGGTTCAGGGCCACCTCGGAGACGGCGATGCCGTCGCCCGTCACCAGGTTGATGACGCCCTTGGGCAGGCCGGCCGCCTCCAGGAGCTCCATGAGGAGGACCGCGGAGTGGGTCTGCGTCGGGGACGGCTTCCACACGACCACGTTGCCCATGAGCGCGGGGGCGGTGGGCAGGTTGCCGGCGATGGCCGTGAAGTTGAACGGGGTGATCGCGTAGACGAAGCCCTCGAGCGGGCGGTGGTCGCTGCGGTTCCACACACCGGCGCTGTTCGCGGCCGGCTGCTCGGCCAGGATCTGGCGGGCGAAGTGGACGTTGAAGCGCCAGAAGTCGACGAGCTCGCAGGGGGTGTCGATCTCCGCCTGCTGCACGGTCTTGGACTGGCCCAGCATGGTGGAGGCGGCCAGCTTCTCGCGCCACGGGCCGGCCAGCAGCTCGGCGGCGCGCAGGATGATCGCGGCGCGGTCGTCGAAGGACATCGCGCGCCAGGCCGGGGCGGCGGCCAGGGCGGCGTCGACGGCCTCCCGGGCGTCGGCCTCGGTGGCGTTGGCGTACGTACCGATGACCGACTTGTGGTCGTGGGGCTGGACGACGTCGAAGCGCTCGCCGCCACCCATCCGCTTGACGCCGTTGATCGTCATCGGGAGGTCGATCGGGTTCTCGGACAGCTGCTTCAGCTGGATCTCGAGGCGCGCGCGCTCCGGGCTGCCGGGGGCGTACGAGTGGACCGGCTCGTTGACCGGCGCGGGGACCTGGGTCACAGCATCCATGGGGCTGGTAACTCCTTGACCTAGTTCTTGGTGATCATCGAGCGGAGGAAGAAGAGCAGGTTGGCCGGCTTCTCGGCGAGGCGGCGCATGAAGTAGCCGTACCAGTCGGTGCCGTAGGCCGTGTAGACGCGCATCCGGTGGCCCTCGGCGGCGAGCCGCAGGTGCTCCTCGCTGCGGATGCCGTACAGCATCTGGAACTCGTACTCGTCCAGTTTGCGCCCGGCCTGCCGCGCGAGCTCCTGGGCGATGGCGATGAGGCGCGGGTCGTGGGACCCGATCATCGGGTAGCCCTCGCCCTCCATCAGGATCTTCATGATCCGGACGTACGCCTTGTCGATCTCGGCCTTGTCCTGGTACGCGACCTCGGCGGGCTCCTTGTACGCGCCCTTCACGATCCGGACGCGGCTGCCGGCGGCGGCCAGGCGGCGGGCGTCGGCCTCGGTGCGGAAGAGGTAGGCCTGGATCACGCAGCCGGTCTGCGGGAAGTCCCGGCGCAGCTCCTCGTGGATGGCGAACATCGAGTCGAGGGTGGTGTGGTCCTCGGCGTCCAGCGTGACGGTGGTGCCGATGGCGGCGGCGGCCTCGACGACCGGGCGCACGTTGGCGAGGGCCAGCTCGTGGCCGCCCTCCAGCGCCTGGCCGAACATGGACAGCTTGACCGACATCTCGACCGCCTCGCCCAGCTGCAGCTCCTTGAGGCGCTGGATGAGCTCCAGGTAGGCGTCCCGGGCCGCGTAGGACTGCTCGACGGCGGTGATGTCCTCGCCGACGACGTCGAGGGTGACCTCGAGGCCCTTGCGCGTCAGCTCCTCGACGATCGGGATGACCTGGTCGACCGTCTCACCGGGGATGAACCGGTTGACCACCGGCTTGGTCACCGGGGCGGCGGAAACGATACGGCGCATCTTGTCGCTGCGCGAGGCGGCGAGGATCGCGGGACCCAGCACGGGGCACCTCCAACGGGTGGCAGAAGCGGACGAACGGACGCCGCGGGGGTGGTGCTGCGGCCGTAGGGAAAACGCGAGTGAAACCACCGTGAAACCTAAGGATCTCCACGATCCTCTGCCATCGACAGCTGTCACGCATCCGTGTCCCGGATCTCATACATCTGTCTGAAGGGTCGGCCGCGAAGTGGGAGAATGGCCGCGTGAAAGGCGATTACCAGGACCTGGTGGACGAGATCTCGGCGCTGCTCGGCGCCCCGGCGACGCTGGAGAACCGGGACTTCCGCCTCATCGCCTTCGGCGCGCACGACAGCGAGGACGACCTCGTGATGGACCCGGTGCGCACCCGCTCGATCCTGACCCGGCAGTCGACGGCGGCCGTCCGGGCCTGGTTCGAGGGCTTCGGCATCGCGCGCGCCACCGGCCCGGTGCGCATCCCGGCGGCCCCTGACGCCGGGGTCTTCCGGGGGCGGATCTGCCTGCCGGTGCGGTACCGGGGCATCGTGCAGGGCTACGTGTGGCTCCTCGACCAGGATCCGGGCCCGGGTCCGGCCGCCCTGGAGGCCGCCATGGACGTGGCCCGGCGGATCGGGGTGCTGCTCGCCGAGGAGGCCAGGGCGGGCGCCGGCCTCTCCCGGGAGTTCCTGGCGGTGCTGACGGCCGGCCGGGGCTGGCAGCAGGACATGGCGGTGGCCGCGCTGCGGGTGGCGCTGGGGCCCGGGGCCGAGGGACCGCACGCCGCCGTGTGCGTGGCCCCGTGGTCCGGGGAGGCTCCGGGGTCGGTCCCGGGGGCGGCGGCGGTGTGCGTGGTCCCGGCGGGGTCCGAGGGCCCGGACGGCGCGGGTGCCGGCCCCGCGGCGGCGGCGCTCGCGGTGCTGCTGCGGCTGCGGTCGGGGGACGCGTCGGCTCCGGCCCTGGCCGCGGCGGGACGGTTGCTGCCGGCGGCGGCTCCGGCGGCCGGGCCGAGCGGCGGTAAGCGGGGGCCTTCGGGGGGCGGCGCCGTCACCGCCGGGCTGTCCGACCCGGTCCGGGCGCTCACGGAGCTGCCCGCCGCCTGGGCCCAGGCCACCGCCGCCGCCCGGGCGGCGGCCGCGCAGCCGGGGCTGGGGCCGGTGGCGCGGTGGGCGGGGATCGGGCCGTACCGGATGCTGGCCGCCGTGGCCGCGGGCCCGGCGGACGACCCGGCGACCCGGGCGCTGCTGGCGCCGGCCCACCGGGAACTGGCCCGTACCGCCGAGGTGTTCCTCGACTGCGCGGGGCAGGCGGGCCGCGCGGCGGCGGAGCTGGGCATCCACCGCCAGACCCTGTACTACCGGCTGGGCCGGGTCGAGCAGCTGACGGGGCTCGACCTGGACGCGGGCGAGGACCGGCTGCTGCTCCACATGGCGCTCAAGGCCGCCCGACTGCGGGCCTGAGCGCCGTTCAGGCGGAGGCCGGGCGGCGGTGGATGACCGCGCTGCCGACGGCCTTGTCGTGGATGCCGAGGGCGTCGGGGCTGAGCGTCATGGAGGACGCGTTGGCCACGCTCAGCAAGGGAATGCCGGTGACCACCAGGTTGGTGAGGTGGCGGACGACCGCCTGCCCGTAGGAGAGGCGCCCGCCCCCGCGGGCGACGACCTCCATGCCCAACAGCCGCTTGCCGGGCGTCGCCCCCCGTCGCGAGACGGACAGCGGCGAGTAGAGCAGCACGAAGGCCGCCGTCCAGGCCGCCGCGGCCGTCTGCCAGGCGGTACTGGATTCCCGGTCGGTGAGGGCGAGGACTGCGAGCACCCGGTCGAAGCCGAGGAGCGGTACGAGGATCACCACGATGGCGATGGTCAGGTCCACGGCCGTGGCGGCGCAGCGCCGCATGATCCCGGCCGGGGAGCCGGGCAGCGGCCGGGCGTCCGGGGCGCGGCCCACGGGCGGCAGCGGGCCGAGGTCGCCCCCGGCGGACAGGAACCCGGATCTCATCGCGTCTGCGCCGGCGCGCGTCCGGCGGATCCGCCCCGGGCGGCCGTCAGCCCCTCCGCGATGCGGCGGAGCCCCTCGGTGAACTCCTCGGCGGAGGCGGCGGTGCCGGGGTCGAGCAGCCACTGGATCATCAGGCCGTTGAGCAGCGCCTGGCAGACGGAGCCGAGGGTGCGCTCGTCGCGTTCGGTGAGCTCCTCCTCCGGGGTGCCGGTGAGGAGCGAGATCAGACCGCGGCGGCCCTCGGCCTGGGAGGCGGCGAGCATCCCGCGCAGCTGCGGCAGCCGTTCGCCGCTCAGCGCGACCTCCATGCTGGCCGCCCAGACGGGGGCGGAGGCGTCGTGCTGGGCGAGGACCCCTTCCCACAGGGCGCGCAGGCGCTCCAGGGAGCCGTCCTCACCGGGCATGCCGTCCTGGAAGGCCGTCTCGCCCCACTGCTGCATCAGGGCGATGAACGCCTGGGTGAGCAGGGCGTCCTTGGAACCGTAGTGGTAGCCGATGGAGGCCAGGTTCGTGCCGGAGGCGCCGACGATGTCGCGCGCGGTGGTGCGTACGAAACCCTTCTCGACCAGGCACTTCTTGGCGCCTTCGAGCAGATCCTCTTTGTGTCCCATGGCCGTCACCGTAGCAAGGCGGCCGTCCGGGACGAAGGTCCCGCACACAGTGTTTATACATCCGTCATATACAGATGTTCCATGCGTACGCGGACCCCTCGGACGGGGGTGACACGAAGGGGCCCGGGTTGACGCCCGGGCCCCTTCGACGGTGCGCGACGGTCAGCCGAGGTTGACCGTACGGGCCGAAGCGGCGCCGATCTCCGCCGAGATGGCCGCGAGGACGTCCGCCGGGACCTCCGCGTCGACGGTGAGGACGACGAGCGCCTCGCCGCCCTCCTCGGCACGGGCGACCTGCATGCCCGCGATGTTCAGGCCGGCCTCGCCGAGGAGCTGGCCGACCTTGCCGACGACGCCCGGGCGGTCGGTGTAGCGCAGCACGATCATGTGGTCGGCCAGGGCCAGGTCCACGTCGTACTCGCCGACGCCCACGATCTTCTGAAGGTGCTTCGGGCCGGCGAGGGTGCCGGAGACCGACACCTCCTGGCCGTCCGACAGGGTGCCGCGGACGGTCACCACGTTGCGGTGGTCCGGGGACTCCGAGCTGGTGGTCAGACGGACCTCGACGCCGCGCTCCTGCGCGAACAGCGGGGCGTTGACGTAGGAGACCGTCTCGTCGACGACGTCCTCGAAGACACCCTTGAGGGCGGAGAGTTCCAGCACCTTGACGTCGTGCTGGGTGATCTCGCCGCAGACCTCGACGTCGAGGCGGACCGCGACCTCGCCCGCGAGGGCGGTGAAGATGCGGCCGAGCTTCTCGGCGAGCGGCAGACCCGGACGGACGTCCTCGGCGATGACACCGCCCTGGACGTTGACCGCGTCCGGCACGAGCTCGCCGGCGAGGGCGAGGCGCACCGACTTGGCCACCGCGATGCCGGCCTTCTCCTGGGCCTCGTCCGTGGACGCGCCGAGGTGCGGGGTGCAGACGACCTGGTCGAGCTCGAAGAGCGGGGAGTCCGTGCAGGGCTCCTTCGCGTACACGTCGAGGCCGGCGCCGGCGACGCGGCCCTCCTTGATGGCCGAGTACAGCGCGGCCTCGTCCACGATCCCGCCGCGCGCGGCGTTGACGATGCGGACGGACGGCTTCACCTTGTGCAGGGCCTCGTCCCCGATGAGACCGACGGTCTCGGGGGTCTTCGGCAGGTGCACGGTGATGAAGTCGGCGACCTCGAGCAGCTCGTCCAGCGTCAGCATCTTGACACCCATCTGGGCGGCGCGCGCGGGCTGTACGTACGGGTCGTACGCGACGACCTTCATGCCGAAGGCCGACATGCGCTGGGCGACCAGGACACCGATGCGGCCGAGGCCGACGACGCCGAGGGTCTTCTCGCTGAGCTCGACGCCCGTGTACTTGTTCCGCTTCCACTCGCCGTTCTTCAGGGCGGTGTTGGCCTGCGGAATGTTGCGGGCGGTGGCCACGAGCAGGCCGCAGGCCAGCTCGGCGGCGGTGACGATGTTGGAGGTCGGGGCGTTCACGACCATCACGCCGGCCTTGGTGGCGGCGGAGACGTCGACGTTGTCGAGGCCGACACCGGCGCGGGCGACGACCTTCAGCTTCTTGGCCGCGGCGATGGCCTCGGCGTCCACCTTGGTGGCGGAGCGGACGAGGATCGCGTCGACGTCCGTGATCGCGGGGAGCAGCTCGGCGCGGTCGGCGCCGTTGACGTGCCGGATCTCGAAGTCCGGACCGAGCGCGTCCACCGTGGCGGGCGACAGCTCTTCGGCGATGAGTACGACAGGTTTCGAGCTCACGTGGGTCCTCACAAGTCCAGTGCGGACGGCCGTCCCGACGGCCGCAGGCGGTGGAGGGGGTAGCCGCGTGGAAGACGCACGACACTGTGGGCCTGACGCGTTGTGTTCAGCAGTGTAGTAGCGGTTCGCGCGCGGATTTCCTCCTGTACGGAAGGATCACCCGTCCGGGATTGGCCGGGGTGGACAATCCGCGCTGTCCGAGGGCTACATTCCGGTGATCCTCGACTGGCGGAGCCGGCGGATGCGCGGCGGGGCCGGGACGCACCGTCCCGGCCCCGCCGTTCACGAGATCAGCTCTCGTCGTTGTCGACCCAGCTCATCAACTTGCGCAGCTTCTTGCCGGTGGTCTCGAGCAGGTGCTCCGAGTCCGCCTTCTTGTACTCGTTGTACTTCGGCAGACCGGCCTTGTACTCGGCCATCCACTCCTCGGCGAACTTGCCGCTCTGGATCTCCTCCAGGACCTTCTTCATCTCGGCCTTGGTGGCGTCGGTGATGACGCGCGGGCCGGTGATGTAGTCGCCCCACTCGGCGGTCTCGGAGACCGACCAGCGCATCTTCTCCAGGCCGCCCTCGTACATGAGGTCGACGATGAGCTTCAGCTCGTGCAGGCACTCGAAGTACGCGATCTCCGGCTGGTAGCCGGCCTCGGTCAGGGTCTCGAAACCGGCCTTGACCAGAGCGGAGGCACCACCGCAGAGGACGGCCTGCTCACCGAACAGGTCGGTCTCGGTCTCCTCGGTGAAGGTGGTCTTGATGACGCCGGCGCGGGTGCCGCCGATGCCGGCCGCGTACGACAGGGCCAGGGCGAAGGCGTTGCCCGAGAAGTCCTGCTCGACGGCGGCGATGCACGGAACGCCGCGGCCCTCCTCGTACTGACGGCGGACCAGGTGGCCCGGGCCCTTCGGGGCGACCAGGGCGACGTCCACGTTGGCCGGGGGCTTGATGAAGCCGTAGCGGACGTTGAAGCCGTGGCCGAAGAAGAGCGCGTCGCCCTCCTGCAGGTTGTCCTTGATGGACGCCTCGTAGATCTCGGCCTGGAGCGGGTCCGGGGTCAGGATCATGATGACGTTCGCCCACTCGGCGGCCTCGGCCACGGAGACGACCTTCAGGCCCTGCTCCTCGGCCTTGGCCTTGGAGCTGGAGCCCTCCTTGAGGCCGACGACGACGTCGACGCCGGAGTCACGGAGCGACAGCGCGTGGGCGTGGCCCTGGCTGCCGTAACCGATGACCGCGACCTTGCGGCCCTGGATGATGGACAGGTCGGCGTCGTTCTCGTAGAACAGCTCGGCCACTGGGATATCTCCTTGGTGCGCTGGTGTTGCTCCCACCGTACGGCGGGGAACGGAATAAGAGTTTCTCGGTCTCGCTATGCGGGCCGGCGTGTCAGCCCCGCGTCCCGGACCGGACGCGCGACGCTCAGGCGCTGCGCTCGAGCGAGCGCAGGCTGCGGTCCGTGATGGACCGCCCGCCACGCCCTATGGCGATGGTGCCGGACTGCACGAGCTCCTTGATGCCGAAGGGCTCCAGCATCTTGAGCATGGCGCCGAGCTTGTCGCTGCCGCCGGTGGCCTCGATGGTGACGGCCTCCGGGGAGACGTCGACGGTCTTGGCGCGGAACAGCTGGACGATCTCGACGATCTGCGAGCGGGTCTCGTTGTCGGCGCGGACCTTCACGAGGACGAGTTCGCGCTCGATGGCGTTCGACGGCTCCAGCTCGACGATCTTGAGCACGTTGACCAGCTTGTTGAGCTGCTTGGTCACCTGCTCCAGCGGAAGGTCCTCGACGTTGACCACGATGGTGATGCGGGAGATGTCGGGGTGCTCGGTGACGCCGACCGCGAGGGAGTCGATGTTGAACCCGCGGCGGGAGAACAGCGCGGCGATCCGGGCGAGGATGCCGGGCGTGTTCTCGACCAGGACGGAGAGCGTGTGCTTGGACATGTGAGTCGTTCTCTCTCTCAGGCTCTCTCGGCTCAGTCGTCTTCGTTGTCGCCGAAGTCGGGGCGGACGCCCCGGGCTGCCATGACCTCGTCGTTGGAGGTGCCGGCGGCGACCATCGGCCACACCATGGCGTCCTCGTGGACGATGAAGTCGATCACGACCGTGCGGTCGTTGATCGCGTTGGCCTCGGCGATGACCTTGTCCAGGTCCGCCGGGTCCTCGCAGCGCAGCGCGACGCAGCCCATGGCCTCGGACAGCTTGACGAAGTCCGGGACGCGGGTGCCCTTGCGGGGCGCGTTGGACTCGCCGAGCTGCGAGCCCACGGTGTCGTGGCCCGTCTCGTCCGCGTGCAGCACGGTGTTGGAGTACCGCTGGTTGTAGAACAGGGTCTGCCACTGGCGGACCATGCCCAGCGCACCGTTGTTGATGATCGCGACCTTGATCGGGATGTTGTTCAGCGCGCAGGTGACCAGTTCCTGATTGGTCATCTGGAAGCAGCCGTCGCCGTCGATCGCCCAGACGGTGCGCTCCGGCATCCCGACCTTGGCGCCCATCGCGGCGGGGACCGCGTAGCCCATGGTTCCGGCGCCGCCGGAGTTCAGCCAGGTGCGCGGCTCCTCGTACTTGACGAAGTGCGAGGCCCACATCTGGTGCTGGCCGACGCCCGCCGCGAAGATCGTGCTCTTGGGTGCGAGCGCGCCGATCCGCTCGATGACCTGCTGCGGGGAGAGCATGCCGTCCTCGGGCAGGTCGTAGCCCAGCGGGTAGGTCTCGCGCCAGCGGTTGAGGTCCTTCCACCAGGCGGTGTAGTCGCCCGCGTTGCCCTCGGTGTGCTCGGCCTGGACGGCCTGGATCAGGTCGGCGATGACCTCGCGGGCGTCGCCCACGATCGGGACGTCGACCTCGCGGTTCTTGCCGATCTCGGCCGGGTCGATGTCCGCGTGGATGACCTTGGCGAAGGGGGCGAAGCTGTCCAGCTTGCCGGTGACGCGGTCGTCGAAGCGGGTGCCGAGCGCGATCAGCAGGTCCGACTTCTGCAGCGCGGTGACGCCGGTGACGGAGCCGTGCATGCCCGGCATGCCGACGTGCAGCGGGTGGCTGTCGGGGAAGGAACCCAGGGCCATCAGCGTGGTGGCGACCGGGACGCCGGTCAGCTCGGCGAGGACCTTGAGCTCGGCCGTGGCACCGGACTTCATGACGCCGCCGCCGACGTACAGGACGGGGCGCTTGGCCTGGCAGATGAGCTTGGCGGCCTCGCGGATCTGCTTGGCGTGCGGCTTGGTGACGGGCCGGTAGCCGGGCAGGTCCATGGCGGGCGGCCAGGAGAAGGTGGTCTTCGCCTGGAGGGCGTCCTTGGCGATGTCGACCAGGACCGGGCCGGGGCGGCCGGTGGACGCGATGTGGAAGGCCTCGGCGATCGTCCTCGGGATGTCCTCGGCCCTGGTGACCAGGAAGTTGTGCTTGGTGATCGGCATGGTGATGCCGACGATGTCCGCCTCCTGGAAGGCGTCGGTGCCGATCGCCTTGGAGGAGACCTGGCCCGTGATGGCGACGAGCGGCACGGAGTCCATGTGCGCGTCGGCGATCGGGGTGACCAGGTTGGTGGCGCCCGGGCCGGAGGTGGCCATGCAGACGCCGACCTTGCCGGTGGCCTGGGCGTAGCCGGTGGCGGCGTGGCCGGCCCCCTGCTCGTGGCGGACCAGGATGTGACGGACCCTCTTGCTGTCCATCATCGGGTCGTAGGCCGGGAGGATGGCGCCGCCCGGGATACCGAAGACGGTGTCGCACCCCACCTCTTCGAGAGAGCGGATGAGGGACTGCGCACCCGTCACGTGCTCAACTGCGGCGGACTGCTGTCCGCCCGTACGGGGCCGCGGCTGCGGATGGTGGGCCCCGGAGGCCTGCTCGGTCATCGGCATTCTCTTCTCGAAGCTGAGGGTTTTACGAGGAGCGGGGGTGCTCCGGATCTGGTCCGGAGGCGTGTGCCAGTGCAACAAAAAACCCCTCGTGCCGGGTGGCAAGCGAGGGGAGCGCGTCGGTGGTGTCGAGCGGGGACATGCAGGCCCCAGCTTCAGCCGACGCGCTTTCCAAGTACGAGAATTCGGGTGCGCATGGCATTGACCCTCCCTCCGGCGGGAGGTGGATGTCAAGCGGGTGGGACGGGCGTCTCATTATGTGAGCCCCTATGGATGACCATCGAGCCACCGGACGAGCCTCCGGCCAAGGCGGGCTGGGCCGTACCGCCCGGTACTGGGAACGTACCTCTCACGAGCGTGCGGCGCAGCCTGTATTCGTCGAGTGGTCCGGAGAAGGCCGCGCCCTGGCCGTGGGTGCACCCCATCGCCCGCAGGGCCAGCACCTGCTCGGGGTGGTCCACCCCGTCGGCCACGGACTGCATGCCGAGGTCGTTTGCGATCCGCAACAATCCCGCCGTGATCTTGTGCAGCCTGGCCGATTCGACCACGCCTTCGACCAGCCCCCGGTCCAGTTTGAGCAGGTCCACCGGGAGGCGGCGGAGGGCGCTGATGGCCGCGTAGCCGCTGCCGAAGCCGTCGAGGGCGATCCGTACGCCGAGCCGGTGCAGGGCCGTCAGGCGGCGCTCCAGCTCGTCGAAGGGCACCCTGGGGTCGGAGGCGGCCAGTTCCAGCACGAGGGCGCCGGAGGGCAGCCCGTGGCGGTTCAGCAGGGCCTCCACGCTCCCCCGGGGCACGGCGGGGTCCAGCAGCCGCTGGGCGGTCATCCGGACGGCCACTGGTACGCCGTGCCCCGCCCGGTGCCGCTCGGCGGCCTGCTCCACCGCCTCTTCGAGGAGCCATCGGCCCAGTTCGGCCGTGCGGGAGGCGTCCGGCCCGGCCGCCGGTCCCCCCTCGCTGTGCTCGGCCACCCGGAGGAACTCGGCGGGGGTGAAGAGGATCCCCTGGGCCGAGCGCCAGCGGGCCTGCGCGGCGACCGCCGTGACCTCGCCGGTGGCCAGGGAGACCACGGGCTGGTGCAGCAGGGCGAAGTCTCCGTCGTGCAGGGCGGTGCGCAGCCGCCCGGCCAGCTCGGCCTTCCGCGCGATCTCGGCCTGCATCTGCGGCGCGTACAGCTCGACCCGGTCCTTGCCGCCCGCCTTGGCCCGGTACATCGCGAGGTCCGCGTTGCGCATCAGGTCCGCGGGGGTGATGCCGGGGTCGGCGAAGGCGACGCCGATGCTGGCGGCCACCCGGACCTCGCTCCCGGCGATGCGGTAGGGCTGGGAGAGGGTGGCGCGCAGCCGGTCGGCGATGTCGTGCACCTGGTACTCGCGGGCACTGCGGTCGCGGCTGCCGTCGCCGAGGATGAGCGCGGCGAACTCGTCGCCGCCGAGCCGGGCGGCGGTGTCCCCGGCCCGGACGGCGTCCTGGAGGCGGCGGGCGGCCTCGACGAGCAGCTCGTCGCCGGCCTGGTGGCCGATGGTGTCGTTGACGGCCTTGAAGCCGTCGAGGTCGATGAAGAGCACGGCGGTGCTGTGGTCGCCGGCCCGGCGGCCGGTGAGGGCCTGGCGGACCCGGCGGGTGAACAGGGCCCGGTTGGGCAGGTCGGTCAGCGGGTCGTGCTCGGCGCTGTGCTGGAGCTGGGCCTGGAGGCGGACCCGCTCGGTGACGTCGCGGCTGTTGAGGATGAGCCCGCCCTGGTGGCGGTTGACCGTGGACTCCACGTTCAGCCACTCGCCGCTGCCCGACCTGAAGCGGCACTCGATGCGGGTGGTGGGCTCCTCGGCGGGCGGGGCGGCCAGGAAACGGCGTACCTCGTGGACCACCCGGCCGAGGTCTTCGGGGTGGATCAGGGCGGCGAGCTCGGTGCCGACCAGCTCCTCCGCCTCGCGGCCGTAGACCCCGGCGGCGGCGGGGCTGACGTAGCGCAGGGTCCCGGTGGGCGCGGCGATCATGATGACGTCGCTGGAGCCCTGGACCAGGGAACGGAAGTGGTTCTCCTTCTGGGCCAGTTCCTGGGTGAGCGCGATGTTGTCGAGGAGCATGATGCCCTGCCGGATGACGAGGGCGAGGACGACGGTGCAGCCGGTGAAGACCACCATCCGGTCGACCTTCCGCCCGTCCACGACGTTGGCCAGGATGCCGAGGGTGCAGACGGCGGCCGCGAGGTACGGGGTGAGGGCGGGCAGCGAGCCGGTGATGGGACGGCTGTGCGGGCGGTCGTGGCGCGGCGGCGAGGGGCGGGGCACCGGTTCGGGCCGGCGGGCGCCCCAGGGGGCGTACGCGAGCAGCAGCGAGCCCGCGAACCAGCCGGCGTCGAGGATCTCCCCTGAGTTGTAGGTGGTGTTGAGCAGCGGCGAGGTGAACAGCGCGTCGCTCAGGACGGTCAGGGCGAGGGCCGCGATCGCCGTGTTGACCGCCGAGCGGTTGTTCGCCGAGCGCCGGAAGTGCAGCACCAGGACCATCGAGACCAGCGCGATGTCGAGGAGCGGGTACGCGAGCGAGAGCGCGGCGCGCAGTACGTTGCCGGGGGCGCCCGACTGGGCGGTGCGGGCGGCGTTGGCGAGGGCCAGGCTCCAGGACAGGGTCAGCAGGGAGCCGCCGATGAGCCAGGAGTCGAGGCCGAGGCAGACCCATCCGGCGCGGGTGACCGGGCGTTTGGCCAGGACGAGGAGGCCCACGATGGCGGGCGGTGCGAAGCAGAGGAAGGCGAAGTCGGCGATCGAAGGCTCGGGGAGCTTCTGGCCGAGGACCACCTCGTACCAGCCCCAGACCGCGTTCCCCAGGCCGCCCATGAGCGAGGAGAAGGCGAACATCAGCCAGGCGGGGCGTTCACGCCGGTCGATCGTGCGGGCGTAGTGGTAGCAGGAGAACGCGGCCAGTAATCCGGCGGCACTGAGCCCGAAGTCGCCCATGATCTTGGCGAGTTCGTCCGACCCCCAGCCGAGGGCGGCGCCGACGGCGTAGCCGCCGCTCACGAGTGCGAGGAGGAGTTGTGCCGCGATGCTCCGACCGCCACCCGGGACCGGCGACCGGGTCAGGAGCGCCGCCCCCTGGGCGCTCACCGGTGCCCCTCGCCGGACGGTTCTGGCGCAGCCCAGTCCCGGCGGCGGCGCCTCCGGCGGCTGTGCCGCATCGGATCCTTCGTCCATTGGCCGTGCATCGCCCGTCGCCCCCCAAAGTGTCCGATCACTCCCCAGCGCCAGACGTACGTGGCGCAGCCCCTTGTTCCGGACGATACACCACTTTCGTCACTCAGCGACATAGCTTCTCTACGCTCAGTTACCATGAGGGGGGTCGTGGCCACCGGTCTCGTCGGGACCGCCGCCGCCCTGCCGCCGGGCCTGCGCGCACGCTGCTTCCCGAGCGGGGGCGCGCCCGCCTCAGTCCTTGATCAGCACGGTGTTGCCGACTTCCTCCCCTGCGGCGAACCGGGTGAGCTGGCGGGCCACGAGCCGCTTCGCCCTGGGCTCGAACGCCGAGCTGCTGCCGCCCACGTGGGGGGTGATCAGTACGTTCGGGGCGTGCCAGAGGGGGTGGCCCGCGGGCAGCGGCTCGGGGTCCGTGACGTCGAGCGCGGCGCGCAGCCGGCCGGACTCCAGCTCCGCCAGCAGGGCGGCGGTGTCGACGACCGGCCCGCGCGAGACGTTCACGAGGAGGGCGCCGTCCTTCATCCGCCCGAGGAAGGCGGCGCCGGCGAGGCCCCGGGTCTCCTCGGTCAGCGGGGTGGTCAGCACCACCACGTCCGCCTCGGGGAGGAGGGCCGGGAGGTCGGCGAGGGCGTGGACCGGGCCGTGCGGGGCGGTGCGGGCCGAGCGGGCGACGCGGGCGATCCGGCCGCACTCGAAGGGGACGAGCCGGTCCTCGACGGCCTCGCCGATCGCCCCGTAGCCGACGATCAGGACGGACCTGTCCGCGAGCGCGGCGTAGAAGCCGCCGCGCCACTCCTCCCGGTCCTGGCCGCGCACCATGCCGGGGATGCCGCGCAGGGAGGCGAGGGTGAGGGTGAGGGCGAGCTCGGCGGTGCTGGCCTCGTGGACGCCGCGGGCGTTGCACAGCCGTACGCCCGGCCGGAGGTCGCCGAGGCCGGGCAGGACGTGGTCGATACCGGCGGTGAGGGTCTGCACCACCCGCAGGGCGGGCATCGCCGCGAGCGGACGCAGGGTCACCTCCTGGGACTTCATGTACGGGGTGACGTAGAAGACGCAGTCGGCCGGATCGGCCGGAAAGGTGTCCTCGCCGTCCCACTGGCGGTAGCGGAAGCAGTCGGGGAGGCCGTCGATCTGTCCGGGCGGGAAGGGGAGCCAGACGTCCCCGGTCGTCGCAGTCATGATCGCGAGGCTATGCGAAGGGAACTGGATCAAGCCGTTAGTTTGAGGGCCGGACCGGGACCGGGCCGGAAGGGGGACGCAGGGGTGGAGCGCAGGTCGATCGGGTCGGGACCGCTGACGGTGGGAGCCATAGGGCTCGGCTGCATGCCGATGAGCTGGGCCTACGCGCCTTCGCGCCGGCGGGGCGAGGAATCGCTGCGCACCCTGCACACGGCGCTGGACCTGGGGGCGAACCTGCTGGACACGGCCGATCTGTACGGGCCGTTCACCAACGAGCTGGTGCTGGGCCGGGTGCTGCGGGAGCGGCGGGCCGAGGCCTTCGTCTCCGCCAAGGTGGGGCTGCGGGCGGGTGAGGGGCACGTGGTGGCCGACGGGCGGCCGGGGTACGTGCGGCGGGCGTGCGACGCCTCGCTGCGGCGGCTGCGGACCGACGTCATAGACCTCTACCAGCTGCACCGGGTGGATCCGGAGGTGCCCCTGGAGGAGACCTGGGGAGCCATGGCGGAGCTGGTGGGCGCGGGGAAGGTACGGGCACTGGGGTTCTGCGCGCTGGGCGCGGGGGCCGGGCCGGGTGCGGGGCGCCGGGGGGACCGTGGGTACCGCACGACCGTGCGGCAGCTGGAGCGGGCGCAGCAGGTGTTCCCGGTGACGGCGGTGCAGGCGGAGCTGTCGGTGTGGTCGCCGGAGGCGGCGTGGCAGCTGCTGCCGTGGTGTGCGGCGCGGGGGGTGGGGCTGCTGGCGGCGATGCCGCTGGGCAGCGGGTTCCTGACCGGGACGCTGACGCCGGGGCAGGGTTTCGAGGACGCGGACGTGCGTGCGCGCCACCCTCGGTTCACGGCGCACGCGATGGCCTCCAACCAGGTCCTGGTGGCGGGGCTGCGGCGGGTGGCCCGGCGGCGGGGGCCCGGGATCACGGCGGCACAGGTGGCGCTGGCCTGGGTGCTGGCGCAGGGACCCCACGTGGTGCCGGTACCGGGGGCGGAGCGGGCCCGGTGGGCGGCGGAGAACGCCGCGGCGGCCGAGGTGCGGCTCACTGCCGGGGAGCTGGCCGAGATAGCGGGGCTGCCGGCGGCGGTGGGAGCCTGGGACTAGGTCGTCCCTTTCGGATCTTGCCGGCTTCCCCACATCCACTCGATCGGGTGTACGAGGGGTGGAACTTCGGAAGTGGCCGGGTCTGTTGAGTCATGTGAAGGGCAGGACTGGAGGACACAAGGCTGAGGACGGACGGCTGAGGGCGGACGGCTCAGGACGGACGGCCGGAGGGGAGCGGACGATGCGGTACGGGCGGTTTCACAAGGACGGGGCGCGGGACCTGGAGGCGGCGCCGGGGTACGGGGGCGGGCCCGCGCGGCGCCGGGGCGTGCTGGCGGCGCTCGCGCTGGCGGGGTGCGGTGCCCTGCTGGCGGCGGGCTGCTCCGCGCCGGACGGCGAGCGGGCCGGGCCGGGCGGTTCGCCACCGGGCTCGCCGCCGACGGGAGCGGCGTCCTCGGGGGCCTCGGGCCGGCCGGAGGCGTCGGGGGCGCCGGCGAAGGGGGCGGTGACGGTGTCGGGAGAGGTGGCCAAGGGCCTGGACACCCCGTGGGGCGTGGCCCCGCTGCCCGGCGGGGACCTGCTGGTCGCCTCCCGGGACAAGGGCACCATCAGCCGGGTGCGGACGGACACGGGTGCGGTGACGCAGATCGGGGAGGTCCCCGGGGTGGCCCCGGGCGGGGAGGGCGGGCTGCTGGGTCTGGCGGTGTCCCCGTCCTTCGCCTCGGACCGGATGGTCTACGCCTACTTCACGACCGAGTCCGACAACCGCATCGCCCGGATGCGGTACGACGAGCAGAGACCGGCCGGGCAGCAACTGGGCGCGCCGGACACGGTGTTCCGGGGCATCCCCAAGGGACTGATCCACAACGGCGGGCGGATCGCCTTCGGCCCGGACCGGATGCTCTACGCCGGCACGGGCGAGACCGGGGACACGTCGCTGGCGCAGGACCGGAAATCGCCGGGCGGGAAGATCCTGCGGATGACCCCGGACGGGCAGCCGGCGCACGGCAATCCGGAAGCCGGCTCCGTCGTCTACTCCTACGGGCACCGCAATGTGCAGGGCCTCGCCTGGGACAAGGACAAGCGGCTGTGGGCGTCCGAGTTCGGCCAGCGGACCTGGGACGAGCTGAACCTCATCGAGCCGGGTGGCAACTACGGCTGGCCGGAGGCGGAGGGGAAGGCGGGCAAAGCCGGGTTCCGTGATCCGGTGGCGGTGTGGAAGCCGGACGAGGCCTCGCCGAGCGGGATCGCCTGGGCGGAGGGCTCGATCTGGATGGCCGGGCTGAAGGGCGAGCGGCTGTGGCGGATCCCGCTGAAGGGGGCTGCCCCGGCGGCGGAGCCGGAGCCCTTCCTCCAGGGGAAGTACGGCCGGCTGCGCACGGTGGTGCCCCTCGGCGGAGACGGATTGCTGCTGGTGACGAGCGAGACGGACGGGCGCGGCTCGCCGGAAGCGGGCGACGACAGGATCCTGACACTGACGGTGCGGTGACCTGAACGGCTCCGGAAGGGGCGGAAGGCAGGGTGGACGCGTGTTCAACATGATCGAGGAGCTGTTCAACCCGGGACGCAAGCACACGGACGAGGAGAAGAAGCGGCTGGAGCTGTCCCGGACCGACGTCGGTGACGGCGATCCGGGACGGGGGCCCATAGACCTCGACTCCGGCAAGGTGCTCATACGCCCCGCCGCCGAGGCCGACCGGGACCCCGGCGCCGACGAGGCCGACGAGGCCGACGAGGTCTAGACGCGCCCGGCCGGGGCCGCCGGGGCGAGGGGGGCGGCGAAGAGGCGCAGCCGGTGGGCGAGTGCCGCGGCCTCGCCCCGGCTCGCGACGCCGAGCTTGGCCAGGATGTTCGAGACGTGCACGCTGGCCGTCTTCGGGGAGATGAAGAGCTCCTCCGCGATCTGGCGGTTGGTGCCGCCCGCCGCGACGAGGCGCAGGACGTCCCGCTCGCGGCTGGTCAGGCCCAGGGCCTCGATGGGATCGGCCTCCGGGGCCGGTGCGGCCGGCCGGGACTCCTCGGCGGTCAGCGGGAGCCGGGCGCGCTGCGCGAGCAGGGCCAGGTCCTCGCGGAGTCGTCGGGCACCGAGCCGGTCGGCGGCGGCGTGGGCGTCGCGGAGCAGGTCGGCGGCCGTCTCGCGGTCCCCGCCGGAGACCAGCAGTGCCTCGGCGAGCCGGTGGCGGGCCCGGGCGAGCAGGTACGGGCGCTGGAGCGGGCGTACGGCCGCCTCGACCGCGCCCCAGTCGGCGACGGTGTCGCGGGCCTCGGCGCGGAGCAGCTCGGCCCGCAGGTACTCGGCGTGCGCGGCCCACAGGGGGACGGGGGTGGCCAGGGTCCGGGCGGCGGTGCGCAGCACGTCCAGGGCGGCGCCCCTACCGGCGTCGGCCGCCGGCAGGCCCCGGGCGTCGGCCTCGGCGGAGGCGGAGGCCAGCAGCAGGGGCCAGGCGTAGCGGTGCTGGCCGAGCGGGAAGCCGTGGGCGACGGCGTCCGCGGTCTCGGCGCGGACGTCGGCTATCCGGCCCTCTCCGTCGGCCAGGCCGATCGCCAGCCGGTAGAGCGGGAGCCGGTGCTGGGGCTGGCTGTCGTGGGTGCCGAAGTGGGCGTGCGCGGCGGCAAGTTGCTGGGCGGCCTCGGCGAGTTCCCCGCGGGCCAGGGCCAGGTAGGCCAGGCGTGCGGAGGCGGAGCCGCGGGGGGCGGCGCCCTGGCCGACGCGCAGGGTGCGGCGGGCGGCCTCGGCGGCCTCGTCCCAGCGGCCGAGGCTGTACAGGCTCTCCGCCATGTTCCCGCAGACCCAGGCCTCGGTGTCCAGGAGCCGGGACCTGCTGACGAGTTCGACCCCCTGTTCGGCCAGTTCCACCGCTTCGCGGGACCGGCCCATGGCTTCGAGTTGAGAGGTGATGTTGACGTGAGCGCGACCCGCGACCACGGTGAACCCGAGTTCGGTGGCGCGGTCCTTGACCGCGTGGAGTTCGGCGAGGCCGGTGGTGCCGTCGCCGGAGTCGGTGAGCAGGCAGCCGTAGGTGATCCGGGCGTTGAGCTCGGTCTCCTCGGCGCCGATCATGCGGGCGTATTCCACGGCCCGTTCGGCTGCGGCGAGATTGCCGGGGCCGGGGTTGTGGAGCATGCCCCAGCCCGCGGCCCGGACGAGGACGTCGGCGTGGACCTGGGACGGGGGCAGCCCCTTGACCAGTTCCTGCGCCTTGGCGATCTCCTGCCAGCCGTCGCCCCTGCCGAGGTTGGCGACGAGGCGGGAGCGTTCGGTCCAGAACCAGGCGGCGCGCAGCGGGTCGCCGCGGTCCTCGTCGAGGGTGCGCAGGGCCAGCTTGGTGAGCTTCAGGGCCCGTTCGCGGTCACCGCCGAAACGGGCGGCGACGGTGGCCTCGGCGAGCAGGTCGAGCCGCTGGAGCGGGGTGGTGGCCGGGTCGCAGCCGCAGGGCGGGTACACCTCGGTGTAGTCCGCGGGGCGCAGGTCGGCGCGTACTTCGTCGGGGACGCTGTCCCACAGGTCCATGGCCCGCTCCAGCAGGCTGAGCTGCTCGGAGTAGGCGTGCCGGCGGCGGGCGGTGACGGAGGCGGCGAGGACGGCTGGCAGCGCCTTGGCGGGGTCGTTCGCGGCGTACCAGTAGTTGGCCAGGCGGATGACCCGTTCCTCGGCGCGGACCAGCGATCCGTCGGCCTCCATGGCCTCGGCGTAGCGGCGGTTGACGCGGGCGCGCTCCCCGGGCAGCAGGTCGTCACTGACCGCCTCGCGGACCAGCGAGTGGCGGAAGCGGTAGCCGTCGCCGTCGGTGGTGGCGAGGAGGATGTTGGCGCCCACGGCGGCCCTCAGGGCCTCGATCAGTTCGTCCTCGCCGAGCCGGACCACGGCGCGCAGCAGGGCGTACTCGACGGTGGAGCCGCCCTCGGCGACGATGCGCACCACGCGCTGGGAGGCGTCCGGCAGTACCTCGACGCGGACGAGCAGGAGGTCGCGCAGGGATTCGGTGAGCCCGGTGCGGCATCCGCTCTCCCGGGAGGCGACGAGTTCCTCGACGAAGAAGGCGTTGCCGTCGGAGCGGTCGAAGACGGAGTCGACGAAGCTCTCCTCCGGCTGCGAGGCGAGGATCCCGGCGAGCTGGCGGCGCACCTCGGCCCGGTTGAAGCGGGGCAGTTCGATGCGGTGGACGGTGCGGAGCCGGTCGAGCTCGGCGAGGAGCGGGCGCAGCGGGTGGCGGCGGTGGATGTCGTCGGCGCGGTAGGTCGCGACGAGGACGAGCCGGCCCCGGCCGAGGGTGCGGAAGAGGTAGGCGAGGAGGTGCCGGGTGGAGGTGTCCGCCCAGTGCAGGTCTTCCAGGACGAGGACGACGGTGCGGTCGGCCGCGAGCCGTTCCAGCATCCTGGCGGTCAGTTCGAAGAGCCGGGCGGTGCTCTCCTCGTCGTGGGGGCCCCGGGGCGTCTCGCCGAGTTCGGGGAGGATGCGGGCGAGTTCGTCCTCCTGGCCGGCGGCGGCTTCCGCCAGTTCGTCGGGGAGCAGGCGCCGGAGGGTGCGCAGGGCCGTGGAGAAGGGGGCGAAGGGAAGTCCCTCCGCCCCGATCTCCACACAGCCGCCGACGGCCACCACCGCTCCGCGGCTGGCGGCCTCCGTGAGGAACTCCTCGGTCAGGCGGGTCTTGCCGACCCCGGCCTCTCCCCCGATGAGCAGGGCCTGCGGCTCCTGGCCGGCGGCGCGCGCCAGGGCGTCGACGAGTACGGCCAGTTCGTCGGCTCGGCCGACGAACACCGGGCTGACAGATCTGGTCTCCACGCCGCCGAGCATCGCACACGGGTCCGGTCCGGTGGCAGTCGTTATCGGTGCGCTCGTCATCTCGGGTCAGTCCGGACGGGTCCGCGGCGCGGGTCAGGCGGCGCGGGTGAAGAGACTGCGGTGCCGACTCACCGGCCTTTCGGATTCCTGGCTGCGAGAGGAGGCGCGGGAGGCCTTCTTGGCCTCCTGGGCGATCCGGTACCGGTCGGCCTCGCGGATGAGGTCGGCGCGGCGGGCGGTGGCGATCTCGTACTCGAACATTTCGTCTCCCTGGTTGCTCTTCTCGGGCACCTCGTTCGGTGTGATCCGAGATTCGCGTCCCAGAGGGGTGCGGCGCATGGGGCTCATGCCGCATCTCCGCGGTGCCGGGGTCCTTAGGCCGGGGCCCGGTGCCCCTGAGGAGGCCTAGGGCGGCCTAAGACCGGGGGCAGATCCCGTAAGGCGGTGCCTACTGGGCGGCCGTGGGGAGCGGGAAGAGCAGGTCGAAGTACATGAGGCCGAAGAGCAGGGCCCCGATGAGGCCCAGGGCGACGGCGGCCCAGGAGACGGAGCGGACCCAGGCGGGGTGGACCCGGCCCGGGGCGCCGAAGGCCGGGCCGGCGAGGACGAGGACGGCGACGAGGAGGGCGAGGGTGGAAAGGACACCGTTGACGACGGCGGTCATGTGCCAGGCGTCGCCGTACAGGGCGGCGATCTTCTCCTTGGCGGTGGTCGCGCTGACCGATTCGATCTGGCCGATGAGCGTCTGGCGCTCGGCCGCGACGCGGGACACCCAGCTGCCGCTGAGGGCGACGAGGCCCAGACCGGCGGCGACGACGGCGGACGCGGCGGCCCCTACGCCGGTGCTCCGCTCGGGAGCGTCCTCCCCGGTCTCGTCGGCGTCCTCGTCCTCGGCGTCCTGGGCAGTAGCGGCGGTGGCGGCCGGGGCGCCGTCGAGGCCGGCGGCCGGGCTGGCGGTGGCGGCCTCGTCCGGGGCGCCGGGGGTCGCCTTGTCCTCGGCGGCGTCCGCGTCGGGGGCGGCCGGGGCGGGGGTCTTGGTGGTGTCCATGCCGGGCACCGTAGGCGGCGTTTCTGAGAGGTTCCTGAGAGGGCGGCGGACGCTGCGCCGGTGGTGGGCCGCAGGCCCCTGGAGGGGCCCGCGGCACGGGGGCCTAAGCCGGGCGGGCGGCGGCCCATTCGTGGGCGAGGACGGCCCAGACCTCGGTGTCCTGGCGGACGCCGCGGTGGAGGTGGTTCTGCCGCATGACGCCGTCGCGGGTCAGTCCGAGGCGTTCGGCGAGGGCGATGCTCTTCTCGTTGCCGGAGGCCACGTGCCATTCCACGCGGTGCATGCCGCGCACGTCGAAGGCCCAGTCGATCAGGACCCGGCAGGCCTTGCCGACCAGGCCCCGGCCGGCCGCCGCGGGCTCCAGCCAGCAGCCGACCTCGCAGTTGCCGGCGGCGGCGTCGAATTCCCGGAAGAGGACCCCGCCGACGAGGGTGCCGCCGACGCGGATGCCGAAGAGCCGGGCGCCGTCCCTGGCGGCCTCCTCCGCCTTGGAGCCGAGCAGGTGCCGCGCCGATTCGAGGTCGGTGACGCGGTCCGGCAAGCCGATGTACCGGCCGATGAACTCGCGGCCCCGGTCCATGTGCGCCAGGAACTCCTCGGCGTGCCACACCTCCAGCGGGAACAGCTGGGCGTCGTCGGCCAGTTCTATCGCGAACATCTGTGCTTCCTTACGGCTCGTGACCGGTCAGCGGGGCGTGCGGGCCGGTTCGGCGTGGTCCGCTTCCGGCCGCTGCGACGGAAGTGTCGCACGGGGAGTGGCGCGTTCCGGCGGCTCGATGCTGATGCGGGGCAGCCGGCGGTCCAGCCATGCCGGGATCCACCAGTTGGCGCCGCCGAGCATGTGCATGAGCGCCGGGACGAGCAGGGTGCGCAGGACGAAGGCGTCGAGCGCGACGGCGGCGGCGAGCGCGATGCCGAACATCGCGATGAGCCGGTCACCGCTGAGCACGAAGGCCAGGAAGACGGAGATCATGATGACGGCCGCCGAGTTGATCACCCGGCTGGTCTCGGCGAGGCCCACACGGACGGCCCGCCGGTTGTCGCCGGTCTCCAGCCACTCCTCGTACATCCGGCTGACCAGGAAGACCTGGTAGTCCATGGACAGGCCGAAGAGCACCGACACCATGATCACCGGCAGGAAGGGCTCGATCGGCCCGGCGCTGCCCAGGCCCAGCAGTTCGCTCCCCCAGCCCCACTGGAAGATCATGACGACGACGCCGAAGGAGGAGGCGACGGCGGCGACGTTCATGGCTGCGGCCTTGAGCGGGATGCCGATGGACCGGAAGGCGAGCAGCAGCAGGACGCAGCCGAGGGTGATGACCACCCCGACGAAGAGCGGCAGCTTGCCGACGATCACCTCGGCGAAGTCGTCGTAGCCGGCCGTGACCCCGCCGACGTGGGCGTCCATGGTGCTGCCGTGCCCGGCGCGCGGGATGACGTCCCGGCGCAGGGTGTCGACCAGCTCGCTCGTGGCACGGGCTTGCGGGGCGGAGTCCGGTACGACGGTCAGGACGGCGGTGTCCCCGCTGCGGTTGAAGACGGCCGGGCCGGCGGAGGCGACTCCTTCGGTGGTGCGCAGGGTTTCCGTCAGCCGCTCGACGGCTATGCGGTCCCCGGCGCCCTCGAGCCGGGCGACGACGCTGAGCGGGCCGTTCGTACCGGGCCCGAACCCGTCCGCGAGCAGGTCGTAGGCCTTGCGGGTGGTGGAGGCGGCCGGGTTGTTGCCCTGGTCGGAGGTGCCGAGGTGGAGCGAGAGCGTCGGCAGCGCCAGTACCGCCATCACCAGGGCCGCGACCGCTCCGAGCAGTTTGGGGTGGCGCTCCACGAAGGCCGACCAGCGGGCGGCGAACCCGGTGGGCGGCTGGGGCCGGGGCCCCTCGGCGGCGAGCCGGCGCCGTTCGCGGCGCGAGAGGGCCCGCATGCCGATGTACGAGAGGAGGGCGGGCAGCAAGGTGACGGAGGCGGCCACCGTCAGGATGACGGTGAGGGACGCGGCGATGGCGACCCCGTCGAGGAAGTTCAGCCGCAGCACCAGCATGCCGAGCAGCGCGATGCAGACGGTGGCCCCGGCGAAGACGACGGCCCGGCCCGTAGTGGCGACGGCGCCGGCGGCGGCTTCCTCGACGGTGAGCCCGCGCGCCAGGCCCTTGCGGTGCCGGGTGACGATGAACAGGGCGTAGTCGATGCCGACGCCGAGGCCGACGAGGGTGCCCAGCATCGGGGCGAAGTCGGCGACGGGCATGGCGTGCCCGAGCAGGGTGATCCCGAAGTAGGCGCTGCCGACGCTGACGAGTGCGGTCGCGAGGGGCAGCAGGCTCGCGGCGAGGGAGCCGAAGGCGAGGAAGAGGACGACGGCGGCGATGCCCACGCCGATGACCTCGGCGAGGTGGGCGCTGGGCGCCTCGGTCAGGCCGATGGCGCGGCCGCCGAGTTCGACCTGGAGCCCGTCCGCCTGGGTGGTCGCGTTCTTCGCCGTGTCGACGACGGCCTCGGCCTGGGCCCGGGGTACGGAGTCGGCCTGCCGGTCGAAGGTGACCACCGCGTAGGCGGTGCGTCCGTCGCGGCTGATCTGCGCGGCGCCGGCGGGGCCCGGTGCGTAGGGGCTCGCGACCGAGGCCACTCCGGGCAGGGCGGCGACGGCGTCCAGGGCCCGGGTCATGCGCTGCTCCACGTCCGGGGTGCGTGCCGTCCGGTGGTCAGGGGCCCGCCACACGATGGTGTCGGTGTCGCCGCCCTGGCCGCGGAAGCCCTCGCGCAGCAGGGCGTGGGCCTTGGCGGACTCCGTGCCCGGGACCTCGTAGTCGTTGGAGAACGCGGTTCCGGCGGCCCCGGCCGCCGCGGCGGTCCCGCCGAGGGCGAGCAGCCAGATCAGGACGGTGACCAGTCGGTGCCGCAGGCACCACCGTGCGATTGCTGCCAACGGACGTGCTCCCTGGTGGTTCGGATCTTCAGCGGGAGGCAGCCCGGCGCAAAGAACTCATGAACTCGTGAACTTGTGAAGGTTCGGCCGCGAAGTCCCGTCGCGGCCAGGGTGGTATACACCTCGATCGACACGATTCCAGCCTTTCGTGATCGTTGGCTGCTTTCGTGTGCATCGTCACAGGCTTGGGGGGAGATGCGGGACCTCGGTCACCGGCGTTCCGGGACGGAGGGCTCATCGACCCGGTAGCCGGGGAGCGAGGGCCAGCGCACGGTGAGGACCACCGTGTCCTCCTCGGCGTACCAGGAGTGGTCGACCCCGCGCCCCCAGACCACGTAGTCCCCCTGCTCGGCGAGGACCACGGTGCGGCCGGGGAACTCCAGCCGGAACCGGCCGCTGATCAGCACCTGGAGGGCGGTGCGCCGTTCGCCGGTCACCCACCGCTCGCGCTCCTCCCCCTTGGGATGGACCCCCCACTTGATCTCGACGTCCTCGCTGTGGCGGGGATCGCCGGTGCTCTTGAAGTGGCCGAGGAGCCAGCCCCGGTCGGCGGCGGCGTCGGGGGTGGCCTTGCCGGTGTAGATGGCGGAGTCGTCGTTCACGGGGCGAGGCTAATGCAGTTGTACGTCCGCCCCGGCACCTGGTCAGCTCATCCCATGAAGACGAACCCCGGTGAACTGCTGGAAGTGCGCGACCGCTACGACGCGGAGATGCGGCGCGACGCGCGGCCCGACGCCGCGCACGCGCGGGTGGAGCGGGTGGGCGCGGTCGTACGCCAGACCGTGCCCGGGCTCGGCTGGAACGGCGTGCTCTGGTCGGACCTCGACGGGGACACGGCGGACGCGGAGATCGCGGCGCAGGTGGCGTACTTCGGGGCGCGCGGCGAGGACGGGGGCGGGCCGGAGTTCGAGTGGAAGCTGTACTCCCACGACCGCCCGGCGGACCTCGGGGACCGGCTGCTCGCGGCCGGGTTCGTACCGGAGGCGCCGGAGACCCTGCTGGTGGGGCGGACGGCCGAGCTCGCCGCCATGCCGGTGGAGCCGCCGGAGGGGATCACCCTGCGGGTGGTGACGGACGAGGCCGGGGTGGACCTGATGATGGAGGTCCACCACCGGGCCTTCGGCACCGAGCGGCCCCGGATCCGTGAGCAGGTGCTCAGCCGGCTGCGGGACGAGCCGGACACCATCGAGGCCGTCGTGGCGATGGCCGGGGACGTCCCCGTCAGCGCGGCCCGGATGGAGATGCGGCCGGGCGGCGACTTCGCCGGCCTGTGGGGCGGCGGCACGGACCCGCAGTGGCGCGGCCGCGGCATCTACCGGCTGCTGGTGGCCCACCGCGCCCGTGTGGCGGCGGCCCGGGACATCCCCTACCTCCAGGTGGACGCCTCGGACGACAGCCGCCCGATCCTGGAACGCCTGGGCTTCGGCGTCCTCGGCGTGACGACCCCGTACGTGTGGCGGGGCGACGGAGCCTGACCCCGCACGTGTGGCGGGACGGCGGAGTCCGGCCCCGGCCGCGTGCCGCCTCCGCCCCGCGCCCGGGGCGCCTTCCGGGGCTTCGGCCGCCGGGAGGGGCTTCCGTGCGGGCCCGGCAGCGGAGAGGATCAGTGCATGCGGAACACAGAACGCGTCGGGCCGCCCCTGACCGGCGGGGAGCGCGAGACCCTGCGCGCCTACCTCGACTACCACCGGGCCACCCTCGCCCTGAAGTGCGAGGGCCTCGGCGACGAGGAGCTGCGCCGCCGGGCGTCGCCGCCCTCCACCCTGTCGCTGCTGGGCCTGGTCCGGCACATGGCCGAGGTGGAACGCCACTGGTTCCGGCGCACGATCGGGGGCGCGGACGTCCCCCACCTGTGGTCCGACGACCACGACTTCCAGGCGGCGTACGACGCCGAAGGGGCCACCGGCGCCGAGGCGTTCGCCGCCTGGGAGGCGGAGGTGGAGCACTCGCGTGCCGTCGAGGCCGCCGCCGAGTCCCTGGAGGTGACGGCGTACGTCACCAAGTGGGAGCAGGAGGCCTCGCTGCGGCTGGTGATGCTGCACATGATCCACGAGTACGCCCGCCACAACGGCCACGCCGATTTCCTCCGCGAGGCCGTCGACGGCACGGTCGGGGCGTAGGGGCGTAGGGGCGTCCGGCGGTTCAGGGCCGGGCCCGCCCTGATCCCCCGGGCACCCGCTGGTCGCGGGCTTCAGTCCGCGCGCCAGTACCCCAGGCCGTTCACGCGCTGCTTCGGCAGGCCCAGGTCCTTCCTGAGGTACGCCGTCAGGTTCCGGGTGGTCGCCGTGTCGCAGGCCAGCCAGACGTACGCGGAGGCCGGGTCCGGACCCAGCAGCTCCGGGAGTTCGGCCCGCACCCGTTCGACCAGCGCCGAACCGCCCCGCGCCACCCGCCGGACGTCGTGCCGGCCCGCGTCGGCGCGTACGGGCAGCTCCGCGTCGGAGGCGTGCTGGGTCTCGAACCAGAGGGTGGCCGGAGTGTGCGGGTAGGCGTCCAGCAGGGAGTTGACGGCCGGGAGCGAGGCCGGGTCGCCGATCACCAGCAGCCGCTCCGGCTCGGGGTCCGGCGCCGTGAAGCCGGTGCCCTGGACGGTCGCCTCCAGGGTGTCCCCCGGCGCGGCCGAGCGCGCCCACCGGCTGGCCAGCCCGTCGTGCAGGGCGAACTCGAAGGCGAAGGTGCCGGTGGCCGGATCGGGGTCCACCAGCGTGTAGGCCCGTTGGTGCGGACGGCTGCCGCCCTGGAACCAGACCCGGACCCACATGGTCGGGTGCAGGGAGTCGCCGACGGCCGCCAGCAGCCCGCCGTCGCCGAAGCGGACCCTGCGGAAGTGCTCCGTGACGTCCTCCACCCCCGTGACCGTGAAGGTGAAGTCCTTGCCGCGCAGCAGTTTGAGGACCACACCCTCCCAGCCCTTGCCGACCGCCATGCCCGTCCCCTTCCCCACACCGTATAGTTAGGGCAGCCTAACCTAAGAAACTCGGGGAAGAGTGTGAGCAGTGTGACTACAGAGGCCCACGAGGTCTACCGCGACAGCTGGGGCATCCCGCACCTGCGGGCCTCCGACCCGATCCGCCTCTCCTACGCACAGGGCCGCGTCACCGCCCTCGACCGGGCCTGGCAGCTCGAGGTCGAGCGCCACCGCGCGCAGGGCTCCAGCGCCGCGTTCCTCGGCGCCGACTGCGTCGCCTGGGACCGCTTCGCCCGCCAGGCCCGCCTCGACGACACCGCCCGGCGCTGCCACGAGGCACTCGACCCCGGGACCGCCGCCTGGCTCCGCGCCTACGTCGACGGCGTCAACTCCGGTCTCGCCGAGGGCGCCGCCCGCGACGACCGCTTCGCCCGCACCGGCCACACCCCGGCCCCCTGGGAGCCCTGGGTCCCGCTGTCCGTCTGGATCGCCACCCACGTCCTCTTCGCGGGGTTCGCCACCAAGCTCTGGCGCGAGCGCGTCGCCCGCGTCCTCGGCGACGACGCCGCCACCCTCTTCGCGACCGACGGGCCCGGCACCGCCGGCAGCAACGGCTGGCTGGTTCCCGGCGACCGGACCGCCACCGGCTCGGCGATCATCGCGGGCGACCCGCACCGGTTCATCGAGGATCCGGGCGTCTACCAGCAGGTACGTCTCTCCTGCCCCGAGTACGACGTGCTCGGCCTGGCCGTCCCCGGCGTCCCCGGCCTCGCCCACTTCGGCCACGCCGGCAGCGTCGCCTGGGCCATCACCAACGCCATGGCCGACTACCAGGACCTCTACGCCGAACGGCTGCGGCCCGCCGGCGACGGCCTGGAGGCGCTGGGCCCCGACGGCACCTGGGAGCCGGTCGCCCGCCACACCGAGACCATCTCCGTGGCCAGCGCCGCCGACGTCGAGGTGGAGGTCCTGGAGACCGCGCGCGGGCCGGTCGTCATCCGCGAGGACGCCACCGGCCTCGTCCCCGAGGGCGCCGACGCCCTCTCCCTGCGCTACCCGCCCCGCGTCCGCCGCGACCTGGGCTTCGCCGCGCTGCCCGCCCTCCTGCGCGCCCGCACCGTCGCCGACGTCGACCGCGCCCTCGACGGCTGGGCCGAGCCGGTCAACGTCGTCCACGCCGCCGACTCCGAAGGCGGCCTGCTGCACCGCGTCGCGGGAGCCGTGCCGTTGCGCGACGGCGCCAACCGGCTCCGCCCGGTGCCCGCCTGGGACGCCCGGCACACCTGGCGGGGCTGGGCGCCCACCCCCGCCGAACCGGTACAGGGCTTCGCCGTGATGGCGAACGCGCGCGGGATCGCGTCCCCCCTCGGCGTGGAGTTCGCGCCGCCGCACCGCGCCGACCGCATCCGGGAGCTGCTCAGCGGCTCGGCGGACTGGTCCCCGAAGGCCATGGCCGACGTGCACGGTGACACGTACCTGGCCTCCGCCGCGCCACTACTCGCGCTGCTGCCCGCCCTGGACGGCCTCTCCCCCGAGGCCCGCCGGCTCCGCGAACGGCTCCTCGCCTGGGACCGGCACATGGCGGCCGACAGCACCGACGCCGCGGTCTTCGCGGTCTTCCGCAGCGCGACCGTACGCCGCTTCACCGCCGACCCCGTCTTCGCGGGCCTGGCCCCGGCCCCCGCCGGACCGGAGGTCTTCCACCCCTGGCTGCACCTCCTGCCCCGCGTCGGCTACGCCCTGGAAGGGCTGCTGACCACCCCCCTCCTCCCCGGGCTCGACCGCGCCGCGCACGTGCGCGCGGCCCTGGAGGAGACGGCCGCGGCCGTCCCCGAGGCCCCCTGGGGCCGGCTCCACGTCCTCGCCCCCTGGTCGGCGCTGCCGGACCCGGACGCCGAGTGGCCGGGCCTGGGCGGCGACCACGACTGCGTCAACGCCACGTCCTCCGTGCCCGGTCTCACCGACCGCGCCGCCCGCGCCTCGGCCGCCCGCTACGTCTGGGACCTGGCACGCCGCGAGGACAGCCTCTGGGCGGTCCCGCTGGGCGCGGACGGCGTCACCGGCGCCCCCCACCACCGCGACCAACTGCCCCTCTGGGCGCGCTGCGAACTCGTACCCGTCGTCACCGACTGGGCCCGCCTCACCAAGGAATCCGCATGAACACCCGCTCCGCCCCCGCCTCCACCCGTCAGCCCGTCCACACCCAGCACGTCGAGGGCTTCGGGACGGTCACCATCACCCCCGTCGACCCCGCCGCCGACTCCGCGCTGATCCACGGCTGGGTCACCGAGGAGCGGGCTCGCTTCTGGGGCATGGGCGGCGCCAGCCGCGAACTGGTCCAGGAGATCTACGAGGACGTCGACCGCCGCACCACCCACCACGCGTTCATGGTCGCCCGTGACGGCGAACCGGTCGCGCTCTTCCAGACGTACGAGTGCGCCGAGGACCGGGTCGGCGAGTGCTACGAGGTCCGGCCCGGGGACGTCGGCGTGCACCTGCTGATCGCCCCCAGCCACGGCGCGGTCCGGCACGGCTTCACCGGGGCCCTGATGACGGCTTTCATCACGTACGTGTTCTCCGACCCCGCCACCCGCCGCGTGGTCGCCGAACCGGACGCCCGCAACGCCAAGGCCATCGGCCTGCTGGAGCGGACCGGCTTCGTGCTCGGCCCCGAGGTCGAGCTGCCGGAGATCGACCTGCCCGAGGTCCACCTCCCGGCGAAGCCGGCCCGCCTGGCCTTCCTCAGCGCGCCGGACGCTCGCTGAGGAACTCCGTAACCAGCGACGCCCATTGCGCCGGGCGCTCGGCGAACGGCAGGTGCCCGGTGGGCAGTTCCGCGCGCCGCGCGCCCGGCAGGGCGTCCGCCAGCTCCCGCTGGAGGGCGGGCGGTACGAGCCGGTCCCCGGTCGTCTCGACGACCAGGACCGGTACGCCGACCCCCGCCAGTTCCGCGCGCAGGTCCGCGCCCTTGATGAGCGCGGCCTGGTCCCCGCTACCGGATGTCACCGTGGCCGCGGTCCCCCGCACGAGGTCCTCCAGCTGCTCGGGGCTCAGCGCCTCCAGCTGCTCCTCACTGAGCACGAGCGGTACGAGGAGCCGCGCGAGCAGCTCGTTCTCCCCACGCCGACCCAGCTCGGCCCACATCTCCCCGACCATCCCGACGCCGTGGCCGGCCCGCGCGAAGCTCGCGGTGAGCACGAGCGCGGTGACCCGCTCGGGGTACCGGGTGGCGACCCTGACGGCCACGTTCCCGCCGAGGGAGTAGCCGAGCACCGCGAACCGCTCCAGCCCTTCGGCGTCGGCGGCGGCCACCAGCTGGTCGGCCAGCTCGTCGAGCCGCAGCGACCCCTCGGCCTTCGGCGTGTCCCCGGCGCCCGGGTAGTCGACGCCGACGACGCTGTGCCGGGCGGCGAGCGCGTCCAGCAGCGGCCCGAAGTTGCCCTCGACCGATCCGCCCGCCCCGTGGGCCAGCAGCAGGCCCGGGCCCCCGCTCTCGGTGCGGACGGTGCGGGCGTAGTGGGCCCGGGTGGTGACTGCGGACATGAGGGTCCCCCGTTTCATTCGGTAGCGGTCGCTACAGAAAGAAACCTATCCGATTTAACTAGCGATCGCTACAGAAGGTCGTCCGCCCCGGGCACCACCAGGCCGAAGAGGTCGGTGACCGTGGTCAGCGCGGCCGCCTGGAGGGCCTCGGCGGGCACGACGGTGCCGTCCGGCGCGGCCAGGGCGCGGGTGGCGGTGGCCCCGGCGACCACCGTGGGCCGGTAGCCCAGGTTGAAGGCCCCCTCCGCGGTGAAGGTGACGCACATGTGCGTCATGAACCCGGCCAGCACCAGGTCCTTGCCGCTGCCCGCGCCGAAGCCGAGACCGCTCAGGATCTCCTCCAGTCCGGTGGCGTGGAAGGCGTTAGGGAACCGCTTGACCACCACCGGCTCACCCTCCGCCGGGGCGACCTCGTCACTGATGGCGCCGATGTGGGCGCGGACGTCGTACGGGGTGCCCTCGCCGCCGTCGTTGACGATGTGGACGATGGGAGCACCGGCGGCGCGGGCGCGCTCCAGCAGCCGGGCTCCCGCCGCGAGCGCCTCCTCGGCGCCGTCCAGGGCCATCACGCCCGTGCGGTAGGTGTTCTGGAAGTCGATCATCACCAGGACGGAGTCGCCCAGCCGGGGCGGCCGCCCGTCCAGCCCGATCAGGGTGCGCAGGGTCGTGGAAGCGGTGGTCGTGCTCGTGCTCGTACTCATACTCAGAAAACCTTTCATAAGGGATGAATGGGACGGAAGAAGGCAACGCGAAGCCGGGCCTGTTCCTCAAAGCCCTCGAATACCTCGGAGTCCTCGGACCGATGGGTGCCGGTCAGCAGGCCTGCGTGCGGAACCGGCGGCGGTAGGCCGCCGGAGTCGTGGCGAGCTGCCGGCGGAAGGCCCGGTGCAGGGTCTCCGCCGAGCCGAGACCGGCGGCCGCCGCGACCTGGTCGAGCGGGCTGTCGGTGGTCTCCAGGACGCGCCGGGCCGCCTCGACGCGGGCGGCTTCGACGTAGGCCGCGGGACTGGTGCCGGTCTCCTGGGTGAAGACGCGGGCGAAGTGCCGCTCGCTCAGGCACATCCGGGCCGCGAGGGCCGGTGCCGACAGGTCCGCGTCGAGGTGGTCGGCGATCCACACGCGCAGGTCGTCGATGTCCCGCCGTCCCGCGGCCGGCCGGCTGAGCGGCACCGAGAACTGGCTCTGGCCGCCCTGCCGCTTCAGGTACATCACCAGCTGCCGCGCCACCGCCAGAGCGGTCTGCTCGCCCAGGTCCTCGGCGACGAGGGCCAGCGCCAGGTCCAGACAGGCGCTGATCCCCGCCCCGGTCCACAGCCGGCCGTGGTCGGCGCGTACGAAGATCGGATCGGGATCGACCACGACCTCCGGGTGTTCGGCCGCCAGCTGGGCGGCGGTCGACCAGTGGGTGGTCGCCGTCCGCCCGTCCAGCAGTCCGGCCGCCGCCAGCACGTGCGCGCCCACGCACACCGAAGCCACCCGCCGGGCGTGCGGGGCGGTCTCCCGCACCCACGCCACGACGGCTTCGTCGATCCGCGCGACGAGTCCGGCGTCGGTCACGTCGACCGCGCCCGGGACCAGCAGGGTGTCCACCCGCTCGCCGACCTCGCCGAAGGTGCGGTCCGCGAGCAGCCGCACCCCGGCCGAGGTCCGTACCGGTCCGGCGTCGGGCCCCGCGAGGACGACCTCGTAACCGGCGCGCCCGCCGGTCTCCCGGTTGGCCAGGGCGAAGACCTCGGCCGGACCGGTGACGTCGAGGAGGTCGACATCGGGGAAGACCGCGATGACGACCCGGTGCGAAGTGGGCATGACCCCATCCTCACGTGGCCCCCGCATGGCGGCAATGACGATTCCCCGTCACATCCGGACACGACCGCGGCCGGCCCGGGCCCGCACCCGGACGCGGGTACGGGAACGCGTACGGGAACGGCGGAGGCCCCGCACCGGGATCCGGTGCGGGGCCTCCGTCGGGAGCCGGGGTCTCAGCCCTCGACGCCGAGGCGCTCCAGGATGAGCTCCTTGACGCGGGCCGCGTCGGCCTGGCCGCGGGTGGTCTTCATGACCGCGCCGACCAGGGCGCCGACGGCGGCGATCTTGCCGCCGCGGATCTTGTCGGCGATGGCCGCGTTGCCCGCGATGGCCTCGTCCACGGCCGCGCCCAGCGCGCCCTCGTCCGAGACGACCTTCAGGCCGCGCTTGTCGACGACCTCGTCCGGGGTGCCCTCGCCCGCGAGGACGCCCTCGATGACCTGCCGGGCCAGCTTGTCGTTCAGGTCGCCGGCCGCGACCAGGGCCGCGATGCGCGCCACCTGGGCCGGGGTGATCGGCAGCTCGTCGACCGAGACGCCCTGCTCGTTGGCGTTGCGGGCCAGTTCGCCCATCCACCACTTGCGGGCGGCGGTGGAGTCGGCGCCCTCCTCGATGGTGGCGACGATGGAGTCCACGGCGCCCGCGTTGAGGATGGACTGCATGTCGTGCTCGCTGACGCCCCACTCCTCGCGGAGCCGGTTGCGGCGCACGCGCGGCATCTCCGGCAGTCCGGCGCGCAGCTCCTCCACCCAGGCGCGGGCCGGGGCGACGGGGACCAGGTCCGGCTCGGGGAAGTAGCGGTAGTCCTCGGCGTTGTCCTTGATGCGGCCGGCCGTGGTGGAGCCGTCCTCCTCGTGGAAGTGCCGGGTCTCCTGCACGATCGATCCGCCCGACGAGAGCACCGCCGCGTGGCGCTGGATCTCGAAGCGGGCCGCACGCTCGACGGAGCGCAGCGAGTTGACGTTCTTCGTCTCCGAGCGGGTGCCGAAGGGGGCCTCCGGGCTGGGGCGCAGCGACAGGTTGACGTCGCAGCGCATCTGGCCCTTGTCCATGCGGGCCTCGGAGACGCCGAGCGCCTTGATGACCTCGCGCAGCTCGGCCACGTACGCCTTGGCGACCTCGGGGGCGCGCGCTCCCGCGCCCTCGATGGGCTTGGTGACGATCTCGATGAGCGGGATGCCGGCGCGGTTGTAGTCCAGCAGGGAGTGGGACGCGCCGTGGATACGGCCGGTGGCGCCGCCGACGTGCAGCGACTTGCCGGTGTCCTCCTCCATGTGGGCGCGCTCGATCTCCACGCGGAAGACCTCGCCGTCCTCCAGCTGGACGTCCAGGTAGCCGTTGAAGGCGATGGGCTCGTCGTACTGGGAGGTCTGGAAGTTCTTCGGCATGTCCGGATAGAAGTAGTTCTTCCGGGCGAAGCGGCACCACTCGGCGATCTCGCAGTTCAGCGCGAGGCCGATCTTGACGGCGGACTCGACGCCGATCGCGTTGACGACCGGGAGCGAGCCCGGCAGACCCAGACAGGTCGGGCAGGTCTGCGAGTTGGGCTCGGCGCCCAGCTCGGTGGAGCAGCCGCAGAACATCTTGGTCCTGGTGCCGAGCTCGACATGGACCTCGAGGCCCATGACGGGGTCGTACGACGCGAGGGCGTCCTCGTACGACAGCAGTTCGGTGAAGGTGGTCACGGTGAAACTTTCCCTCTCAGCCCAGCAGGACGTCGTCGTCGCCGAGGCGCTTCAGCTCGCGGTACAGGATCGCGAGGCCGGTGACGATGGCGGCGGCGGACACAACGGCGTCGACCAGCTTCAGCGTGTCGTTCTCGGTGCGGGCCTTGCGGGCCTGCTTGATCACGCTGATGGCACCGAAAGCGGTGGTGCCGATCGACAGGTAGGTGCCGGACTTGGACTTCTTGAAGCCCTTGGCCTTGGACAGTGCACTGGAACTCACAGCGACGGAGCCTCCTCAAGCAGCGGGTGACCCCAGCGCTCGACGAAGGCTGCCTCGACGGCGGCACCGACCTTGTACAGGCGGTCGTCCTTCATCGCCGGGGCGATGATCTGCAGTCCGACCGGGAGACCGTCCTCCGGTGCCAGGCCGCAGGGCAGCGACATGGCGGAGTTGCCGGCCAGGTTGGTCGGGATGGTGCACAGGTCGGCGAGGTACATCGCCAGCGGGTCGTCGGTGCGCTCGCCGATCGCGAAGGCGGTGGTCGGGGTCGTCGGGGAGACGATCACGTCGACCTGCTCGAAGGACTTCTCGAAGTCCTTGGTGATGAGCGTGCGGACCTTCTGGGCGGAGCCGTAGTACGCGTCGTAGTAGCCGGAGCTGAGCGCGTACGTGCCGAGGATGATGCGGCGCTTGACCTCGTCGCCGAAGCCGGCCTCACGGGTCAGGGCGGTGACGTCCTCGGCGGACCTGGTGCCGTCGTCGCCGACGCGCAGGCCGTAGCGCATGGCGTCGAAGCGGGCCAGGTTGGAGGAGGCCTCGGACGGCGCGATCAGGTAGTACGCGGCCATGGCGAGGTCGAAGGACGGGCAGTCCAGCTCGACGATCTCGGCGCCGAGTTCCTTGAGGAGCTCCACCGACTCGTTGAAGCGCTGGACGACGCCCGCCTGGTAGCCCTCGCCGGCGAACTGCTTGACCACACCGACGCGCATGCCGGCGACGGAGCCGTTGCGGGCGGCCTCGACGACCGGCGGGACCGGGGCGTCGATGGAGGTGGAGTCGAGCGGGTCGTGGCCGGCGATGACCTCGTGGAGGAGGGCCGCGTCCAGGACCGTACGGGCGCACGGACCGCCCTGGTCCAGGGAGGAGGAGAAGGCCACCATGCCGTAGCGGGAGACGCCGCCGTACGTGGGCTTCACGCCGACGGTGCCGGTCACGGCGGCGGGCTGGCGGATGGAGCCGCCGGTGTCCGTGCCGATGGCCAGCGGGGCCTGGAAGGCGGCGAGCGCGGCCGCGGAGCCGCCGCCGGAGCCGCCGGGGATCCGGGTGAGGTCCCAGGGGTTGCCGGTGGGGCCGTACGCGCTGTTCTCGGTGGAGGACCCCATGGCGAACTCGTCCATGTTGGTCTTGCCGATGATGACGACGCCGGCTTCCTTCAGCTTGCGCGTCAGGGTGGCGTCGTAGGGCGGGATCCAGCCTTCGAGGATCTTCGAACCGACGGTGGTCGGGACCCCGACAGTGGTGAAGATGTCCTTGAGGGCGAGCGGGACGCCGGCCAGCGGGCCGAGCTTCTCGCCGGCCGCCCGCTTGGCGTCCACGGCGCGGGCCTGCTCGAGGGCGCCCTCGCGGTCGACGTACAGGAAGGCGTGGACCTTCTCGTCCGTCGCCTCGATGCGCGCGAGGTGGGCCTCGGTGACCTCGACGGCCGTGAGCTCGCCGGAGGCGATCTTCTCGGCGGTCTGGGCGGCCGTGAGCTTGATGATGTGGGTGTCAGCCATGGTGATTAGTCCTCCCCCAGGATCTGCGGCACCTTGAAACGCTGCTGCTCCTGGGCGGGAGCACCGGAAAGCGCCTGCTCGGGGGTGAGCGAGGGACGGACCTCGTCCGCGCGCATGACGTTCGTCAGCGGCAGCGGGTGGGAGGTCGGCGGGACGTCTTGGTCGGCGACCTCGGATACGCGGGCGACCGCGCCGATGATGTCGTCGAGCTGTCCGGCGAAGTGGTCGAGCTCTTCGCCGGACAGCTCCAGACGTGCCAGCCGAGCGAGGTGGGCGACCTCCTCGCGCGTGATGCCAGGCATGCAGCGATCCTCTGGGGGTGGTGAGTGTGTAGGTTTCGGTCCCAATCCTATGGGGCCGGGCCCCCGACCCGTTAAACGGTTTGCCGCGGCCCCCGCCGGGGCCGGGCGGCACCATCCCACGGGCCGCCCCGCGCCGGGACCGGGCGGGACCTCGACGACACGGCCTACGGGGCCGGGGTCTCCGAGGAGGCCGCGGCCGCGGCGGCCAGTTCCGCCGTGATGTCGGCCGGCCGGCGCCAGCCGCGCTCACCGCGGGCCAGGAGCCAGGCGGTGGCCTCCTGCGGGGGCATGGCCGCGGCGACCAGCCAGCCCTGCACCGCGTCACAGCCGAGGTCCCGCAGGCGCTCCCAGGTCTCGTCGTCCTCCACGCCCTCGGCGACGACCAGCAGGCCCAGGGAGTGCGCGAGGTCGACCGTGCAGCGGACGATCTCCGCGTCCTGGGCGTCCACGGCGAGCCGGGCCACGAACGAGCGGTCGATCTTCAGCTCGCTCACCGGCAGCCGGCGCAGGTGCACCAGCGAGGAGTAGCCGGTGCCGAAGTCGTCGAGGGACATCTTGACGCCGTGGCCGGTGAGCCCGGCCATGGTGTCGGCCGCCCGCTGCGGGTCCTCCAGCAGGACGTGTTCCGTTATCTCCAGCTGGAGCCCGCTCGCCGGGACCCCGTGCCGGGCCAGCCGGGCGGCGACGGCTCCCGCGAAGCCGGGCGTGTGGACGTCGCGCGGCGAGACGTTGACAGCGACCGGGACCTTCAGGCCCTGCGCCCGCCACCGCGCGACCTGGGCGAGGGCCGTTTCCAGGACGTACTCGGTGAGGTGCGGCATCAGCCCGGAGGTCTCGGCGATCGCGATGAACTCGTCCGGGGAGACCCGCCCCCGCTCGGGGTGCACCCAGCGGACCAGTGCCTCCAGCCCCGCCACCTGTCCGTCGAAGCGGACCTTCGGCTGGTAGTGCAGTTCCACCTCGCCGGCGTCGAGGGCCCGGCGGAGGTCGCCGAGGAGGCCGAGCCGGTCGGGGGTGTTGCTGTCGCGCTTGGACTCGTAGACCTCGACGCCGGTGCGGTCGCGCTTGGCCTGGTACATGGCCACGTCGGCCCGCCGCAGCAGTCCTTCCGCGTCGAGCGCGTGGTCGGGGAAGACGGCGAGCCCGGCGCTGGCCTCCAGGACCAGGGTGAGTCCGTCGAGGTCCAGCGGGGAGCTGAGCTCGGCGACGAGGCCGCGGGCGACCCGCTGGGCGCTGGTGGTGGAGTCCGTGGCGGGCAGCAGTACGGCGAACTCGTCGCCGCCGAGCCGGGCCGCCTCCGCTTCGGCCGGGAGCGCCTGGCGCAGCCGCTCGGCGATCTGGAGCAGCAGCCGGTCACCCGCGAGGTGGCCCAGGGTGTCGTTGACGGCGCGGAAGCGGTCGAGGTCGATCAGCACGAGGGCCGACCGGGTGCCCGAGCGTTCGGCCTCGTCCAGCGCGGACCAGGCCCGCTCCAGCAGCCACTGCCGGTTCGGCAGGCCGGTCAGCGGGTCGCGCAGCTGCTCCTCGGCGCGGGCCCGGGCGATCCACAGGGTGGAGTCGAGGGCGATGAGCGGTACGGCGAAGAGCGGCAGCAGCACCGGCTGGGTGCTGGCGACCACGCAGATCAGCGGGGTGATGCCCAGCAGGGCGGCGGCGACCAGGGCCTGGCGCAGGACGGCCGTGCGGGCCACGGTGGGCAGCCCGCCGCCGCGCGGGGTGAGCGCGAACCATAGCAGGATCCGGGTCACCAGCAGGTAGGAGAGGGCGACGAGGGCGACCTCGGGGGCGGCCGCGAGGTCCCAGTCCAGGGGCGTCCAGGGCTTCTCGACGCTCGGCGCGTCACCGAAGGCGGCCAGTACGAGGGCCCCCGCGCCGATGCCGAGGATGTCGACGGAACCGTGCAGCAGGCCCTGCCGCCAGCGCTGCCGGCGCGCGGCCCCGACGAGCGAGACCACCGCCAGGGAGACGAGTCCGGCGGGGATCCAGCCGTACAGGATGAGCACCCCGAGGGTGAGCGCCGCACCGGACCCGGTGCCGCCCCACCAGCGGTCGCGGCCCAGGGCGACGAGGTGGCCGACGATGATGCCGGTGAGCAGGGCGAGCCCCCATCCCACCGGTCCCCCGGGGAACAGTGCCTGACGGTCGGTCAGCGCGTATACGATGCCGGCGGCGAGCACCACGGCGGCGAGGCCGACGAGGGCGAGGGCCAGCGTGGTGCGCCGCCCCTCCTGTCCCGGTCCGCCCGATCCGTTGTCGAGGCCGCGGGTCTCCGGTGTCCTGGCACCCAGGACACCGAGCCGGCCCGCCCGCACGGGCGGGGTGTCCCCGCCGAATTCAGGTGACGGGTCGGCGCTTTCGGTGGGTTTCATGCCCGTCCCTCTCACAGCCGGCGATGCCGATGTCACGTGATGGCCCCGGTGTCGTGCCATCGCGGCTGAAAGCGCATCAGGCAGCCGCGCACGACGGGCGCACCCCACAACAGTAGGACGCGAGAGGCTCCCAGGGGCAGCGGTCGGCGGTGGTTGCCCGAATACGGCCCAGCCATCCTCATCAGTACGGTATCCGCCGAACGGGTGAGTTTGGACGGGGCCCCCGTCACCCGTCCGATGATCCGACGGCTCACCGCGGCCCGGTCCGCCTCCTGCCGGCCGTTCACCACCGGGGACCGCGCCGGGCGTGCGCCCGCCCGTACGGCCGCACACCACGCATCCGTTGGGTTCCGCCGCCCCCGGGGACGACTCCCCCGCGGGTTACCGCTCGCCCTCGCCCTCGCCGCCGCCCTCCACCGGGAGCGCCGCCTCGCGCGCGGCGTCGGGCCCCTGTTCGAGCAGCACTTCGAAGCCGGCGTCGTCGAGGATCGGGAGCTTCAGCTGTACGGCCTTGTCGTACTTCGAGCCGGGGTTGTCGCCGACGACGACGAAGGAGGTCTTCTTCGACACCGAGCCGGTGACCTTGGCCCCCCGGCTCTGCAGGGCCTCCTTGGCCCCGTCGCGGGTGTGGTTCAGCAGGGTGCCGGTGACGACCACGGTCAGGCCCTCCAGCGGGCGCGGCCCCTCCTCCTCGGCGGATCCTTCCTCCTCCATGCGGACGCCCGCCGCCCGCCACTTGCGCAGGATCTCCTGGTGCCAGTCGACGGCGAACCACTCCTTGAGGGAGGCGGCGATGATCGCGCCGACGCCCTCGGTGGCGGTCAGTTCCTCGAGACTGGCCTGCTCGATGCGCTCGATCGAGCGGAACTCGCGGGCGAGCGCCTCCGCGGCGACGGGTCCGACGTGCCGGATCGAAAGGCCGTTGATGATGCGGGCCAGCGGGCGCTGTTTGGCGGCGGCGATGTTCTCCAGCATGGCCAGGGCGTTCTTCTTCGGTTCGCCCTTCTGGTTGGCGAAGACCCTGACGATCTTCTCCTCGCCCGTCTTCGGGTCCCGCTTGGGCAGGCCGCTGTCCTGGTCGAGGACGTACGCCTTGATGGGCAGCAGCTGCTCGATGGTGAGGTCGAAGAGGTCGCCCTCGTCCCGCAGCGGCGGCTCGGCGGGCTCCAGGGGGCCGGTGAGCGCGGCCGCCGCGACCATGCCGAAGTTCTCGATGTCCAGGCTCTGGCGGCCGGCCAGGTAGAAGAGCCGCTCGCGCAGCTGCGCGGGGCAGGTCTGCGCGTTGGGGCACCGGACGTCGATGTCGCCCTCCTTCATCGGGCGCAGCTCCGTCCCGCAGACGGGGCACTCGGCCGGCATGACGAACTCGCGCTCGGTGCCGTCCCGCAGGTCCACCACCGGGCCGAGGATCTCGGGGATGACGTCGCCCGCCTTGCGCAGGACGACGGTGTCCCCGATGAGCACGCCCTTCGCCTTGACGACCTCCTGGTTGTGCAGGGTCGCGAACTCGACCTCGGAGCCGGCCACGGTCACCGGCTCCACCTGGGCGTACGGGGTGACGCGGCCGGTGCGCCCGACGCCGACCTTGATGTCGATGAGCTTGGTGTTGACCTCTTCGGGGGCGTACTTCCAGGCGATGGCCCAGCGCGGGGCGCGGGCCGTGGAGCCCAGCCGGCCCTGGAGGGCGATCTCGTCCAGCTTGACCACGACGCCGTCGATCTCGTGCTCCACCGAGTGCCGGTTCTCGCCGAAGTGGTCGATGAACGCGCGGACCTCGGCCAGGGAGGAGACGACCTTGTTGTGGCGGGCGGTGGGCAGGCCCCATTCGCGCAGCAGCTCGTACGCCTGCGACTGGCGCTCGATCTCGAAGCCCTCGCGGGCTCCGATGCCGTGCACCACCATGTGCAGCGGGCGGGTCGCGGTGACCTTCGGGTCCTTCTGGCGCAGCGAACCGGCCGCCGCGTTGCGCGGGTTGGCGAAGGGCTTGCCGTCGGCCTCGACGAGCCGGGCGTTGAGCTCCTCGAACTTCTCCATCGGGAAGTAGACCTCGCCGCGGATCTCGACCAGGGCCGGGATCCGGTCGCCGCGCAGGCGGTCCGGGATCTCGGCGATGGTGCGGACGTTGGGCGTGATGTCCTCACCGGTGCGGCCGTCGCCGCGGGTGGCGGCGCGGGTGAGGCGGCCGTTCTCGTAGGTGAGGTTGACGGCGAGGCCGTCCACCTTGAGCTCGCACAGGTAGTGGTAGTCCGGGGTGTTCACGTCCCGGGCGACCCGGTCGGCCCAGGCGGACAGCTCCTCGTCGTCGAAGGCGTTGTCGAGGGAGAGCATCCGCTCGCGGTGCACGACGGAGGCGAAGTCGGTCGCGTACGCCCCGGCCACCTTCTGGGTGGGCGAGTCGGGCGTGCGCAGCTCGGGGTACTGCTCCTCCAGGGCCTCCAGCGAGCGCAGCAGCTGGTCGAACTCGGCGTCGCTGACGACCGGCGCGTCGTTCACGTAGTACCGGAAGCGGTGCTCCTCGATCTGCTCGGCGAGCAGCTGGTGCTGCTCCCGCGCCGCCGTCGGTACTGCCGTGTCCTGCTGTTCGGCTGCCATGCCGTGTCCTCCCGTGGCCCGTCCTCGACCGTCACTCAGGGTTGTCGGCGAGCGACCTCGCCGCCCTGACGCAATGGGCCTGTACCGCGCGGGCGTACGCGGGCGAGGCGCCCGCCAGACCGCACGACGGGGTGACCACGACGGACTCGGCGAGAGTCCCCGGGGCCAGCCCCAGCCTGCGCCAAAGCTTCCTGACACCCATGACGCTACCGCCCGGGTCCGACAACGGGGCATCGGTGCCCGGTACCACTCCGGCGAAGAGTTTCAGGCCGCCTTCGACGGCCTCGCCGAGGGCGTCGTCCTCGCGCTCGGTGAGCAGTGAGAAATCGAACGACACTCCCGTGGCGCCGGCCCGGCGCAGCAGCGCGAAGGGGACGTCGGGCGCGCAGGAGTGCACGACGACCTCACCGTCGTGCACGGCGAAGAGGTCGCGCAGGGTGCTCTCGACCACCTGCCGGTCGACGGCCCGGTAGGTGCGGTAGCCGCTGGCGGAGCGCACCCGGCCGAGCAGGACGGCGGTGAGCGACGGCTCGTCGTACTGGAGCACGATCTCGGCGCCTGGGATGCGCCTGCGCACGTCGGCCAGGTGGTCGCGCAGGCCCTCGGCGAGGGATCCGGCGAGGTCGCGGCAGGCTCCGGCGTCCTGGAGCACGGCTTCGCCGCCGTGCAGTTCGAGCGCGGTGGCCAGCGTCCACGGGCCGACGGCCTGGACCTTCAGCCGGCCGGTGTAGCCCTGGGTGAACTCCTCGAGGGCGTCGAGGTCCTCGCCCAGCCAGGAGCGGGCGCGCCGGGTGTCGCGGCCGGGACGGTCGCTGATCCGCCAGCCGCTGGGCTCGACGTGGGCGTACAGGTCGACGAGCAGCCCCAGGGAGCGGCCGATCATGTCCGCGCCGGGTCCGCGGGCGGGCAGTTCGGGGAGGTAGGGGAAGTCCTCGAAGGAGCCGGTGACGGTCTTGGCGGCCTCGCGGGCGTCGCCGCCCGGGAGGGAGCCGACGCCGGTGGCGCCCGCGGTCATCGGCCGGGCCTGACGGAGAGGTCGTTGACCTCGGCGTCGCGCGGCAGGTCGACGGCCATCAGGATGGTCGTCGCCACGGACTCGGGGTTGATCCAGCGCTCGGGGTCGTACTCCTTGCCCTCCTGGGAGTGGACCTTGGCCTGCATGGGGCTGGCGGTGCGGCCGGGGTAGACGGAGGTGACGCGTACGCCGTTGCCCTTCTCCTCCTCGCGCAGCGCGTCGGCGAGGGCCTTGAGGCCGTGCTTGGAGGCGGCGTAGGCCCCCCACTCGGCGTGTGCGTGCAGTCCGGCGCCGGAGTTCACGAAGACGACGGTGGCCTTGGAGGCCCGCAGGGTGGGCAGCAGCAGTCTGGTGACCTCGGCGGGGGCGATCAGGTTGACGTTGAGCTGCTGGTGCCAGGTCTTGGGGCGCAGGTCGCCGACGGGTCCGAGGTCGACGATCCCGGCGATGTGGAGCAGGGAGTCGATCCGTTCGGGCACCGGCTGCTTGGAGAACGCCCACGACAGCCGGTCGGGGTCCGCGAGGTCGCCCACGAGGGTCCGCGCGCCCGGGTAGCGCTCGACGAGCTGCCGGGCGCGGGCGGCGTCGCGGGCGAGCAGGACGAGGTCGTCGCCGCGGGCGTGCAGGCGGGCGGCGACGGCGGCGCCGATGCCGGAACCGGCACCGGTGATCAGGTGAGTAGCCATACGGCCCATGCTCGCATCCGCCCGGGCCCCGCCGCCGCCGCGGTCCGCCGCTCCCGCCGGGCGGGTCAGAGTCCGGCGGCCTCGCGCAGGACGCGGGCCCGTTCCGTGGCGTCGTAGTCGGCGGGGACCCCTTCGACCAGGACGGCGGTGCCGGGGATGTGGTCGGTGCGCAGCGCGAGGATGGCCTGGTAGGCGTCGGAGGCGTACCAGGCGCGGGCCCGCTCGATGTCGGGGAAGCCGATGACGACGACCGTGCCGGGATAGGGGCCTTCGAGGACCTCGACCTCCTTGCCGTGGACGAGGAAGCGGCCGCCGAAGGGGTCCATGGTCGTCTGGATCTCCTCGATGTAGCGCAGGACGTCCTCGTTGACGGTCGGGCGGCGCAGGTGGGCGATGGCGTACGCGGTCATGTCGGTCTCCCCTGTCCGTTCGGCCGGGCGGTCCCGGCCGTTGCCCCGATGCTGTCAGCGGGCGTCGGCCGCGGCGATTACCTCCGGGGTCATGGTGTGCGGGCCGAAGGTGCGCCGGTAGGCCATCGGGGAGACGCCGAAGGCGGTGCGCATGTGCTGGCGCAGGGAGTTGGCGGAGCCGAAGCCGGAGCGGTGCGCGACCAGGTCGACGGGGAGGTCGCTGGACTCCAGCAGCTGGCGGGCGACCTCCAGGCGCTGTCCGGTGAGCCATTGGACGGGGGTCATGCCGACCTCGTCGCGGAACCGGCGGGTGAAGGTGCGCAGGCTCATCCGGGCGTGGGCGGCGAGTTCGGCGAGGCTGATCGGCTCGTCGAGGCGCTCCAGGGCCCAGGCGCGGGTGGCGGTGGTGGTGGCGGCCGTGGGGGCGGGAACGGGGCGGTCGATGTACTGGGCCTGTCCGCCGTCGCGCCAGGGCGGTACGACGCATATGCGGGCGGCCCGGTTGGCGACGGTCGTCCCGTGGTCGCGGCGGATCAGGTGCAGGCACAGGTCGACGCCGGCGGCGACGCCGGCGGAGGTCAGCACGTCGCCGTCGTCGACGAAGAGGACTTCCTCGTCGACCTGGACGCGGGGGTAGGCCCGGCGGAACTCGGGTGCCAGGTTCCAGTGGGTGGTGGCGGGGCGGCCGTCGAGGAGCCCGGCGGCGGCCAGGACGTACGAGCCGGTGCAGATGGAGACGAGCCGGGTGCCGGGGCGGATCCCGGCGATGGCGGCGGTGACCTCGGGGGGCAGGGGCCCGCCGTGGGCCAGCTCGGGCATGGCGTGGGTGGGCGGGAGGATCACGGTGTCGGCGGCGGCCAGGGCCTCGGGGCCGGCGGCGGGCTGGACCGTGAACCCCGCGTCGCTGAGGACGGGGCCGCCGTCGGCGGTGCAGACGGTGACCTCGTACAGGGGCTGTCCGGCCCCGTCCATGGCGCTGCCGAAGACGCGGGAGGGCATGCCCAGCTCGAAGGGGGGTACTCCGGGCAGCGCGAGCACCGCGACCCGGTGGGGGCGCCGGCCGGCCGTGGCCTCCGCTGTCGTCTTCCGGGCGCTGTTCATGGCCAGATCCTGTCACACCCTGGCCATCCGGCCAATACCGAGCGGTGCCGCGATGCCCGAGTGTGGGACGTGTCGCCGGGGAGAGCCCGGTATCGGACGGAATCCCATGGAATGAGGAAGACAGAGATGCGCGCGATCGTCGTGAACGGATGGGGCGGCCCCGAGGCCCTGGTCGAGCGGGAGATCGACCGCCCGGAGCCCGGCCTGGGCGAGATCCTGGTCCGGGTCCACGCGGCCGGTGTGAACCCGGTCGACTGGAAGACCCGGGCCAGTGGCGCCCTGATCGCCTGGGGCGAGGTGCCGATCGTCGGCTGGGACGTCTCCGGCACCATCGAGGCCGTGGGCCCGGGCGTGACGCTGTACCGGCCGGGCGACGAGGTGTACGGCATGCCGAGCTTCCCCCGCCAGGCGGGCGGCTACGCCGAGTACGTCGCCGCCCCGGCCCGGCACTTCGCCCGCAAGCCCGCCTCCCTCGGCCACGTGCAGGCGGCCGCGCTGCCGCTGGCGGCACTGACCGCCTGGCAGGCGCTGGTCGACACCGCCGGGGTCACGGCCGGGCAGCGCGTGCTGGTGCACGCGGCGGCGGGCGGGGTCGGCCACCTGGCGGTCCAGATCGCCAAGGCGCGCGGGGCGTACGTGATCGGCACCGCGAGCGCGGCCAAGCACGGCCTGCTGCGCGAGCTGGGCGCCGACGAGCTGGTCGACTACCGGACCGGCGACTTCGCCGAGGCGGTCTCCGGCGTGGACGTGGTCCTGGACGCCCTGGGCGGCGAGGTCGCCGAGCGCTCGCTGAAGGTGCTCAAGCCCGGCGGCCACCTGATCTCGCTCCCGGGTCCGGACTCCGTACCGGCCGCGGCGGACGGGGTGCGCGCGTCCTGGGTCCTGGTGGAGCCCGACCTGAAGGGGCTCGAGGAGATCGCGGCCCTGGCGGACCGGGGCCTGCTCGAGCCGCTGGTCGAGACGGTGCTGCCGCTGGCGGAGGCCGCGAAGGCCCACGAGATCGGCGAGCGCGGCCGGACCACCGGCAAGATCGTCCTGACGGTGGTCTGAGCAGGATCCGAGCCTACCTGACGGCCCCACGCCACAGGAACGGTTCTTCCCGCTCGAACCATGCCTCGCGCCGCTCGAAGTCAGGGAGGGCGAGACGCATCGCGCGCCGGAAGGCCGGACCGTGCCCCGGCTGCTTCACATGGCAGAGTTCGTGGATGAGCACGAAGTCCACCAGATCAGCGGGCATCTGCAGAACCGCCCAGTGAACGGTGAGGAAGCCGTCCGGGGTGCACGATCCCCATCGCCGGCCGAGATCGCTCACCGTGACCCCCGCCGGTCGTACTCCGAGGCGCAGGGCGACCGCGGGGGTACGCGGGGCGAGCCACTTCTGCCCCCGATCGGCGTACCAGTCGGCGAGGGCTGCCGCCCCCGCCGAAGGTGTGTCGTACCGGGGTAGCTCCAGCCACCCCGCACGCAGCCGCACCTGTGCCGTCGGGCCCGCCGGTACCGGCCTGAGCCGGTACCGGCGCCCGAGGTAGGCGAAGCTGCTGCCACCAACGAGTTCCTTGACCGGCTCGGCAGGGCGGGCGTGGCGGCGCCGGACCTCATCGGCCAGCCGCGGCAGCCGGGACCGGACGGCTGCGGCCACCGCGCGCGGATCCGCGTCCGCCGGGACGGCGAAGAGCACCTCCCCGTCCGGGGTGACCTCGATGCCCAGGGTCCGGCGCCGGGGCCGGGACTCGACGCGCCAGCTCCACCCGTCGGGGAGGGGCAGGGAGGCGATCGCCTGCTGGACTGAGGTGCTCACCCGGCATTCCTACCACCCGGCTCGGACAGTGCGACGGCACCGGCTCAGCGGTCGTGGCGGGTCGGGTAGCGCAGGAAGTCGTCATGCCGGTGCAGCGCGAGTTCGACCAGCAGGCTCGCGACCGGCCCAGTCGCCGTCCAGTCGACGTGCAGCTCGTCCTCCAGAAAGATCCGCAGCTCCTTGCGTACGCGATCCTGGGCGTCGGTCAGGGTGGTGAAGTTCGGGGAGCGCACCAGCCCGGCGATCTTCCAGGTCACATCGCGCGCCGCCTGGTACAGGTCGACTCCGTCCGGGACCACCGGGCCGCCCGCGGCGTCCACCTCCCGGGCCAGCAGGGCGTACACGGGCCCCTCGGTCCACCGGTCCAGTCCCGCGCCGGACTCCTGCGCCCCGTCCTGCTCCGAGGCGATGATGTCGTCGGCAAGCACGGAGAGAGCTGCGACGGCCTCCTCGAACTCCGTCCCCATCGCCTGGATGACGGCCTCCAGGCGATGGCTGAACTGCTGGTACCGGCTCCGGTCGGTCTCCAGCCGCGCCGTGATGTGGGTGTGGATCCGGCTGGTGAGGTACGAGATCCGCGCCCGCGGATCGGCGTTGGCGTTGACCCGCTCCATGAAGTCGGGCGCGCTGAGCCCCACCTGCGGGACGCGTTCCACGATCCGGGTCGCCTTGAGGTGCGCGGCGATCAGCGCACGCACCTTGGCTCCGTAGCGGCGGGGGCTGAACTGGTCCCGGCCATCGAGGTAGCGCGCGCGGGCGAGGTACTGCGTCTCGCCGAGCAGGCCGGCGAACGCCTCGTACCGGAGCGCGAGCGGCCGGGGCAGTACGGCGTTGAGCGCGTTGAAGAAGTCCCGGGCCAGCTCGTCGAACTCGCCCCGCAGGTACGGGTCCTCCAGTGCGGCGAGCAGGTCCTCGCGCTGCCGCTCGTCGCTGAGGTCGTCGATGCCCTGGGTGCCCAGGAAGTCGGCGAGCCGCTTGTGCAGGTCGGCGAGGAGGGCGTCGGCCGCCGCGTCGGTCTGGAGCCAGATCCTGCCCGTGGCCGGCTGCTCGGCGTCGGCGTGGGTGTCGGCCTCGGGATCCAGGTGGTTGAACGACACGTCCTCGTACCCGAGCACCTCGCGCAGATCCGCCTCCTCGTACTCGGCCATCGACTTTGCCAGCTCGGGGCCCACTCCCACGTAGTCGACGACCTGGCCCCACTCCTTCTTCGCGTAGGGACGGTTGGTACGGGCGATCGCCTGGAGCAGTCCGGCGCCGAAGAGCGGGCGGTCGAGGTAGAGGACCTGTTCCACCGGGGCGTCGAAACCGGTGAGCAGCATGGACGTGACCACCAGGAATGCCAGGGGACGTTCGGTGTCCTCGCCGCGTGGCCGCCGCTGTCCGTCGCTTGGGCCCTCCCCGCCCCCACGGTGCCACGGGTCATGGGCCGAGCCACTCGACCCCGGGTGCGTACCGCTGTGCGGCTCCCCGTGGGTCTGGGCCGTCCAGGACGGATCGTCGCCCACGTCGAACGGGTCGGGTACCGGCACCCCGCGCCGGAACCGGTCGATGTTCGCCTTCTGGCTGTGCGGCCGGGTCCACGGGTCCCAGTGCTTGGGGTCCTTGCCCGCTCCGCGCTTCGGCGACTTCGAGATGACCACGGCGGCATCGATGGAGGCGAGAACGTCCCGGTAGCGGAGAAGGCCGGTGAGGTCGACCTCCCCCTCGGGGGCGGGCGCCGGGTCGTGGGCATCGCTGCCCAGCCCGTCCAGGTCCGCCACCAAGCGGCCCAGCGCGTTCGAGATGGCCTCGCGGTACGCGACGGCGGCGCGCCGGGACACGGCGACGACCTGGGCCCCGAACCCGTCCGGCATGGCGCCCGAGGCCCAGTGCCGCACCATGTGGTCGGCCTTCGCGGCGATCACCGAAGGTGATTCGAGGACCTCCTTCTTACGGCCGAAGGTCCGCAGCACACGGCGCCGCTTCTCCGGATCACTGGGGACCTGCTCGTCGAAACCGGCGTCCAGCCCCGCCTTCTCGATGATCTCCAGGTCCACTTGGTGGGCTTCGTAGCGGACCGGTACGACGGCGCCGTCGATCTCGGCGTCCCGCAGGGTGTAGGTGTCCGCGAACCGGCCGAAGACGTCCTCGGTGGTCTTGCGGGCCCCGCTGAGGATCGGCGTACCGGTGAAGCCGACCATGACGGCGTGGGGGAGCATGGCGCGCAGGCGGGCGTGCTGCCAGGCGCTCTGGCCCCGGTGCGCCTCGTCGATCAGGACGACGATGTCGGAGCTGGCGTTCGCCACTCGGTTGTGGAGCCGGTCCTCTCCGTCGGGGGACTCGGCCAGCACCTCGTCCCTGCCGTCGTAGGCGGTGTCGTCCCGGCGGGCCTTCTGCAGCATGACCATGACGACGTCCGGTACGTCGAGCCCCAGATAGCTGCGGGCGTACTTCACCGACCGCGCACGGTAGATCTTCTCGTCGGCGGCAGCCAGGCTCTGGCCGATCTGCTCTTCCAGATCCCTCCGGTCGGTCACGACGACGACCTTGTGACGGGCCAGGTCGCTGCTGCTGCGCAGGTAACGGACGAGGAAGGCCATGGTGAGGGATTTGCCCGAGCCCTGGGTGTGCCAGGTGACACCGCCGCGCTGGTCGACGTCCCTGCCCTCGGCGATGGCCTTGCGCCGGTCCCGCAGCCGATTCGCGATCTTGTGTACGGCGCGGAACTGCTGGTAGCGGCCGATCACCTTGACCGTGCGGGGGCCGCGCCCGGCCTCGGTGGTGAAGTCCCTGACGAGGGTCAGCAGGTGCGCCGGGCGGAGCACGCCGGCGACCAGGGTCTCCTGGGCGTGGAGTTCGCGGCTCTCGGGAACTCCCGCCTCGGCACGGACTTTCACATGCCGAACCGGATAGATGGTCCGCCACGGCGCGAAGTGCTCCGGCTCCGCGCTCACGGTGCCGAGCTCCGCGTGGTCCCGGTCGGTGGCCACCAACACCTGTGCGAAGCGGACGAACTCGGCGACGGCCTCGTCCTCCTCTGCACCGGCGTAACCGATCACGTCCTCGACGGCCCAGTCGATGGCGAACCGCTTGTCAGCAGGGCTCGCCAACGGAGCCTTGCACTCTATGACCACCCAGGGCAGACCGTTGACGAACAGGACGAGGTCGGGGGTCACGTCGGGGGCCCCGCGCCGCTGCACCTTGAACTGGGAGACCGCGAGCAGGTCATTGCCGGTTCCGGCATCTCCCAGCTCGGGGAACTCCGCCTTCCAGTCGACCAGCCGAACGTGCTCCGGGTCGCCCTTGTTCCACCCGGGGAGCATGCGCGCGTTGACGCCCTCGCGCAGTGTCCGGGTGACGTGGAGGTTCCCGGCCACTCCGCGCTCGGCCGGGCCCTGCCCCGGTGCCGTGCCGAGGAGGAGAGCGAGGAGATGGTCCAACTGGGCGTCGGTGAGCCAGGACTTGCCATCCGGACCGGGGTTGATACGGGCCACGGCGGCGCGGAACCGGTCGGCGTACACGACCTCGGCGAACGAGTCCCGGCCGGACCGGGCCGGGTCGGTCGCCGGCTCCCCCGCAGGCGCGCCCTCCAGATGGCGCCACCCCATGGCGACCAGCTGGCCGATGAGCGGTCCTTCGACCTTGTCGTACTCCGGCTGCCCCATCGCTGGTCTCCCCGCCCCGTGGTCCTACGTTGCCCCACCCCTGACGCATGTCGAACAGGGGTAGGGGCCACTTTACCTACGGGGTTGGACAGGCCCCGGGGAAAGCGGAGTTCAGGCCGCGAGGGCGGTGACGGCCGGAGGCGGGGACCCGTCGTCAGCCGCCCGGAGTTCGAACCAGATGGTCTTACCGCCGACGCCGAACAGTGTCTCGTCCAGACAGCAGCCGCCCCACTGGTCCGCGATGAGGTCGAGTATCACCATCCCCCGTCCGCTTTCGGCGTCCCCGTCAGGCGCGGGGAATGCCATCGGGAACACCGGGCTGCTGTCGGACACGCTGACCCTCAGCACCGGGTGCGCCCAACGGAGCCTCACGGAGGCGGGCCCCTTGGTGTGCCGGACGGAGTTGGTGGCGAGCTCGGAGGTCAACAGCTCGGCACAGTCGCTGAGTTCGTCCAGCCCGTGCGCCTCCAGTACGGCACGGAGGGTGGCACGGGCGATCCAGGGCGCCCGGGGATCGCGGGGGAAGTGAAGCTCGTACTCCCAGGGTTCGACGTACTGAATCGGCGGCGGGGTCGGGCTGTGGGCTGGGCTTCCATCTACTTCCGGTTCCACGCGGGCACCTCCATGTGCGGCGTGACGGGCATCTACGTCGGCCACATGTCGCGTTAGCAACGCCCACGCCGCGCTGGTGGCTTGCCGGTGCCGACCCCTTGGCGGGCTGGGGCATCCGGTGCGCTTCCGGCGACTCGGGCGGTGGATTTGCTGTCTCTTGCCTCACACCGTAGCGACGTTCCACATAACGGTGCTACCCGTCTCGCTTGAACGAGTGAACATTTGCGTTCCTGTGGACTGGCACCACCCCCATCGGCAAACTGTGCGCGAGCAAGGAGAGTTGAATGGCCCCCAGGCATGCGCCCACCATCCGCCAACGTCGGTTCGGCGCCGAACTTCGACGGCTTCGAGAGGCCGCAGACATGACCGCACCCACGGCTGCGAGCCTCCTCGGAACTGACCGAACCGTGATCTCCAACATCGAGGCCGGGCGCTTCGGTATCAGCGAGGAGCGTCTTCGTCGGCTCGCAAGCATCTACGAGTGCGACGACGCCGGCTTGATCGAGGCTCTGGCCTCCATGACAGGTGGGCGCAAGGGCGGGTGGTGGGAGGAATACCGAGGGAAGATCCCTACCGGCTTTCTGGACGTCTCTGAACTGGAGCAGGACGCCATCCGACTACGAACGGTACAGACGACGCATCTCCCAGGGCTGTTTCAGACCGAGGATCACTCCCGCGCGATCTTCGAACTCTTCACCCCGCCTCTCCCGCGCCTGGAGGTCGAACTGCGTGTTGCTCATCGCCTGGCCCGCCAGGGTGTGGTCACTGGAAACGGCACCACCCCGTACGTCGGCGTGATCCATGAGGCCGCCCTACGGATGCAGCTCGGCGGCAGAGCGGTGGCTCAGGCTCAGCTCAACCATCTCGTCGAGTCGAGCGAGCGGGACAACGTGACCTTCCTCGTCATCCCGTTCTCGGCAGAGGGGTTCCCGCTGATGGGGGACTCATCAGTCCTCTACGCGGAGGCCATCAACCAGCATCTGGACACGGTCCACATGGATTCCCCGACCGGGGCAGTCTTCATCGACGCACCCACGCAGTTGGCTCACTTCCGTACCCGGCTGGACTTGGTGGAGAAAAAGGCGTTGACTCCCAAGGCGTCAAGGGACTTCATCCGCGCGATCGCCAGAGAACTGTAAGAGGTAGCGCTCTTGTCCGAGCTCGTCTGGTTCAAGTCGTCGTACTCCGACGCTGGAGGCAACAACTGCGTCGAGGTCGCCGTGTGCGAGGGCGACGGTGTGGCGATCCGGGACAGTGTTTTCCCCACCCGCGTTATCACGACCAACAGGACTGCACTCGCAGCGCTGATTGCCAGCGCGGTGCGGGCCGGGTGCTGAGTCGTTCCCGGCGTCAGTCCTTCGGCACCCGCACTCGGCCACTCAGCAGGTCCTCAACCAGGCCCTGCTGCACCACCCGGAGCTTCTTGATCTGGCTGCCCACAGCCTCCATGCGTACGCGGATCGCACGCACCGGGCCCAGCAACCGCTCCTGCTCGGCGCGGGGTGGCACCGGAACCGGCATGCCCTTCACCTGGGTTGAGTTGATGGACGCGAGATTCGTCGTCTGCTTGCCCACGCTCTGGAAGTACGCTCGACCGGCCGGAGACGACGTGTAGAGCGCGAGGAAGTCCGGCGAGAGCTCATCGCCGCAACGCACGCGGAACACGTGGTTCTGATGCAGGCACGGAGCCAGCCTGCCGTCCCACACCGCCCCGCGCCCCAGCTTGTCGAGGTCTCCGCCCTCAGTAAGCAAAAGGTCCCCTGCACGGAGCGCGTATCGGTCATGCTGGGAGCGGAGGATGCGGACAGTCTTGACCTCAGCCGTATCGATCCGGCCGTCCAGGACGTTAGCCACCCTCAGATACGGCAACTCCACAACGCCGTCGCCAACTGGTTCGGAACCCAACGTCACGCCGGCCGCGACTGTGGCGACTGACTCCAGGCGACGGGTCGGCCATCTGTCCATGCCGCCGGATAGCGCGGTGGCCGATATGGCCGCCGCAGCCACCTCATACTTTGCCCGCACGCGCTCCAAAGCGGCGATGCGCCGCTCGATCGTCTTGTGCGCTGCCACGATTCCGCGCTGCTCCGGCAGCGGAGGAACACCGATCTCCAGTTCCTGGAGTCGGGATGTGTCCAGGCGGCCAGTACCGTGGCTAGTCTCCTCCACCATCGCCAGGATCTCTGGCGTCCTGGTCTGGATCGCGTAGGCCAGGAAGTACGGGTCAATGCCCTCGGCAGGAATCACCGCCTTGCAGTCCTGCCCAAACGCGACCGTCCACTGGGTGACACCGATTCGAAATTCCGACTTCAGGCTCATCCCCCTCACAACGAAGAGCACGGTTCCTTCGGCCACGAGACGCGAGCCGTTCTCGGCGCCAAGCCCCGTGATGCGGCGGTCTGACTCACCAATGCGAAACGCCTTCATGCTAGCCCCGCTGATCCACGGGATATCGCCGTCCCAGTAAGCGGCATTGGAGGTGCTCGGCGTGCCGCCGGACAGCCATCTACCGACGTCAGCGAGGCGCACCGTTCGCCAGCCAGCAGGCCACAGTGTCGGGGTATGCATTTCAGGCTCAGCGCGCATAGCCGAGCTCCTTCAACCAGGTCTCGAACTCGCCCGCCGCGCCTGCGCTTTCCGCCTCCAGGTCCTCCAGCGAGACGGCGTACTTCTCCGCCCATCGCTGCACTGACGCGACCAGTTCGCGACGGCCTGCGGCGACTGCCGCGTTCAGGCGGGTCGACAGGAACTCGTCCAGCACGGACAGCACTACGCGCTGCGCGCCGCCGTCCTCGGCCTTCGCCAGCTCGGCGGCGGCCTTCAGGTCGGGGAGGAAACGCGCGTCCAGCGCCGAGCGCTTCTTCGACGCCGCCGTGCGGTCTTTGCGGCGGCGGGTGACAAGTGCTTCCAGCCGGGCCAGCTCCTCCGGAGCGACCGGGGTGCACTCGTCCGCGTCCTCCTCGGCCTCCCCGTAGGGGTCCGGGGTGGGGGGCTGGGCGGCAGCCAGTTCTTCCAGAGCCGTCTTGTAGGCGACGTCGGCCGCCGCCAGGGCAGAGTCCGCGCGGGACACCTCGGCCAGGAACTCCGGGATCAGCACCCGGACCACCGGCTCTTCCATCGCGCGGCGGCGGTCAGCCGCCGAGACGGAGGACTTCGCCCGGCCCCGGCCGCGTACGGCGCCCGAACCGGCGCTGGACTCCTCCACCTCCGGTACGACTGGTTCGATCATCGTCTCGACCGAGTCGACCCAGCCGTCGAGCACGCGCTCGTATCCGCCCGCCGCGAGCGCCTTCAGGTCGTAGCGCGTGACCGCCCACCAGTCGGCCATGATGCCGGCCGAAGTGTACTCGTCCAGCACTCCGGGCTTGCCCATGACCGTGGTGAAGTCGTCGACCAGTCGATCACGCAGCTTCATCAGGCGCTGGTTCTCGACGAGGGCCGAGAAGTGGGTGGCCTGCTCCGACCACCACTTCTCATACGTCTCGCGGAAGTCCGCTTCCTTCCGTGCTGTGAGTGCCGGGACGCGGGCTGCCGTCGCCTCCGGGCCCTCCGGGAGGAAGTCGACGTACTCCTCGTCGTCGGCACGCGGAGCGAAGAGCGCCGCCGAGTCGACGCCGTACGCCGCGAACAGCTTCGCCTTCGCCTCGATCTCGGACTTCGGCACCCCGCCGTACAGGTGCGCGCGGACATCCTGGGGCTCTGCGGGCGGGGAGTTGTCCACCCATCGGCGGATGTTCAGATTGGCGTCGGCGGCGAGCAGGTCCTCGACGCTCACCGCGCGCGAGTAGCCCGGCTCCTCGCGCCAGCCCTTGAAGACCGTCGCGATCTTCTCGACGTGCTCGGGGCCGAGTTCGTTCTGGTTGCGCGCGGCCCGGAACTCGCGGTCCGCGTTGATGAAGAGGACATGCCCCTCCCGCGTTCCGCGCTTGCGGTGCGGGGGCCGCAGGACCAGGATGCAGGCCGGGATGCCCGTCCCGTAGAAGAGGTTGGGGCCGAGGCCGATCACGGCCTCGATGCAGTCGTCCTCCAGCAGCTTGACGCGGATGTCGCGTTCCTTGCCGCTGCGGAACAGAACACCGTGCGGCATGACCGTCGCGGCCATGCCCCGCGCCTCCAGCACGGAGATCATGTGCTGGACGAACATGAGATCGGCCTTCTTGCCGTTCTCCGGGGTCTCGCCCCACTTCATCCGCCAGCCGTGCTTCTCGTCGGCCTTGGCGACGAGGTCAGCGTCGTAGTTCAGCGAGAACGGCGGGTTCGACAGCACCTTGGTGAAGGTACGCAGGCGCCCGGCCGGGGTCAGGTGCAGGGGCTCGGTCAGGGTGTCGCCGTGTTGGAGATCGAACTCACGGATGCCGTGGAGCACCATGTTCATGCTGGCCATGGACCACGAGGGGCCGTTCTTGTCCTGGCCGTTGATCGACAGGTCGTCCGGCGATCCGCCGTGCTCCTCCACGTGCTCATGCGCCGCGATCAGCATGCCGCCCGATCCCGCGCAGGGGTCGTAGACGCTGTCCCCGGGCTGCGGGTCCACGAGGCGGACCATCATCCGCACGACCTCGCGCGGGGTGTAGAACTCGCCACCGCGCTGGCCCGCCGAGTCGGCGAACCGGGCGAGCAGGTACTCGTACGCCGCGCCCAGCATGTCGGGGAACTCGAAGTCCTCGTTGCGCAGGCGGTACAGGCTGAAATGGCGGATGAGCGAACGCAGCTCGGTGTTGGTGAAGCGGGGCTTGGTGCCCACGATCTCGTTGAAGGAGATGTGCGAAGCCACGCCCGCCAGCCGGCTGTGGCTGCCTTGCAGGGCCACCAGCGCCTGGTCCAGGCTCTCCCCGACCTTGTCGACCAGCATGGAGAGGCCGGGCAGCGGGTGCTCGGGCTGCTCCGGGTTCTCGTGCGGGCCCTTCCACCAGCGGGCCCGGGGCGGCACGTAGAAGATCCGCGGGTACTTGTCCGGGTCGTTGGCCCGCTCCAGAGCCTTCGCCCGGTCTTTGGTCTGCTCCAGGGCCTGCTTGTAGACGCGCTCCCACTCCGGCTGGAACTCGTCGGAGGAGCGCTTCAGGAACAGCATCCCGAAGATGTAGTCGCGGTACTCCGAGGCATCCATCCGGCCGCGCAGGATGTCCGCGGCCGAGAAGAGATGCCGTTCCAGCTGGGGCAGTGTGATACGGGCCACGCATTGGTCCTTCGTAAGCCGTGGGAGTTTCGGGAGAACTCCGGCAGCGTAGTCGGGGAGGGGTGTCGGACGGAAACCGTCCGCTCAACGACGGCGGCTGGTCGGCCCCGCCTCCCCAGTGCCGATGCCCAGCGAGGCGAGCAGTCGCCACAGGTCGGTGGACGGGTCGCGCTTGAGCGGGTCACATCCGTCGGCGTGGCCCGAGCGGCGGTTCCACTGCTCGTACGTCTCGGTGCGCGGACCGGGGATCTTGTCGAGCTTGAGGTTCTTCGCGGAGCAGGTGCCGTGCGGGCACATGTCGACGAGCCTGCGCGCGTTGTCGACCGCCGTCTTCTCTTTTCCGATGAGGGACTGTCCGCGCTGGCCGGCCAGGCCCTTGCCCCGGCCGCCCGACTTCGTGTCGTAATCGGCGAAACCCTCGGCCTTCGGATGTTTGCGCAGCCGGTCCTTGATCACACCGCTGCGGCCCTCCTCCTGGCTGGTGAACTGCTGGAAGTGCAGCAGCAGCCACAGCTCGATGGAAGGGTGCGACAGTGCCACCTGCACACCCTCTTTTGCAGCCTCGCGCATGGCCTCGCGGATGGCGTCGTCGCGGTTGTCCTCGGTGTCCCGGTCGAAGAGGGCCCATTTTTCGTCCTGCGGGCTCGATGCCTGAGCGATCACGTGGTCGACGACCTGGTCGGGGCGCAGCCCCTTCCTGACAGGCGAGAAACGCAGGAAGAACTTCTCCCCAGGACCGTCGCGGTAAGTGTCGTTGAGGAGCTTGATGTAGTCGTCCTCGGTCCGCTCCCCCTCGGCCGCGACATAGATGATCCGGGCTGACTCATCCGGATAGGAGCCGAGGTCGCGCCGCATCGGCCGAGGCGCATCGTGCCGGTTCTTCCGCCGGTTGACGCGCCGGCTCTCCGCAGGTGGTCTGCTCACGCTGTCGTCGTCGCCTTCGACTCCGGTTCCGGTTCTGTCTGCTGTGCCAGGCGCCTTTCCAGCACGGAGAGCTGGCGGGCGACCTCACCCGTGGCCAGGCGCGGTACCCCGCCGTAGTGGCCGTGCAGGTACCGGCGCTCCAGGTTCTCGTCGTTGCGTGCCTTGCGGGCGGCGAGAAGCGGGTAGAGGGACGACTCGCCACTCCCTTCCTTCACCGCGATCCAGACCTGGTCCCGGTCGAGGGGGCGCTCCACGACGGACGGGCCGAGGAGGGTGGCGTCATGTGTGGTGAAGACCAGCTGCGCGAGTCCCGGGTTGGCGGCCTCGTCCTGGAAGAGGCGGACGACCTCCGCCGCGAGCAGCGGGTGCAGGCTGGAGTCCAGCTCGTCGGCGAGCAGCACCCCACCGCCCTTCCTGGTCAGCATGGTCAGCAGCGGCCCGAGGAAGGCGAACCAGGCGTGGGTCCCCAGAGACTCCTGCTTCCAGAAGTCCAGCGGCCGGGCCGATCCGCCCGCGCCGCGGTGCAGCAGCTGTACGTCCCCGGTTTCCGGGTCGACCTCGACACCTGTGACACCGAGGTCGGCCGATGCGAGCATCGTGACGAGGCGGTCACGCATCTGCGCCGCGCGGCTGCCGGTCAGCCGCTCACGGGTCCACGCTGTGCGCTCCACCACGTCCTTGCCGGTGGTCACCAGCCAGAGGTTGTCGCGGAACCAGCGGTGGACGGCGGAGAGCTGGGGGTGGTTCAGGGCCGCACCGACGGTCAGGAAGAGGGCGTTCGGCCGGGTGGTGGCGACGAGGAGGTCCTTGAGGTCCTTGCGGCCGGTCAGTCCGGTGCCTGGGAAACGGAACTCGCCCCCCTCCGCCTCCGGCCTGTCGGCCTCGCGGTCGAACCACACCTGGCGGCGGCCGGCCGGGTAGGCGTGGAGCCACTCGCTCTCGACCCGGTCGTCCGAGAGCTCGAAGCCGTAGGTGTACCGGATCTTCTCGTCGCGGCCGAGCAGGAGCTCGACCTCGAAGAGGCTGGTGTCCTGGGATGCTTCGTCGGCGAGTTCGAAGGGCTCCCGCGGGACTCCTGGGCCCTGGTCCCAGTCAGCCAGCGATTCGAGGACCGCGGCCCGCATGAAGCGCATGGCGCTGAGGATGTTGGACTTGCCCGACGCGTTGGCCCCGAAGATTCCGACCGCGGGAAGCACCGACACGGGCTTGCCTTCCGAGCGGGTGCCCGTTCCCCGACCGGTTCTCTCGTTGAACTCCGTCGCGACAAGCGAGAGCTCTTGCTCGTCTCGGATGGACCGGTGATTGGCCACCCGGAAGCTGAGCAACATGACCGACCTCCCAGTGAGGCGGGCTAGCACTTCGCCGCCTTAGGCGCTTTCGTACGGGTAATCCGTACTAGGCAGCCTAAGACCTGCTGCGGCAATACGCCAGTGTGCCGTCAGGCCGCCTTGACGTCGTCGGGCCGCCTTGACCGAGGAAGGGAGACGGAGGGACAGGGGAAGCGGGCGGCCCGCTCAGACGGCGGCGGCCGTACGCGTCGTCGTGGCGATGGTCGCGGAGCCGACCACGCGGGTGCCGTCGTAGAGGACGATCGCCTGGCCGGGGGCCACGCCGCGGACCGGCTCGGTGAAGGAGACGCGCAGCTCGCCGTCCACGACCTCGGCGAAGACCTCGGTCTCGCCGCCGTGGGCGCGCAGCTGCGCGGTGTAGGTGCCCGGGGCGGCGGGGGTCGAGCCGCACCAGCGGGGGCGGATCGCGGTGAGGGCGGTGACGTCGAGGGCCTCGACGGGGCCGACGGTGACGGTGTTGTTCACCGGCGAGATGTCGAGGACGTAGCGGGGCTTGCCGTCGGGGGCCGGGTGGCCGATGCGCAGGCCCTTGCGCTGGCCGATGGTGAAGCCGAAGGCTCCCTCGTGGGTGCCGACCTTCGCGCCGGTCTCGTCGACGATGTCGCCCTCGGCCCTGCCGAGGCGCTGGGCGAGGAAGCCCTGGGTGTCGCCGTCGGCGATGAAGCAGATGTCGTGGCTGTCGGGCTTCTTCGCGACGGCCAGGCCGCGCCGCTCGGCCTCGGCGCGGATCTCGTCCTTGGTGGTGATCGTGTCGCCGAGCGGGAAGAGGGCGTGGGCCAGCTGCTTCTCGTCGAGGACGCCGAGGACGTACGACTGGTCCTTGGCCATGTCGGAGGCGCGGTGCAGCTCGCGGGAGCCGTCGGCGTTCTCGACGATGGTGGCGTAGTGGCCGGTGCAGACCGCGTCGAAGCCGAGGGCGAGGGCCTTGTCGAGCAGCGCCGCGAACTTGATCTTCTCGTTGCAGCGCAGGCACGGGTTCGGGGTGCGGCCGGCCTCGTACTCGGCGATGAAGTCCTCGACGACGTCCTCGCGGAAGCGGTCGGCGAGGTCCCAGCAGTAGAAGGGGATGCCGATGACGTCGGCGGCGCGGCGGGCGTCGCGGGAGTCCTCGATGGTGCAGCAGCCGCGGGCGCCGGTCCGGAAGGACTGGGGGTTCGCGGAGAGCGCCAGATGGACCCCGGTGACGTCGTGCCCGGCTTCGACCGCGCGGGCGGCGGCGACGGCGGAGTCCACACCGCCGGACATGGCGGCCAGGACGCGGAGGGGGCGGGCGGTGCGCGGCAGGTTCTCAGTCATAGCACCGTCCAGGGTACGGGGAACCGGACGGGGTCACAGCGCGTTATCGGCTGTGGGGGGTGGATCACATGAGCGAACAGGCGGAGAAGGGGCCGCGCCGGACCCGGCGGGCGGTGCTCCTGGGCGGGCTGGGGGTCCTCGCGGCGGCGGGGGTGGCGGCCCGGGACGAGATCGCTCGGGCCCGGTGGCTGCTGCCGGGGGTGTCCAAGCCGCGCAAGGAGGGCGAGCTCGACCACGCGGGGGCGAGCTGGACGGCGGCCTCACCGGCGAACTGGCGGCTGGCGGACCGGCCCGACGACTACCGGGTGGACCGGATCGTCGTCCATGTCACACAGGGCGGCTTCGCGTCCTCGGTGGACGCCTTCAGGAACCCGTGGCACAAGGCGTCGGCGCACTACATCGTGCGCCAGGACGGCCATGTGGAGCAGATGGTGCGCGAGCTGGACGTGGCCTTCCACGCGGCCAACCGCCGGATGAACGAGCGCAGCGTCGGGATAGAGCACGTGGGCTTCGTCGACCGGCCCCAGGACTTCACGGACGCCATGTACGCGGCCTCTGCCCGGCTGGCCGCCGGCATCTGCCGGAGGTACGGCATACCGGCGGACCGCAAGCACATCCTGGGTCACAACGAGGTCCCGGGCGCCGACCACACCGACCCCGGCCCGCACTGGGACTGGGACCGCTACATCGCGCTCGTGCGCGCGCAGCCGCCGGCGTGAGGCGCTCCGGGGAGGGGAGGCGGGCGTTCTCGCTGCCGCCGGGCGCGACGGGCTTCTTCCGGCCGCAGGACGGCCCGCTTCCGGAGACCGGCCTGTCGGCCTTCCGCTCGGCCCTGTACGCCGCGGCCCGGGCCGCCGGGGGCACGGTGGGCGAGGTGGAGGCGCGGGCGTACCCGCGCACCTTCCACACCGGGTGCGTGACCGGCGGGGCGGGACCGGCCGTCGTCCTGTGCCACGCGCACCACCCCTGGATCGCCTTCGCGGGGCAGTGCCGGGACTGGTACCGGGACGGCTTCCTCTCCCCGCCGCCCTGGGCCGGGGTCTTCGCCGACGCGGGGTTCACCGTCCTGAGCGCCGGGACACTGACCGCGGGCCTCGGCGACGTGGACACCTCGGTGCTCTCCCCGGCCGAGTGGCGCCAGGTCCGCGCGTACGGGATCGACACCCTGGGCGGGCTGCTCTTCAACTCCTGGGACTGACGCGGCTCCCACGAGCGGCCGGTCAGGGGGACAGGGCTGCCTGCCAGGTCCACGAGGTGCGGCGCGGCCGGCCGGCCAGCTCGCCCCGGCCCGTGCACCACAGGAGCACCTGTGCCGGATCGCCCGGCGGGGCATCGGGAAAGAGCCGGCGGATCACCGAGGCGCACATCGGCGCCGGAGGCAGCCACCGCACCCGTAGCCCCCGCGCGATGTCGTGGGCGTGCAGCAGGACCTCGGCCACACCCATCGCCGCGAACCCGGTCCGGTCGGTCGGCCCCCAGTGCCAGGCCCGTGCGTCCGGGCCGGCCAGGGCGAGTGCACCGCTGAGCAGTGCCCCGCCGGCGGCGACCACCTGGAGGACCTCGCGCGGTGAGGCGTCCGTCCGGACGGTCAGGTCGAAGGGCAGGTAGGCCCCGGCGGGGCGGGCGGCCACCTGCCCGGCGTAGGCCAGCAGGTCGTGCGCGACGTGGGCCGCCGTCGTCCAGCAGCTCCACTCCAGCGGGCCCGCCGGCCCCGTCCAGTCCTCCGTGTCGTGCGGGCCGAGTACGCGCAGCATCTCGGCGACGGCCTGGTCGACGTCTCTGTGGTCCATGGGGCGCATCCGAAGAGGTTAAGACCCTGCCGGCGGCCGAGTTCCGCCCGCCGCACGGGGGATGGCCGACCGGCGCCTCTGCTCCTGGCGAATCTGCGGCGGGCAGAGGAACCGCGTCCGGGGAGCTTCCGGGGTCAAGAGTGGAGCCGACGGTTTCCGCGTCCGGACAAGGAGAACAGACGATGCCACTGATCACGCTCCCGCCCCGCGCCGAGGAGGGCGGCACACCGCCCAGCCCCTTCGACGACCACCTCGCGGCGCAGCTGCTCGCCCAGCGGATCGTGCTCCTCGGCACCCAGGTCGACGACGTGTCGGCCAACCGGGTGTGCGCGCAGCTGCTGCTCCTGTCGGCGGAGGACCCGCGCACCGACATCAGCCTGTACGTCAACAGCCCCGGCGGGTCGGTCACCGCGGGCCTCGCCATCTACGACACCATGCGGCTGATCCCGAACGACGTCTCGACGCTGGCGATGGGGTTCGCCGCGAGCATGGGCCAGTTCCTGCTGACCGTGGGGGCGCCCGGCAAGCGGTTCGCGCTGCCGAACGCGCGGATCATGATGCACCAGCCCTCTGCGGGCATCGGCGGCACCGCCGCGGACATCGAGATCCAGGCGGAGAACCTCCGGTTCACCAAGGAGGCCGTCGAGCGGATCACCGCCGCGCACACCGGCCAGAGCGAGGAGACGATCGCGCGGGACGGCGACCGGGACCGCTGGTTCACCGCCGAACAGGCCAGGGAGTACGGGATCGTGGACCGGGTGGTGGAGTCGCTCGCCGACATCCGCCCGGCCGCGTCGCGCCGACGGGCGGGGCTGTGACATGGGGTCGTACACGGTTCCCTACGTCATCGAGCGCACCGCGCAGGGCGAGCGGTCCTACGACGTCTTCAGCCGGCTGCTGAACGAGCGGATCGTCTTCATCGGCACCGAGATCGACGACGGGGTCGCCAATGTGGTCATCGCGCAGCTCCTGCACCTGGAGTCGGCCGATCCGGAGCGGGAGATCTCGATCTATCTCAACTCGCCCGGCGGATCGTTCACTTCGCTGATGGCGATCTACGACACGATGACGTTCGTGCAGGCTCCGATCTCCACGTTCTGCGTCGGTCAGGCGGCGTCCACGGCGGCGGTGCTGCTGGCCGGCGGCGATCCCGGGCGGCGGTTCGTGCTCCGGCACGCGCGGGTGCTGCTCGGCCAGCCGGCCAGCAACGGCCGACAGGGGACGGTCTCCGACCTCAGCCTCGCGGCCAAGGAGATGGTCCGCATCCGCTCCCAGGTGGAGGAGGTCCTGTCCCGGCACACGCACCACGACGTGGCGGCGCTGCGCGCGGACATGGACCGGGAGAAGGTGCTGACCGCCGAGGAGGCCGTGGCCTACGGGCTCGCCGACGAGGTGCTGAGCCGGCGGTTCGCGTTCGCCTGACCCGCGCACCGCGCGTGCCGTCCGCGGTGGCGCGCCCGCCTGACCGGCCGCCGTCCGGTCAGGCGGCGAGGCAGAGGGAGTCGTACCGCGCCGTCGGCGAGGTACGGCGCCTGCCGGCCCGGCTCCGGTCGTGCCGGGCCAGCTCGTCCGTGGCGAGGGAGAGCAGGTCGGCCAGGCCCAGCCCGAGGGCGCGGGCGGCGGCCGCGAGCACCTCGGAGGAGGCCTCCTTGCGTCCGCGCTCCAGCTCCGACAGGTACGGCATCGAGATCCGGGCCGCCTCCGCGACGTCCTTCAGCGTCCGCTCCTGGGCGAGCCGCTCGCGCCGCAGCACGTCACCGACGAGGTCGCGCCACAGCGGTTCCCCCGGCGCGGGTGCCGGGGAGGCCGGCGCCGGTCGCTGCGGGGCGCGGACCGCCCCGCCGGAACCGGGCGGCGAGCTGCGCGGGCGCAGGGGGATGACGCGGGACTCGTCGGGCGCATGGGTGCTCACCCCTTCAGCCTAGGGATCCCGGGCGCCGGGGGAAGGGAGCGGCGTTCTGCCCTGGGTGAAGCCCGCGGGCGCCCGGCCTAGCTGAGGCCGGCGGTGCGGGCGCGTTCCACGGCGGGGCCGATGGCGGCGGCCACCGCGGCGACGTCCTCCTTCGTGGAGGTGTGGCCGAGGGAGAACCGCAGGGTGCCGCGGGCCAGCCGCGGGTCGGTGCCCGCCGCCAGCAGGACGTGGCTGGGCTGGGCGACGCCCGCGGTGCAGGCGGAGCCGGTGGAGCACTCGATGCCCTGCGCGTCCAGGAGCAGTAGCAGGGAGTCGCCCTCGCAGCCGGGGAAGCTGAAGTGGGCGTTGGCCGGGAGCCGGTCCTCGGGGTCGCCGCCGAGGACCGCGTCGGGGACGGCGGCCAGCACGGCTCCGATCAGCTCGTCGCGCAGGGCTCCGACCTCGGCGGCGAACCGCTCGCGCCGCTCGGCGGCGAGTACGGCCGCCACCGCGAAGGCGGCGATGGCCGGCACGTCGAGGGTGCCGGAGCGGACGTGCCGCTCCTGGCCGCCGCCGTGCAGGACCGGGACGGGGCTCTGGTCGCGGCCCAGGAGCAGGGCGCCGATCCCGTAGGGGCCGCCCACCTTGTGGCCGCTGACGGTCATGGCGGCGAGGCCGCTGTCGCCGAAGCGGACGTCGAGCTGCCCGAAGGCCTGGACGGCGTCGGAGTGCAGGGGTACGCCGTACTCCCGCGCGATGGCGGCGAGTTCACGGACCGGCATGACGGTGCCGATCTCGTTGTTGGCCCACATCACCGTGGCGAGGGCGACACCGTCGGGGTCGCGCTCGACCGCCGCCCGGAAGTCCTCGGGGTGCACGCGGCCGTAGCGGTCGACGGGGAGGTACTCGACCTCGGCCCCTTCGTGCTCGGCGAGCCAGTGCACGGCGTCCAGGACGGCGTGGTGCTCGACGGGGCTGGCGAGGACGCGGGTGCGGGCCGGGTCGGCGTCGCGGCGGGCCCAGTAGAGGCCCTTGACGGCGAGGTTGTCGGCCTCGGTGCCGCCCGCGGTGAAGACCACCTCGCTCGGGCGCGCGCCGAGGGCCTCGGCGAGGGACTCGCGGGCCTCCTCGACGGTACGGCGGGCCCGGCGGCCGGCGGCGTGCAGGGAGGACGCGTTTCCGGTGGCGGCGAACTGCGCGGTCATCGCCGCAGCGGCTTCCGGGAGCATCGGCGTGGTCGCGGCGTGGTCGAGGTAGGCCATGATTTTTTGATTCTACGAGCCCCCTGCCCCGCCGGCTCCCGCCCGGGGTGCGCGGGGCCGCGCCCGCCGTGACCCCGGCGGCGCCGACGCGGCTCCGGGCCCCGCCCCCGGACCCCTCGCGTCAGCGCGGGGCGCGCGCCAGCTGGCGGGACTGGGCGACCAGGCGGTCCGCCGAGTCCCAGACCTCGGCGTCCTCCTCCAGGAAGCCGCCGGCCAGGTTGCGGGTGACGATGCCCACCCGCAGCGGCCCCGGCGCCGGGCGGTGACGGATGTGCGTGGTGAGCTCCACGGTGGGGGCCCACCCGAGCAGGCCGAGGTCGAAAGCGGTCGGCGGCAGTGCGTCCACCGCGAGCAGCAGCGACAGCGGGTCGGCGTCGCGGCCGTCGGCCAGCTCGAACCAGGCCCGCATCTCGCCCTTGCCGGACGGCGCCCCGACCGCCCAGCCCGCGGTCGCCGGGTCCAGCCGCAGGCGGAGCCGGTCCACGATGGCGCTGCTCCCGGGGATGGGGGCCGGACCGGCCTCGGGGCCGAGGCAGTCCTCGTACGCGGGCATCACCGGCGGACGCGCCACCGTGTGCACGGTGTCGGGGAGGGCGGCGAGGTCGCCGTACGAGGCGAGGACGCGGATGCGCTCGATCTCGGCGCCGTTCTCGTCGTACTGGAACAGCGAGGCCTGGCCCGTGGAGAGGGTGCGGCCGACGCGGACCACCTCGGTGCGGATCACGGCGGGGCCGGGCACGGAGGAGGTCAGGTAGTGCGCGGAGACGGTGAAGGGGTCCGGGTGCGGCAGGGCCGCCGCGAGGGCCCGGCCGACCAGGGCCAGCAGATAGCCGCCGTTGACGGCGGTGATGATCGTCCAGTCGGCGGACAGCTCCGCGTCGTACACCCCGGGCTCGCCCGCGCGGGCGGTGATGGTGGTGTCGCGGTCGAATTCGCTGTCGCCGATGGAGGCCTGGGCCGCTGCGTAAGACATGCCGACGACGGTACACCGGCAAGCTACTAAGCGGTAGCTTTTGTTTGAGGGACGGGACTACGGCTCTTCGGCCACCGAAGAGCGTCGGTTCCAGGCCAGCGGGGCCCGCCAGTGGTACTGCATCGCGAGCAGGCGCAGCACGAACGTGGTGACGGTCGCGAGCGCGGTCGTGAAGGGGTTCAGCACTTCGAAGCTGATGAAGACGGCCACCATGGCGGCGCCCACGACGGCGGGCACGGCGTACATCTCGCGGTCGCGCAGCAGTGAGGGCACCTCGTTGGCCAGTACGTCGCGCAGCACACCGCCGCCGACGGCGGTGGCCACGCCGAGCGCGGCGGAGGACGTCAGTCCCAGGCCGTACTCGTACGCCTTGGTGGTGCCCGACACGCAGAACAGGCCGAGGCCGGCGGCGTCGAAGACGTTGATGGCCCGGTTGATGCGCTGGACCTCGGGGTGGAGGAAGAAGACGAGCGCGGCGGCGATCAGGGGCGTGACGAAGAAGCTGAGCTCGCTGAAGGCGGCGGGCGGGACGGCGCCGATGCAGAGGTCGCGCAGGAGACCGCCGCCGAGGGCGGTGACGAGGGCGAGGACGGCGATGCCGAAGACGTCGAAGTTCTTGCGGACCGCGAGGAGGGCGCCGGCGGTGGCGAAGACGAAGATGCCCGCGAGGTCCAGGGCGTGCTGGATACCGGGCGGGAAGAGATCGTGGAGCACCCCGCCATTGTCGCCCGCCGCGAAGCCACCGCCCGCCGGGGCCGCGCGAAGCCGGAGTACGGGCAGCGACGCGGGGGCCGGAGCCGCTGCCCGGACCCGACGACCCCGGGGCACGGGGCGGAGGGCCGACGGCCGGGGGCCGGGGCTGAAGGGGCGGGGCCACGGCCCGGGACAGGGCCGGGGCCCGGACCCGGCCCAGCCGAGGGCCAGCGGGCCGGGGGCCGGGCTAGGGGCGAGCGTCCATGCGGTGGATGAGTCCGCCGTCGGGGCCGAAGACGTCGATGAAGTAGCCCTTCTTGAAGGACGCCCCCTCCTTCGTCTTCAGGTGGGTGATGACCGAGGTGTTCTGCCGACGGAAGATCGCGTCCGCCTGATCCGCGTTGCGGGTCCGGATGACCACCCGGGGCACGCCTTCCGGTCCGTCCTCGACCTGGATCCCGTACACGTCCGGGTCCCCGCCGGCCGCCGTGTAGCGCTCGGCCAGGGCCACGGCGTCCTGGGGAGCGGCCGTGGCCGTGGACGTCGGGCCGGGCACGACCTGCTTGCGTGGTTCCTCCGTGCAGCCCACCAGCAGCGCGGCTCCCGCCACCGCCGTCAGTGCCGCGCGGGCGCTCCGTCGCAATGTGTGCCCCATCGCCAACTCCCCTGATCGGTAAGGATGCGGCGACCCTACGCGAGGCCCGCCGCACCGCGGAGGCCGGCCCATTTGGGGGCTGCAGACCAATCGGACAGACACATCCGATCAACAGCTCAGCCCGCCCAAGAGACACCCCCTAGGGCTCGAGGCCGGGCCGGGGCCCGGGCCGGGGGTCGCTGCGCGGGGCAGTCCCGGCCTCCCTTCGCCCGTTCCCGCCCGGCTACCGCTGAGGTGCCCCGGCGCCTCCGGACGCCGGCGGGGCTGGACCGCGCGGCGGCGCAGCGCCCGTGGGGGTCCGGGGCGGAGCTCCGGGGAACGGTGGAAGGGCGGGTAGGGGACCGCTCCGCGCAGCGGCCACCACCGCTGACGCACGACCGGCCCCAGCAGGGGCCCCGACGCCGCCCGTGGCCGCCGGACCGACTCCGGCACCACGGCGCCGGAGGGTCACTCCGCCGCCGAACCACCCGAGCGGCCCGGCGGCGCAAGGCCGGGGAGACGGCCCGGCGGCGCGACGCGCGGCGGGGTGGCGGCCCGGCCGCGGCGCCGCGCGCGGAGGGGGGTGTCAGGAAGACGCGGCGGGGGCGTTCTCCGGGTGGTGGCAGGCCGCCTGGTGGCCCGGCTTGAGGGCGACCAGCGGCGGGTCCTGCTTCGCGCACAGCTCCGTCGCCTTCCAGCACCGCGTGTGGAAGCGGCATCCGGCCGGCGGGGAGATCGGCGAGGGCACGTCGCCCTTGAGCAGGATGCGGCCGCTCTTCGCGCCGCGCCGCCTCGGGTCCGGGACCGGTACGGCGGAGAGCAGCGCGTTCGTGTACGGGTGCATCGGCGACTCGTACAGCGACTTGCGGTCGGCCAGCTCCACGATCTTGCCGAGGTACATCACCGCGATGCGGTCCGAGACGTGCCGGATGACCGACAGGTCGTGCGCGATGATCACGTACGTCAGGCCGAGCTCCTCCTGGAGGTCGTCCAGCAGGTTCACCACCTGCGCCTGGATCGAAACGTCGAGCGCGGAGACCGGTTCGTCGGCGACGACCAGCTTCGGCTTGAGGGCCAGGGCGCGCGCGATGCCGATGCGCTGGCGCTGGCCGCCCGAGAACTCGTGCGGATAGCGGTTGTAGTGCTCCGGGTTCAGGCCGACGAGGGCGAGCAGCCGCTGGACCTCCGCCTTGATGCCGCCCTCGGGGGTGACTCCCTGGAGCTTGAAGGGGGCCGAGACGATCGCGCCGACCGTGTGCCGGGGGTTCAGCGAGCCGTACGGGTCCTGGAAGATCATCTGCACGTCGCGGCGCAGCGGGCGCATGCCCGCCACGCTCAGGTGCGTGATGTCCTTGCCCTCGAACTCGATGCGGCCGCTGCTCGGTTCCAGCAGGCGGGTGATGAGGCGGCCCATCGTCGACTTGCCGCAGCCGGATTCGCCGACCACGCCGAGGGTCTCACCGCGCCGGACGTCGAAGTCGATGCCGTCCACGGCCTTGACGGCGGTGGTCTCGCGGCGCAGCAGCCCCTTGTTGATGGGGAAGTGCTTGACCAGGCCCGTCACCTTCAGCAGCGGTTCCGCCTCGGTGACGGTCCCGGAGCCCCGGGCGGAGCCCTCGGCCGGGTCCTGGGCGGCGGTGTCCTTCTTCATGTCCGTCACAGCTTCGGCGCAATCTCTTCGGTCCAGATCCGGGTCCGCTCCTCCTGCGACATGTGGCAGGCGGACCAGTGCCGGCTGTCGTCCTGGGTCAGCTCGGGCCGCTGGGTGCGGGTGATGCCCCCCTTGGGCACGTCGGCGTAGGGGCACCGGGGGTTGAACGCGCAGCCGCTCGGGATGTTGATGAGGCTGGGCGGCGAGCCCTTGACCGGGATCAGCCGCTCGGTCTGGTCGCGGTCGATGCGCGGCATGGAGCCGAGCAGTCCCCAGGTGTAGGGGTGGCGGGGTTCGTAGAACACCTTCTCGGCGGTGCCGCGCTCCACACACCGGCCGCCGTACATCACCAGGATCTCGTCGGCCATCTCGGCGACCACGCCGAGGTCGTGCGTGATCATGATGACCGCGGAGCCGAACTCCTTCTGGAGGTCGCGGATCAGGTCGAGGATCTGCGCCTGGACGGTGACGTCCAGGGCGGTGGTCGGCTCGTCCGCGATGAGCAGTTCGGGGTTGTTGACGAGCGCCATCGCGATCATCGCGCGCTGGCGCATGCCGCCGGAGAACTCGTGGGGGTACGCGTCCACGCGCTGGTGGGGCTCCGGGATGCCGACGCGGTCGAGCATCTCGACGGCGCGGGCGCGGGCCTTCTTCTTGTCCACGTCGTGGTGGGTCCGGTACGCCTCGACGATCTGCTTGCCGACCGAGTAGTACGGGTGCATCGCGGACAGCGGGTCCTGGAAGACCATCGCCATCTTGCGGCCGCGCAGCCGGCGTACGTGGTCGGCGTCGGCGCTGACCAGGTCCTCGCCGTCGAGCACCACCTCGCCCGAGATGTGCGGGCGGCTGCGCGCGTTGCCGGTGCGGTGCAGGCCCATGATGGCCAGCGAGGTCACCGACTTGCCGGAGCCGGATTCGCCGACGATGCCGAGGGTCTGGCCGCGCTCCAGGTCGAAGGAGAGGCCGTCGACGGACTTCACCAGGCCGTCGTCGGTCGGGAAGTGGACCTTGAGGTCGCGCACGGAGAGGAAGGGGGTCGCGTCGCGCGCGCCGCCCTGCTCGGGCACGAAGGCCGGCTGGTCGGAATCGTTCTTGGTCACGTCAGCCTCACGCGCGGGTCGATGACGGCGTACAGCAGGTCCACGATCAGGTTGGCCATCACCACGAACAGTGCGGCGAGCAGGGTGACCCCCATGATCACGGGGAGGTCGCCGGCGCTGATGGCGGCGACGGCCGCCGTCCCGAGGCCCTGGAAGTTGAAGGTGGTCTCGGTGAGCACGGCGCCGCCGAGGAGCCCTCCGAGGTCGAGGCCGAACATCGTGACGACCGGGGTGAGCGTGGAGCGCAGGGCGTGCTTGCGGATGACCACGGACTCCTTGAGGCCCTTGGCCCGGGCGGTGCGGATGTAGTCCTCGCCGAGCACCTCCAGCATGGTCGCGCGGGTGATGCGCGCGTAGGTGGCGGCGAAGAGGAAGGCGAGGGTGACCCAGGGCAGGATCAGGCTGTTGAGCCAGGCCAGCGGATCCTCGGTGAGGGGTTTGTAGTTGGAGACGTCCAGCCAGCCGAGGCTGTAGACGAAGATCGCGGGGGCCACCATGCCGGTGAAGAAGATCGGCAGGGAGACACCGGCGAGCGCGCCGACCATGACGGTGCGGTCGATGGCGGTGCGGCGCTTGAGGGCGGAGATCACGCCCGTGGCCACACCGGCGATCACCCAGATCACGGCCGCCCCGAGGGCGAGCGAGAGGGTGACCGGGATGCGGTCCATCATGGTCTCCCAGACGGGCGCCTCGGTCTTGAAGGAGTAGCCGAAGCAGGGAGCCGCACAGTGGGTGATCTCGGTGCCGCCGTCGTAGTCGCGGCCGGCGAAGATGCCCTTGACGAAGAGCAGGTACTGCTCGGAGATGGGCTTGTCGAAGCCCATCTTGACGCGGATGCCCGCCAGGGCGGTCTCGTTGGTCTCCCGGCCGGCGTACATGAGCGCGGGATCGCTGCCGGTCAGCTTCGGGACCGCGAAGAAGATGCCGAAGGTGACCAAGGAGACCACCAGCAGCGTGGCGGCGACGTTGAACAGCCGCCGTATGAGGTAGACGAGCACTGCAGTCGGCCGCCCGGGGCTGTTGGCCGCCGCCCCTCGTGGGGGCGGCGGCCAGCGCCTGCGGCCTTCACCTGCCCTTCGGACTAGCGCATGTGCGGTGAAGGCACTTACTTACGTGCTGAGTTGCGGTTGCCTGCCCGGCGGTCGGCCGGGCTGCCCGGCTGCCCGGCTCATCGCCGGGCAGCCTGCTACTTCTGTGCTCCTGCTACTTCTGCGCGATGCCCACGGTGGCGAGGTCGATCTTGCCGAAGGACTCGTTGAAGAAGACGTTCGTCAGGCGCGGGTTGTGGTAGACGAGCGCCTTGTCGAAGTTGATCGGCAGGTAGAGCGCCTTGTCCATGACCTTCTTGTTGATCTCCCCGTAGAACGGGGCGGCGGCCTCCGGCGAGGGGGCGGCAGCGGCCTTGTCGAACAGGCCGTTGATCTCGGGGTCGTTGACCTCGGTGTAGTTGTTGTTGCCGTTCGGCAGGATGAACGATCCGTCGACCAGCGGCTGCAGGAAGCCCGCGCCGGAGTTGTAGTCGGCGCCCCAGCCCATGACGATGATGCCGTAGCCCTTCTTCTTCACGTTCTCGGGCGAACCGATCGTGGAGGAGGAGAGCTTGCCGTCGAACTGGTCGATCGTCGCCTTGATGCCGACCTTGGCGAGGGAGGCCTGGAGGGACTCGGCCGTCTTCACCTCGGGGGCGCGGTTGTTGCGCACCGCGATGGTGGTCTCGAAGCCGTCGGGCTTGCCGCAGGCCTTGAGGGCCTCCTTGGCCTTGGCCTCCTGCGGCTTGCCCTTCGTCAGACCGAAGGGGTCGTAGCTCTTGTCCGAGCCGGGGACGCCGGCCGGCAGCATGTTCGCGCCGAGGTCACCGCTGGTCGGGCCGCCACGGGCGGTCTGGAGGGACTTCGGGTCGGCCGCGTAGATGACGGCCTTGCGGCACTCGATGTTGTCGAACGGCGCGACCGTCTGCGGGAAGGCGAAGTAGCGGATGTAGCCCGTGAAGGGGTTGTCCGCGTTCTTCTTGAGGTTCGCGTCCTTGAGGATCTTGTTCTTCGCGGCCTGCTGGACACCGGTGCCGTCGACGGCCATGTCGATGTCGCCCGAGAGCAGGCGCTGGTCCATGTCGTCCGGGTTGGTGGTGACCGTGAAGGAGACCTTGTCCGGCAGACCCTTGCGGATCGGGTCCGTCTTCGGGTCCCAGTTCTCGTTGCGGACGAAGGTCGCACCCTTGCCGGCGGTGAAGCTCTCGACCTTGTAAGGACCGGTCGACATCGGCTTGTTGGTGTAGGTGGCGCCCGTGTCCTTGCCCATCGGGACCGGCGAGGAGGACGGCATGGCCAGCAGGTAGCTGAAGTCCGAGTTGGCGCTCGCCAGGTTGAAGACGATCGTCCTGTCGTCCGGCGTCTCGACCGTCTTCAGACCCATCTTGTTGGGGTCCGTGTCCTTGTACGGGCCGGGGTACTTCTGGCCCTGGTCGAGGAGGTCGATCAGGTAGGTCGGGCCGCCGGACAGGACGTCCTGGGCGAAGACGCGCTCGATGCCGTACTTGATGTCCTTCGAGGTGATCGGCGTACCGTCCTCGAACTTCACCCCCTCCTTGAGCTTGAGGGTGTACGTCTTGCCGTCGTTGCTGATGACCGGCAGGGCCTCGGCGAGGTCCGGGACCACCTTGGTGCCGTCCTTGCCCGGCTTGGCGTCGTAGGCGAGCAGGCTGCGGACGTAGAGCCGCTGCATGTTCCACACGAAGCCGTAGTAGGCGCGCGCCGGGTCGAGGTAGTCGACGTCCTGCGGGGACCAGAGCTTGAGCTCGCCGCCCTTGTCCTCCGAGGGGTTGATCACGGCGGTGGCGGCACCGCTGTAACCCTTGCCGCTGTCGCCGTCGGCCTTGCTGTCGGCCTTCTTGTCCCCGTTGCCACCGCACGCGGCGGTCATCGAGAGGGCGGCGATCACGGCGGTGATCGCGAGAGCCTGCTTTCTGCGGATCACGGTTGTCCAACCTCCATAGGTGGTGAATCGAAGAAGCGGTTCAGCTGCCCTTGGGGTCGAGTGCGTCACGCAGCCCGTCCCCGAAGAGGTTGAACGCCAGGACGGTGATGAAGATCGTCATGCCGGGGACCACCATGTACATGGGGTCGTCCTGGTAGATGGGGACGGCGTCGGAGAGCATCTTTCCCCAGGAAGCGGTGGGCGGCTTCACGCCGGCGCCCAGGAAGCTGAGGGCCGCCTCGGTCAGGATGTTGGTCGGGATGATCAGCGTGGCGTAGACGAGGATCGGCGCGACCAGGTTCGGCAGCAGTTCCTTGATCAGGATGTAGCCGCGGCCGGCTCCGAGGCTGCGCGCGGCCTCGACGTACTCGCGTTCACGCAGGGAGATCGTCTGGCCCCGGACGATGCGGCCGATGTACGGCCAGCCGAAGAAGCCGATGACGAGGATGAGCACGCCCATGCGGACGCCCGAACCCTCGAACCCCCACAGGGAGTTGGGGACGACGGAGACCAGGGCGATGGTGAACAGCAGCTGCGGGAAGGCCAGCAGCAGGTCCATCAGGCGGCTGATGATCCCGTCCACCCAGCCGCCGAGGAAGCCGGCGAGGGCGCCCAGGAGGCTGCCGAGGACGACCGAGACGAAGGCCGCCAGGAAGGCGACGACCAGCGAGATGCGGGCGCCGTAGACGATCCGGCTGAACACGTCGCGCCCGTTGGTCGGTTCGACGCCCAGCAGGAAGTCGGAGCTGATGCCGCCGAAGGAGCCGAGCGGCGTGCCCAGGTCCGGGTCGATCATGTCCTCGTGGAACTCGTTGGGGTCGTGGCCCAGCAGGTTCACGATCAGCGGCGCGAAGACCGCCACCAGGATCAGGAGGATCACGATCACGCCGCCGGTCAGCGCGACCTTGTCGCGCTTGAGCCGCATCCAGGCGATGCGGCCGGGCGAGCGGCCTTCGATGGCCTTGGCAGGGACGTCGGCTACGGACACGGGTGCGGGTGTTTCCGCGCTCGTGTCGTGCAGTGGTGCCGTCATCGTGGTGGGGACCCCTCTCGGCCGACGGGTGGTCGGCCCATGCCCGCCGCTGTGGCGGCGTTGGTGCGGAGTGGCGCTCGAGTGCTCGGGGCACGTGAACGCGTACGAGGTGCGAGGTGCTGGCAGTGCGGCCGTGCTGTGGGTGGAGCAGGGTGCGGTGCGGGCGGTGCGGTGCGGCTGAGGTGCGGGAAGTACGGGAGCGCCGTGTCGGGACGAACGGCGGAACCACGTGCCGAACCGCGTCCGCGAGGACTGACCGGCTCTTGGGTGGGGAGTCTTCATCGGGCGCTCGACCAGCCGCCAGACCCGCAGATGAATGGATGCGCAACCGTGATCTGAGGCCGTGGTTCCCGTTATCCGGACTCCGCTCACGGCTCAGCGGAGCAAGACCGTCCGTTCGGTACGCAAACGGACATCAAGGCCAACTCGTGGGAGTACCGAGCCAATTGGACGCCCGTCTGCGGTGATATCCGGACAAGACGAAGGCCGCCGGGAACCATGGTTCCCGGCGGCCCGGTGTCCGTCGGAGGGGTCCGTCTCAGGGTCCGGGCGCACCCGGGAAATCCCTGTAGGCAGCTCGGGGAACGCGCCCCCGGAGCCCCTGGAGCCCCCGGAGCGGCTCAGTAGGCGGCCGCCTGCCCCTCGCGGTCGTAGAAGGGCCTGGTCTGCGCACGCAGCCACATCGCCACCGGATCGTGCTCGTCCGCCAGCGCGACCGTGCACACCGGAACCCCCTCGGGCACGGCGCCGACCGACTGGCGCATCATCTCCCGTACGGATTCCAGCGCGGGCGCCGATGCGTCGTACAGGTCCAGTCCCACCGCGAGGTACGCCGACCCGAGCGAGGGCTGCACCCAGGCGCGGCGCAGCGACCTCACGGCCGGCGTCCGGTGCGCGTGCTGGGTCAGCAGCCCGTAGAACTGCGGGAGTTCCAGGGCCGGCTCGGACAGCCGCAGCGGCCCCGCCGGCATCCGGTCCAGGCCGGTGGCGACCCGGCGCAGGTCGGCCCACGGCACGCCGAGGCCGCCGCCCTGGGCGTGCGGGTTGACCCACAGCCCCCAGCGGTCCGGGTACAGGGCGCGGGCGATGTCCCGGCCGGTGACGACCTCGTAGCCGCGGTTCCAGCCGCTCGCGGCCAGCTCCTGCGGGGAGGTCACGCAGGGGGCGTAGCCCAGCCCCTCGACCTCCATGCCGCCGTACTGGGCGTCCGGCGAGCCCGGCTGCCCCTGCCACAGCAGCATCCACAGCCTGCCCTCGGCGAGGGCGCGCAGGAATGACTCGTAGCTCTCATAGCGCCCGGGAGTCACCTGGCGCAGCATGTGCTCGACCTGCCCGGCCGCGGCCGTGCCTGACGCACTCACCCGGTACCCCTCTTCGTCTTCTTCCGCCCGTCGTCCACACGTCCCGACCAGCTTAAGCGGCGCTACGGCAGGTAGAAGGGGCGTACGCGCTCACGAATCCAGTCCGTGACCGGGTCCTCGGCGGCGTCCAGCAGGATCAGCTGCACCGGCCAGGGCGCCGGTACGCGGGCCAGGGCGCGGCCGAGTGCCTCCAGCGGGGCGTTCCGCGCCTCGGGATCCCATCCCGTCAGCCGGACACCGATGTAGAGCTGGGGGTCGCCGCCCTCGACGCTGGCGAGGCAGCGGTGGGCGGCCGCGACCGCTCCGGTGGCCCGGAACTCCTCGCCGGCGGCGGCGAGGAAGTCCACCGGGTCGTCCTGCCAGTCGGGTTCGAACAGCCGGACGCGGCCGCCGGTGGCCGGGCCGTCGAGCTCGGTACGGCCGGTGCGGCACAGCTCCGCGACGGCGGCCGGGGGCAGCGGGACCCCGACGGCGCCCTCGGGGTTCAGGGCGATGCCGAGCTGCGGGGGCAGGCCGCGGGCGAACTCGACCGCGGGGGCGACCGCGAAGTCCATGGCGGGGCCGGCGGCGAAGCGGAACTGGGCCTCCGAGCTGTAGACGGGGACGTACGCCTCGCCGCCGATCAGCATCGTGGGGAGGTCGAGGGAGGTGCTGTCGGGACCGCCGCCCTGGGGCAGCGGCACCCAGACCCGGCTGCGGCCGAGCGCCTCCAGGATCTGCGGGCCGGCGTCCGCCCGGCCGAGCACCGCTCCGAGCACCTGCTCCAACTCGTTCGCCGGCCAGCCGTTGCCCGTCATGTGCGCCCGCTCTCCCTGTTCCGCGCCGATGTCGCCCCGAGGCTACCCCGGCCTCCGGCGGCGGGCCGGGGCGGGCGGCGCCTGGGGACGCCGCCGCCTCAGGCGTCGAAGGCGACGCGGTTCAGGGCGGAGGCCGCCCGGCGGTCCAGGAGGGTGACCGTGGCGCAGCCGCGCGGGGGGCGGCCCGCTTCGGCCGCGGCCAGGAGGCGGGCGACCGCGCTCCGGTGACGGGCGAAGGCGTACGCCGACACCCGGCGGCCCCGCGCCGCCTGCCCGGCCAGGGCCTCCTCGGGGGTGGTGTCGAGCAGCAGCAGGTGCAGGGCCCGGCCCCGCTGCCGGGCGACGGCGGCCAGCAGGGCCCGCACCCAGGACTGGGTGCCGCAGTCGTGGACCACCACAGAGGCGCCGGAGCGCAGCTCGCGCCACAGCCCCCGGTAGTGGGCGGCGCGCACCAGCGGCCGGTACACCGCGTACGGCAGGGCGGACGGCATGCGGCGCTCCCAGCGCTCGCGGGTGTCCTGGGAGTCGATGCCGGTCTCGGCGGCCCGCTTGATCAGGGTGCTCTTGCCGCCGCCCGGCAGCCCGGACACCACGACGATGTCCCCGGCGGCGTAGCCGAGCCGGTGCGGCCCCGCGGACCGTCCACGCAGGTCACGCACCGGACCGCCGGCCGCCGCGGGGCGGGCCGCGCTCCGCGGCGCCGGGACCGCCCCGACCGTGCCCGTGGTCGTCACCACTCCGAACCTCCGCACAGTGAATCGTCTCCCCCCGAATCGGGCCCGCGAGGGCCCCATGCCCACTGAATGTAAAGAGACGGTAATCCGCCGGCCGCGGTTGCGGGCGGACGTTCCACAGCGCGGACGGCCCGGCCGGCGCGCAGGCGGCCTCCACCGGACCGCGCGGACCGCACGTTCTTCCGGGCCCCACTGCCCCCTCCCGCCCGTCCCGTGCAATGATGTGCGCCATCTGGACACCAAACTGCATACCGGCCGCTTGAATCCGCGCGGGAGAGTCCCGGCAGGCCGCGAGGCCGTGCCCGGGCGCCGAAGGAGCAAGTACCTCCCTTGAATCTCTCAGGCCCCGTACCGCGTGGATGAGGCAGATCTGAAAAGCGAGCCCCCGCCGCGTCCGTCCCCGACGGCCCGGCGCGTGCTCCACCCAAGGTGCAAGTCGGCGTTCCCCCTCCGGGAACTCTCGGCGAACCTCTCAGGTTCCGATGACAGATGGGGAGGAACCTCCTCGTCATGTCATGCCCTGGGACCCGGGAGCCACACCCATGAGCACTGCCCCCCGCCTGACCGCGCTCGACGCGCTGCACCGCTCGCTCGGTGCGACCATGACCGACTTCGCGGGCTGGGACATGCCGCTGCGCTACGCCAGTGAGCGCGACGAGCACAACGCCGTGCGCACCAAGGCCGGCCTGTTCGACCTGTCCCACATGGGCGAGATCACCCTGACCGGCCCGGAGGCCGTGAAGGCCCTGGACTACGCGCTCGTCGGGAACATCTCCACCGTCGGCGTCGGCCGCGCCCGCTACACGCACATCTGCCGGGAGGACGGCGGGATCCTGGACGACCTGATCGTCTACCGCCTCGGCGAGACCGAGTACATGGTCGTCGCCAACGCCTCCAACGCCCAGGTCGTGCTGGACGCGCTCACCGAGCGCGCCGCCGGCTTCGACACCGAGGTCCGCGACGACCGTGACGCGTACGCGCTGATCGCCGTCCAGGGCCCCGAGTCCCCCGGCATCCTGAAGTCGCTCACGGACGCCGACCTGGACGGCCTGAAGTACTACGCCGGCCTGCCGGGCACCGTCGCGGGCGTGCCCGCGCTGATCGCCCGTACCGGCTACACGGGCGAGGACGGCTTCGAGCTGTTCGTCTCCCCCGAGCACGCCGTGGAGCTGTGGCAGGCCCTGACCGAGGCGGGCAAGGACGCCGGTCTGGTGCCGGCGGGCCTGTCCTGCCGCGACACGCTGCGCCTGGAGGCGGGCATGCCGCTGTACGGGCACGAGCTGACCACCGCCCTCACCCCCTTCGACGCCGGGCTGGGCCGGGTCGTGAAGTTCGAGAAGGAGGGTGACTTCGTCGGCCGCGCCGCCCTGGAGGCCGCCGCCGAGGTCGCCGCCACCAAGCCGCCGCGCAAGCTGGTCGGTCTGGTCGCCGAGGGCCGCCGCGTCCCGCGCGCCGGCTTTCCCGTGGTCGCGGGCGGCGAGGTCATCGGCGAGGTGACCTCCGGTGCCCCGTCCCCCACGCTGGGCAAGCCGATCGCGATGGCGTACGTCGACGCGGCGCACGCCGCGCCCGGCACCTCCGGCGTCGGCGTCGACATTCGCGGTACGCATGAGCCCTACGAGGTCGTGGCCCTGCCCTTCTACAAGCGGCAGAAGTAGCCCTCGTACCGGGCTCCACCGTCTCAGCACGCAAGACCACCGTTCGTATCCACCTCCCCGCATCCAGGAGAATCAGGTCATGAGCAACCCCCAGCAGCTGCGTTACACCAAGGAGCACGAGTGGCTGTCGGCCGCCGTAGACGGCGTCGCGACGGTCGGCATCACGGAGTTCGCCGCCAACTCTCTCGGTGACGTCGTCTTCGCCCAGCTGCCCGCGGTCGGCGACACCGTCACCGAGGGCGAGACCTGTGGCGAGCTGGAGTCGACCAAGTCGGTCAGCGACCTGTACTCCCCCGTCTCCGGTGAGATCGTCGAGTTCAACCAGGACGTCGTGGACGACCCGGCCCTGGTGAACTCCGCGCCCTTCGAGGGTGGCTGGCTGTTCAAGGTGCGCCTCTCGGAGGAGCCGAAGGACGCCCTCACCGCCGAGGAGTACGCCGCGCTCACCCACTCCGACAACTGACACCCCAGGGGATCCTGATGTCCGTTCTGAACACCCCCCTCCACGAGCTCGACCCCGACGTCGCCGCCGCCGTCGACGCCGAGCTCGCGCGCCAGCAGTCGACCCTGGAAATGATCGCGTCGGAGAACTTCGCTCCCGTCGCCGTCATGGAGGCCCAGGGCTCGGTCCTGACCAACAAGTACGCCGAGGGCTACCCGGGCCGCCGCTACTACGGCGGCTGCGAGCACGTCGACGTGGTCGAGCAGATCGCGATCGACCGCATCAAGGCGCTGTTCGGCGCCGAGGCCGCGAACGTCCAGCCGCACTCGGGCGCGCAGGCCAACGCCGCCGCGATGTTCGCGCTGCTGAAGCCGGGCGACACGATCATGGGCCTGAACCTGGCCCACGGCGGTCACCTGACCCACGGCATGAAGATCAACTTCTCCGGCAAGCTCTACAACGTGGTCCCCTACCACGTCGACGAGACCGGCCAGGTGGACATGGCCGAGGTCGAGCGCCTCGCCAAGGAGTCCAAGCCGCAGCTGATCGTCGCCGGCTGGTCCGCCTACCCGCGCCAGCTGGACTTCGCCGCGTTCCGCCGGATCGCGGACGAGGTCGGCGCGTACCTGATGGTCGACATGGCCCACTTCGCGGGTCTGGTCGCCGCGGGCCTGCACCCGAACCCGGTTCCGCACGCCCACGTCGTCACCACCACCACGCACAAGACCCTCGGCGGTCCGCGCGGCGGTGTCATCCTGTCGACGCAGGAGCTGGCCAAGAAGATCAACTCCGCGGTCTTCCCGGGTCAGCAGGGCGGCCCGCTGGAGCACGTGATCGCGGCCAAGGCCGTCTCCTTCAAGGTCGCGGCCTCGCCGGAGTTCAAGGAGCGCCAGGAGCGCACCCTGGAGGGCGCGAGGATCCTCGCCGCCCGCCTGGTGCAGGACGACGTCAAGGCCGTGGGCGTGGACGTCCTCACGGGCGGCACCGACGTGCACCTGGTCCTCGTCGACCTGCGCAACTCCGAGCTGGACGGCCAGCAGGCCGAGGACCGCCTCCACGAGGTCGGCATCACGGTCAACCGGAACGCCATCCCGAACGACCCGCGGCCCCCGATGGTCACCTCGGGCCTGCGGATCGGTACGCCGGCCCTCGCGACCCGCGGCTTCGACGCCGAGGCCTTCACCGAGGTCGCCGAGATCATCGCGCAGGCGCTGAAGCCGGACTACGACGCCACCGCCCTCAAGGCGCGCGTCTCGGCCCTGGCCGCGAAGTTCCCGCTGTACCCGTCGCTCTAGTCGCCCAGCGCCTGGTCACGGGCTCGGGAGGGGGGCCCGGTCTTGTTCTCGCACAGGGCCGGGCCCCTTTTCATGACACAGACCCCCCGGCGGACCTCTCGTCCCCCTGTGGGTTCCCACCCCGCCGAGGCGCCTCCGCCGTGGCGCGGAACCAGCTGGAAGCCCCGGCCCGCCGTCCTCGGCGCCCGAGGTCGAAATCACTCGCGGCAACGCCCCGGGGCGGGAGCTCACCCCCGCATGAAGGACGTACGCTGCTTTAGCAGGGCAAGGGCGCCCACCGGCGCCCTTTGCCCAAACATCCGCAAAGTCCGCCCATCCGTCGGCTGCCTCGCTACCCTCGCGGGCAGCTGGACGGGTCGTTGTTTCCCCGCCACAGCGGGGATGTTCCGGGAGTCCGCCAGTGGCCATCTCCGTATTCGATCTCTTCTCGATCGGCATCGGTCCGTCCAGCTCACACACGGTCGGTCCCATGCGCGCGGCGCGCATGTTCGTGACGCGGCTGAAGAAGGACGGCGCCCTCGCCCAGACCGCCTCCGTCCGGGCGGAGCTCTTCGGCTCCCTCGGCGCGACCGGCCACGGGCACGGCACGCCCAAGGCGGTCCTGCTCGGCCTGGAGGGCCACTCCCCCCGCACGGTGGACGTCGAGAGCGCCGACGACGAGGTGGAGCGCATCCGCAAGAGCGGCAAGCTGCGTCTGCTGGGTGCCGAGATAGGCGGTGCCCACGAGATCGACTTCGACGAGCCGAACCAGCTGATCCTGCACCGCCGCCGCTCGCTGCCCTACCACGCGAACGGCATGACCCTCTTCGCGTACGACGCCTCCGGCGCCCCGCTCCTGGAGAAGACCTACTACTCGGTCGGCGGCGGCTTCGTCGTGGACGAGGACGCGGTCGGCGAGGACCGGATCAAGCTCGACGACACCGTCCTGAGGTACCCGTTCCGCTCGGGCGACGAGATGCTGCGCCTGGCCAACGAGACCGGTCTGTCGATCTCCTCCCTGATGTTGGAGAACGAGAAGGCCTGGCGCACGGAGGAGGAGATCCGCGAGGGCCTCCTGGAGATCTGGCGCGTCATGCAGTCCTGCGTCTCGCGCGGCATGTCCCGCGAGGGCATCCTGCCGGGCGGGCTGCGCGTCAAGCGCCGGGCCGCCTCCACGGCGCGCCAGCTGCGCACCGAGGGCGACCCGATGATGCACCGCAGCGAGTGGACGACGATCTACGCGATGGCCGTCAACGAGGAGAACGCGGCGGGCGGGCGCGTGGTGACCGCTCCCACGAACGGCGCGGCGGGCGTGCTGCCGGCGGTCCTGCACTACTACGTGAACTTCGTGCCCGGCGCGGACGAGGACGGCGTGGTCCGCTTCCTGCTCGCCGCGGGCGCGATCGGCATGCTCTTCAAGGAGAACGCCTCGATCTCCGGCGCCGAGGTCGGCTGCCAGGGCGAGGTCGGTTCCGCCTGCTCGATGGCGGCGGGCGCCCTCGCCGAGGTCCTGGGCGGCACCCCCGAGCAGGTCGAGAACGCCGCCGAGATCGGCATGGAGCACAACCTCGGCCTGACCTGCGACCCGGTCGGCGGCCTCGTCCAGATCCCCTGCATCGAGCGCAACGGCATGGCCGCCGTCAAGGCCGTCACCGCGGCGAAGATGGCGATGCGCGGGGACGGCAGCCACAAGGTCTCCCTCGACAAGGTCATCAAGACCATGAAGGAGACGGGCGCCGACATGAAGGTCAAGTACAAGGAGACGGCGCGCGGCGGGCTCGCGGTCAACGTGATCGAGTGCTGACCCCGTAGCGGTCTCCGGGCGGGGTCCGGACCGGGTCGTGGCCGAAAAGGGGCCCTGCGGCCCGGCCCCTCGGGACCTTCGGCCCCGGAGCGCGGCCACGGGCGGCGATAGCGTGCGGGGAGGGGCGCCGGACGACCCCCGTACGACGAGAGGCAGCCGCCGATGGCCATCACCACCGACCACCGACTCCTGCCGCTGCGGCTGGAAGCCGCCCCCCTGACCGTGCCCCTGACCGGCCGCTTCGTCTACCGCACGGACCGCCCGTACGAGGTGGCCGTCGACCTCCGGGGCGCGGGGGCCCACCTCGCCCGCTGGGTGTTCTCGCGCGAGCTGCTGCTCGACGGGCAGCACGCGCCCACCGGCGAGGGCGACATACAGGTGTGGCCCGGCTGGAGCGGCTCCGAGCCGCGCGTCCTGCTCGGCTTCAGCAACGGCGAGCGCGGCTGCGTGCTCTCCGCCCGCGCCAGGGACGTGCACGCGTTGTGCCGGCGGATGACGGAGCTGGTGCCGCGCGGGCAGGAGCGGCGCCACTACGACCTGGACGCGCAGCTGAGCGCACTGCTGGCGTACTGAGGGGCGGCGCGTGGAACCGCGCGCGGCCCGGCGGTGTCCTAGGGGATGACAGGCAGTCCCCGTCTCACGGAACCGGGGAGACATCATGCGTCACCCGCACCGCCGCCGGATCGTGGCCCTGGCCACGGGCGCCCTGCTCACCGCCGGGCTCGCGCTCTCCACGTCGCCGGCCTCCGCCGCCACCACGTCCACCCGCACCCAGACTCCGCTCGTCGTCAACGCGCGCTGGGGCGGGCACTGCACGTTCGACCGGATCGTGATCGACCTCGAGGGGTACGTCCCCCCGGTCACCGTCACTCCCGTGTCCCAGCTGGTCTACGACGGGTCCGGCAAGCCCGTGCCGCTGGCCGGGAAGTACTTCCTGGAGATCCGGCTGCACCCCGCCGCCGCCCACGACGACGCGGGGCAGAACGTCTACCAGGGGCCCAAGCTCCAGAAGATCTACCTCAGCAAGCTCAAGGGCATCGCCCTGACCGGCGACTTCGAGGGGTACGTGACCTTCGGCGCCGCCTTCGACACCCAGCCGTTCTACAGCACCTCCGTCCTGCACTCGCCCGAGCGGTTCGTGCTGGACGTCGCGCACCCGAACACCTGCTGACCCGAGCGGGTACGGACGGGGGGGGGGGGGGGGGGGGGGGGGCGGGGGGGCGGGGGGGGGGGGGGGGGGGGGGAGGGTGGGCAGGGGCAGGGGGTGGGGGGGGGGGGGGGAGGA